>CAWKYX010000124.1:0-9866 GCA_963854265.1 Acidimicrobiia bacterium
CCGACAGTATGGGTCTGACACACGAGCTCGTAGTAATCCTGTAGCGCACGGGGAAGACCTTTCGTGCGCGTTTGACCTCCCATCTGGGAGGTCGATTTGGTTTTCGGGCCCGCGCAACTCGGTTTTGCGACCGAGCGGCACTTGATTTCGGGCCTTCAACGGCCGAGGTCAAGCGCTGGACACCCACAAGACAGCAACACCCACAAGACAGCGCCAGTAACAACCAGTAAGCCAGCAAGCCAGCAACACCGACCACAGGTGGAGACATGCAAACAGACGGTGGCAAAGCCCTGATGAAGAGTCTCGAAGCCGAGGGCGTCGACGTCGTCTTTGGTCTCCCGGGCGGAGCGATCCTGCCCGTTTATGACCCGCTGATCGATTCATCGATCCGCCACATCCTCGTGCGGCACGAACAAGGCGCAGGCCATATGGCCGAGGGCTACGCCCATGCGACCGGTCGGCCCGGTGTGGCCATGGTGACCAGCGGCCCAGCAGCCACCAACGTCGTCACGCCGCTGGCCGATGCCATGTTGGACTCGGTCCCCATGGTCTGCATCACAGGCCAGGTGGCCTCAGCCGCGATTGGGACCGATGCGTTCCAAGAGTGCGATACCACCGGCATCACCATGGCGGTCACCAAGCACAACTTCTTGGTTACCGAAGCCAGTGACATTCCTCAGGTCATCCACGATGCGTTTCACATCGCCACGACGGGTCGACCTGGGCCTGTTCTTGTCGACATCCCCAAAGACATTGTCGATCCCAATAATCCGCGATCACATTTCGAGGACTACGACCCCACCGGCCACGACCTCCCGGGCTACAACCCGCAGGTCGAGCCCAGCCTCGATGCGGTTCGTGCCGCGGCCGAGATGATCCTGGCGTCGGAGCGTCCGGTGCTCTACACCGGTGGCGGAATTCTCAAGGCCCGGGCTGCTGAGCAGCTGCGCGAGTTCGCCGAGCTGCTCGACATCCACGTGGTCACGACGCTGATGAACCGTGGAGGCTTCCCCGACGACCATGCTCTGGCGCTGGGGATGCCCGGGATGCACGGGAACTACACCGCGGTGACGGTGTTGCAAGAATCTGACCTGTTGGTGGCGTTGGGTGCACGTTTTGATGATCGAGTCACCGGCCGTCTTGATGGCTTCGCTCCGGGCGCCAAGATCATTCACGCCGATATCGATCCCGCTGAGTTCGGCAAGGTCCGCAAGGCTGACGTTGCGATCCAGGGCGATGTTCGCTTGACGATCGAAGCACTGATCAAGGCGGTGCAAGAGCTCGGCGGGTTTGGTGCCCAGCCCGACCGGACGGGTTGGAAGTCCACGGTCAGCGGCTGGCAGGAGCGCTATCCACTGCACTACGACGAAGCCCAACCAGGTGAGGGGCTCAAGCCCCAATTCGTTCTCGAACAACTTCGTGACAACACGCCCGACGACACGATCGTGGCATCGGGTGTTGGTCAGCATCAGATGTGGGCCAGCCAGTACTGGACCTTCAACCATCCCTACACCTGGATCAACTCAGGTGGGCTGGGCACGATGGGCTTTGCGGTTCCTGCTGCTATCGGAGCGAAGGTCGGGATGCCCGACCGCATGGTGTGGGCCATTGACGGAGACGGGTGTTTCCAGATGACCAACCAAGAGCTGGTCACTGCTCGCGTTGAGCGAATCCCGGTCAAGATCGCGATCTTGAACAACGGCTACTTGGGCATGGTGCGCCAATGGCAGGAGTTGTTCTATGACGAGCGCTACTCCGAAGTGCACCTCAACGCCGATCTGCCCGACTACAAGATGCTGGCAGAGGCAATGGGCTGTGTCGGGATTCGTGTCGACTCGCCCGAAGAGGTGCAACCCGCGATCGAACGGGCCAATGAGATTGACGACCGTCCGGTGGTTGTCGATTTCCGGACCGAAGCCAGCGAGAACGTCTACCCGATGGTCCCGGCCGGCAAGACCAACAGCGATGTCATTGTTCACCCGACCCAGCAAGGAGCCGAGTAATGGCAGCGACTCAGGCCCACCGCTACCACACCCTCGTTGTCCTGGTGGAGAACAAGCCGGGTGTTCTGGCTCGTGTCGCCGGTCTGTTCGCTCGTCGTGGATTCAACATTGAATCCCTCGCTGTGGCGCCCACCGACGACGACAAGTTCAGCCGGATCACGATCGCTGTCGATGTCGAGTCCGCTCCCCTCGAGCAGGTCGTGAAACAACTCGACAAGCTCATTAACGTGGTGCAGATCCGAGAGCTCGACCCCGCGTCATCGGTCGAACGCGAACTCATGATTGCGACCGTCTCGGTGACGACGGAAGAACGTGGCCAGCTGATGGACCTGGTCCAGATCTTCGAGGCTCGAGTCCTCAATGTCGGCACTGATGCGATGATGGTGTCGCTGTCGGGAGCCCCCGGTCGAATCAACGACTTCGAAGAACTTCTGCACGGCTTCGGCATTGTGGAGTTCCAGCGAACAGGCAAGGTCGCGTTGCCCAGCCTCGAACGCTGACCGAGCATTCGCTCGGTCAGTAGCACCGAGCTAGGACCAGTTAGATCATGTGCCCCTGAAACCGGTAGGTTTTCGGGGGCTCGCAACCCAGATGCCCCGACTCGCATCTCACACCTGAGGAGATACCCAATGGCGAACATCTACTACGAAGCAGATGCCGACCGTTCACAGATTGCTGACAAGAAGGTCGCGGTCTTGGGCTACGGCTCCCAGGGGCACGCGCATGCCCTGAACCTCAAGGAATCCGGGATCGATGTTCGTGTCGGCCTGCGTGAGGGTTCGGCCTCGGTTGCCAAAGCCGAAGCCGCTGGTCTCACGGTCATGAATGTCGCCGATGCCACGACCTGGGCTGACGCTGTGATGTTGTTGCTGCCCGACACCGACCAGGCTTCCATCTACGACGAGCACATCGGTCCCAACCTGTCCGATGGCAACATCGTCATGTTCTCCCACGGGTTCAACATCCGTTTCGATCTCATCACGCCTCCCGACACCGTTGACGTGGTCATGGTCGCTCCCAAGGGCCCTGGGCACCTCGTGCGACGTACCTACGTCGAGGGAGGCGGGGTGCCATGCCTCATCGCCGTCGAGAACGACGCAACAGGCAATGCCAAGGCATTCACCCTGGCCTACGCCGACGCCATTGGCGGGGCTCGCGCTGGTGTGATCGAAACCACCTTCACCGAAGAGTGTGAGACAGACCTCTTCGGCGAGCAGGTGGTGCTCTGTGGCGGAACCACAGAACTGGTCAACAGCGCATTCAACACCTTGGTCGAGGCCGGCTATCAGCCTGAGATTGCCTACTTCGAGTGCTTGCACGAGCTCAAGCTCATCGTCGACCTTATGTACGAAGAGGGCATCGCTGGCATGCGCTACAGCGTGTCCGATACCGCCGAGTACGGCGACTTGACCCGCGGACCGCGCGTGATCAACGACGACGTGCGTGCCACGATGAAGACCATTCTCGACGAGATTCAGAGCGGCCAGTTCGCCGAAGAGTGGGTCGCCGAGGCCCGCAATGGTCGGCCTAACTTCCTCTCGCTTGAAGCGGCTGGACACGATCTGCCGATCGAGCAAGTGGGCAAGGGCCTGCGCGAGATGATGCCGTGGATCTCAGCTGGCAAGCAGTCCGTCAAGGACACCTCGGGTGGCCAGGGCTAGCGACAAACTCGAGCTTGAAGGAGGCAGCGCCCGGCGCTCACGCTCTACCGGCTGGCGCGCTCGAACTTCCGGAAGCTCAGCGCTGCGAAGACCGCGATGATGCCGACGGACCAGGCCAGTGACTGCCACGGCAGGCTGCCTGCGGGGTTGCCGTTGTAGAGCGCCCGACTGGCGTTCACGATCTTCGTGAATGGGTTCCCGTTGGCGACCGGTTCGAGCCAATCGGGCATCGAGGAAGGGTCCACGAACGCTGATGACACAAAGGTCATCGGGAACATCCAGAGGAACCCTCCAGAGTTTGCGGCCTCCACAGATTTCACGCTCAAGCCGATCAGGGCGTGAATCCAGCTGAGCGCATAGGCAAACAACAGCAGCAACAACGTCGCTGCAAGGGCTTCGAGTAGTGAACCTTCGAAGCGGAAGCCAACAGCGAACGCGACGATCAGCATGACGAGGAAGCTGACCGAATTTTTGACCAGGTCCGCGACCGTGCGGCCAATGATCACCGCCGGTTGGGACATGGGCATCGAGCGGAACCGGTCGATTAAACCCTTCTGGAGGTCATCGGCCAGCCCAATGCTGGTACCGGCTGAACCGAACGTCAGTGTCTGGGCCATGATGCCCGGGAGCAGAAACTGGTTGTAGTCGTCGAATCCGGGGATCTCGATCGCGCCGCCGAACACGTAGACGAACAAGACCGTGAACATGATGGGCTGGACAACGGCGAAGGCAACGAGCTCGGGATTGCGCGGGATAATGCGCAGATGGCGTTTGGCTTCGGTCCAGGCGTCGCGCGCCATCCAGCCAATGCCGGTGTCCGCAGAGCTCATAGCGTCGGTCTCGCTTGGGCCAACGGTCATGCTGCACCTTCGGTGGCGCTGAAATCGTCGGGAGATGAGCCGGTGATGGTGAGGAAGACGTCATCGAGGCTGGGTCGCCTCAACTCGACATCGATCACGTCGCACGCACAGTCGTCGAGCGCTCTGATGGCATTCGGGACCACACGATCGCCGGGGCGAATTGGGACGACGAGCTCGGGCAAGGTAGCGGAGATCTCGATCGGGCCCGTCGCCATCGAGCTGAGGGCACCCTTCGCTCGTTCGAGATTGGACATCGTTGCGATGGTGACGATGAGCCGGTCCCCACCGATCCGGTCCTTGAGCTGGTCTGCTGTTCCCTCGGCAATGACACGGCCCTGATCGATCACCGCGATCGAGTCGGCCAGCGCTTCGGCTTCGTCGAGATATTGGGTTGTCAAGAAGGTTGTGGTGCCGTCCGCGCCCAGCTCCTCGATGAGCTCCCACATCGCGAGGCGGCTACGAGGATCGAGCCCGGTGGTGGGTTCGTCAAGGAACAGCACTGACGGCCGCGCTATCAGGCTCATCGCGATGTCTAGCCGTCGTCGCATGCCGCCCGAGTAGCCCTTGACGACACGATCGGCAGGCTCGACGAGGTCGAAGCGGGTGAGGAGTTCGGCCGCCCGGTGTTTGGGTACGGAGTGCGGCATGTGAAACAGCCGGCCGACGTGCTCGAGGTTCTCGCGGCCGGTCAGGCGGTCCTCCACCGCTGCGTATTGGCCGGTCAGGCCGATCCGCGAGCGGACCTCGTGGGGCTTGGCGGTGACGTCGATGCCTTCGACGAACGCCTTGCCGGCGGTTGGTTTCGTAAGCGTGGTGAGCAGTTTGACAGCGGTCGTCTTGCCTGCGCCGTTGGGTCCCAGGACGCCCAGGATCGAACCTGGCGCCATCGTGAGGTCCAGCCCATCCAGTGCCTTTGTTTCGCCGTACAGCTTGGTGAGTCCGACGGTCTCGATCGCATGCATTCGGGTAACGCTATCGGGAGGGCTGACCATCGTCGGTGGTATTTGCTGGTTCTGAACCGTGGCGATCGCCGAGGACCGTTGAAGAAATCACGAGTGTTCCGATCGGGATTGTAGGATATCGTGTACCTGGTCAACATCGAAACGACGAAAGAAGTACAACACCATGAGCGCCGAGTGGGGATTCGAAACCAAGCAGATCCATGCGGGTCAAGTGCCCGATCCCGCGACCAACGCGCGGGCCGTGCCGATCTACCAGACCACCTCGTTTACGTTCGACAGTGCAGAGCACGCCTCGAACCTGTTTGCGCTTGCAGAGATGGGCAACATCTACAGCCGCATCATGAACCCGACCCAGGGCGTTTTTGAAGCTCGGATGTCGGCGCTCGAAGGCGGTACCGAAACGGCGGTCGGGATTCCTGGAGCGCTCGCGATGGCCTCGGGCCAAGCGGCCGAGACGTTGGGAATACTGACTGCACTCGAAGCCGGTGACCACATGGTCGCTGGCTCTGCGCTCTACGGCGGCACGTACAACCTCTTCCACTACACGCTCCCCAAGTTGGGCATCAACGTCAGCTTCGTGGACGACGGCGACGACCTCGAGGCTTGGCAAGCAGCTGTCCAGGACAACACCAAGCTCTTCTACGGCGAGATGTGCCCCAACCCCAAGAACAACTGGCTCGATGTTGCAGGCGTGGCCGAGGTTGCGCACAGCAACGGTGTGCCCCTCATGGTGGATAACACTGCGGCAACGCCTTACCTGGTGCAGCCATTCACGCTGGGTGCCGACATCGTCGTGCACTCTGCGACCAAGTACATCGGTGGTCACGGGACATCCATCGGCGGCGTCCTGATCGACGGCGGCACCTTCGATTGGGGTGCCAGCGGCAAGTTTGCGAACATGACCGATCCCGACCCGAGCTATCACGGTCTGGCCTACTGGCCCGCCCTTGGGCACGGCGCCTACATCATCAAGGCCCGTGTACAGATTCTCCGAGACATCGGCGCCGCCACAACGCCGTTCAACTCGTTCATGTTCTTGCAGGGTCTCGAAACGCTCAGCCTGCGCATGGAGCGTCATTGCTCCAACGCTCAGGCTGTTGCCGAATACCTCGAGGCACATGATCAAGTCGAGAAGGTGCACTTCGGCGGTCTCGAGTCCAGCCCCTGGCACGAGCGTGCCAAGAGCTTGACCGGTGGGAAAGGCTACGGCGCGATCCCATCGTTTGAGATTAAGGGTGGCCTCGACGCCGGACGCAAGTTCGTCGAGGCGCTCGAGTTGCATAGCCACGTCGCGAACATTGGCGACGTACGCAGCCTGGTGATCCAGCCGGCATCGACCACCCATAGCCAGCTCAGCGAGGCAGAACAAGCAGCGACGGGTGTCTACCCAGGTCTGGTTCGCCTATCGGTCGGTCTCGAGACCCTCGAGGACATCATCACCGATCTCGACAAGGGCTTTGCGGGCGCCCTCGCATAGGGGCGAAGACGCAGTCCCACACTCGCGTCTTCCCCGTTGGACGGTGCAGCCGTCCGATGGGGAACGTGTTTGTGGGCTACGGACGGGCCAAGAAGCCACGGGATCGCGTGCTGTGACGCGATGTCCGTTGGGTCCCAGACGGTTAGCCTTGGCCCTCATGCGTGTCACCGGGCCCGGTCGCCTCTTCTGTTTGTTGTCCTTCATCTTGGCTGCGGCGATGTTGGCCACGGCTTGCGCGACACCTGCGATCCGCGCGATCGATGCACCGGCAACGCCCACACCGGTCCCCACTCCGACTGTGCCTCCAGTCCCGACCGTTGCCGATCAGCCCACACCCACGCCGGCCCCATCCGATGGCGAGAAGGGACTCGCTCCCGATTCAATACGAATCGGCGTCATCATCGATGTGGGCGATGGGCGCGTGAGCGATCAGATGTCCGAGAGTGCGGCGCAGGCTGTCGAGGCGTGGGCGAACAACATCAACAACGAAGGCGGGTTGGCGGGCCGTGACGTCACCGTTGAGCGATTCTTGACCAGTCCGCTGTTGGCGGATCACGCCGAAATCATCGACCTGGCGTGCAACCGCGACATCTTTGCCCTGGTTGGATCCGCAGCCCTGTTCGACAACGACGGCCTCGACCAACTGCAGTCTCCTGAGTGCAGGCTGCCGGACTTCCCGGCTCAAGTCACGAGCAAGGAACGCCTTGAGTCCACGGTGACCACGGTGTCGAACCCGATCGTCAGCGACCCCTGGTTGGCCGGTTGGGCCCGTTACTACGCCGAGAACAACCCCGAAGGCGCCGTTGCAGCGGCCACGATGCTGCTGGACGTGCCCGTATCGGTCATTAACGGATCTCGCATGATAGAGGCTGTCGGCATCCACGGTTTCGAGTTTGTGTACCGCCCCGAGGTCGCTTTTGACACGGACTTCGTTGCCGAGGTCGGTCAGATCGCCGAAGTCGCTCCACAGGTCCTCACGTGGCCAAATGACGGGGGCCGCTTGATTACGCTGTTGAGCGAACTCGATGCTCAAGAAGTGGACATTCCCACCATCGACTGTGGCCAAGCTTGCTACTCGAGATTCTGGGTCGAAGATGCTGGCGCTCAAGGAAACGGCGTCTCGGCATGGCTCGCCACCCGGCCACTCGAAGAGGCCGACCTCAACGGTGAACTGACTCGCTACCTCTTCTTGCTCGGTCGATCCGACCCCACCGCAATTCCGACTTCGACCGGCGTCAACGCATGGGCATCAGCGCTGCTGTTCGAAGAAGCCGTGAAGCGGGCGGTTGGCGTCGATACACCTGCGTACGACCCCACCTCGCTTACCCGCGCATCGGTGTTAGCTGCCGCGAGCACCATCGCGAGTTGGGACGCCGGCGGGCTCCACGGCCTCGCGAACCCCGCCGCCGGCTTGGCGTCGCCCTGTTTCGTTCTTCTCACCCTGGGCGACGGCGTCTGGAACCGCACCTTCCCCGAGCGCAGAGGCGAGTTCGACTGCGCTCCTGAAAATCTTGTGCCGCTGAAGGTGACCGGCGATTTTGGGGCAGATCCCACGCCGACGCCTGCGCCGGCCCCCGATGACGAGAACGTCGAGGACGGCGGCTGAGGACCTCAGCGGTATCGACGGCAGGCGGCGCTAATGGTCGTTGCTTGGGATCCAGACCAATGTCAGCTCGTCGACGGAAATATCATTCTTCTCCAACCCCACTTCGAATGTTGTGACGTTGGCAGCCTTGTCGTTCCAGTCCTCGACGATGTCCTCGACCGTGTCAGCCAGTTCCTCTTCAAGGTCCTCGAGTTCGTCGACCTTCTCGTCCAACCGGTTCTCAGCGGTGCGTACCCGCTCGGCTGCGGCCTGCCGGCTCTTACGCTTCGAGCCGGCTCGACGGAGCCCACCGAAGATGGAGCGACTCGATTTGCGGCCGCCCAAGATGCTACCCAGGACATCGCCGACGCCCGACAAGATTTCGTCGCTCCGACTGCTTCCCGCCTTCGATTCAGCTTCCCGCACGCGATCCTCAGCCTTTGAGATCGCCTGCTGAATACGATCCATTTTCTTCTCGAGTGCGACTCGGACTTTGTCCAGGTCAGCATCCGCGGCATCTTCTGCCAGCCGAGCACAACGCTGCTCGAAGTCCTCAGCGCTCTCTTCGAGCCGGGAGTATGCCTTGAGGTCCTCGTTGTGAAGAAGTGTCAACGTCTCGCCGCGGTAGATCCGGTCCTTGAGGTCCCGCTCGGCGTTGGCGAAGAGGGCCTTCGTATTGAGTTTTGCGTCGCCCAGCACGTAGCGGGCTTGGCGAGGAGCTTCGGTGCGGAAGTCACGATCGTCGTAGTCGACGCTGATGGCAAGGTCCATGTCGGCTTGCTGGCCGTCGATCGGGAACAACACTGCTTCCCATTCCTGCTCGTGGCGGAGGTCGGCCTTGGTCTCGTCGTAGAGCATCTTGACGCGCGCCGCGAGCGCTGGCCGGAGCCGCTGGCTCCCCGGGTCGGCGCCGATCTCGCGGGCCCACGGCGCACCGGCATCGAGGTAGCGAACGCGGGCAATATCAGCCACGCTTGGCATCGTCGTCGTCTCATCGGCGGCAAGCGCGGGGGCAGGCGCTGTCGCCGCAGTAGCCGACGCTGGTAGGGCCGAGCCGGCCGTACCGTCTCCGTCGGGGGTCTGTGTGGGCGCGGCGTCGAGGAGCTCCACGCGACGAGGGTCCATTAGCGTCGAGATCTGTACTCGGGTCAGTGGACCCGGCAGGTACGACATTGCCCACCGCGTCCCGAACGGGATCGGCTCGTTGTGCCTGGTGCTGTACAGCAGGAACTCTCGTTTGCCGAGGCCGCTGATGGTGTTATCGATGGTGGCGATATCCACATCGCCGGCTGCCGAGGTCATCCCTTCGAGGAGTCGA
>CAWKYX010000125.1:0-9823 GCA_963854265.1 Acidimicrobiia bacterium
TACAGCAACCGTGCGCGAGCCGGCTGAATGCCCGAGAGCTCGGCGACGGCTGCGGCGTAGAGAAGGACCTGGTGCAGCCGCGCATCTTGGTAGCGCTCGGTTGGCGCCTTCCCGGACTTGTAGTCGGCGATGACCAGGCCGTCGGTCTCGATGTCGAGTCGGTCGACGATGCCGCGGAACGGCACCCCTCCAATTTCGACGCGGATGTCTTGTTCGGTGGCTTCGACGACCACTTCGCTTGGGTTCTCGATTGACCAGAGCCCCTCGATGGCTTGCCAGCTTCGCCAGCGAAACGCGCGGGCTTGTTCTTCGGTGAGCGAGAGGGCCTTGAAGTCATCGTCGTCGCCGATCTCGGGCCAGACATCGCGGGCGAGCTCCTTGGCTCGTTCGGGGGTGCGGTGCTCCGGAGGCTCCTGCAACAACAACTCGAGCACCCGGTGGGCGAATGTCCCGGCCAGGGCTGGTTCTCCCGGCGGGTCGGGAAGGCGATCGATATAGCGGTGTTTCCAGCGACGCGGACATTCCTGGAACATGCCTGCGCTCGACGGTGACAGGTACTTCGGGAGTCCAGCGCCGCTATCGAGAGCGGCCGCCACTACGGCGTCCCTATCGACGCCCGGGTTCACCTCGGTCAGTGCCGGCTTACGAGGAGCTGTCTCCTCGCCTGTCGCGTGATCGGCCGATTGGTCGGAGGCTTGGTCCGCCTCGTCGCCCATCTCTTGGGCGGTGTCCTCTTGGGCGTTGTCTTCTAGGGCGTTGTCTTCTAGGGCGTTGTCTTCTAGGGCGTTGTCTTCTAGGGCGTTGTCTTCTAGGGCGTTGTCTTCTAGGGCGTTGTCTTCTAGGGCGTTGTCTTCTAGGGCGTTGTCTTCTAGGGCGCTGTCTTCTAGGGCGCTGTCTTCGCCAGCTTCGGCGTCGAATTCCATGGTTGTAGTTCTAGCAGCTCGCTGTGACAGACTGCAGCGACGAAGTAAACACTGAGCCCATGTACGATTCCGGTCTCACCTCAAGGAGCCAAAATGATCTTCGCGGCCATCAACGACACGCCCTATGACATTGTTTACTTGCTGCACATCATCGCGGTGATCATGGGCACGGGAGCGGCGTTTGTGGTGCCGATCATCGCGGTCCGGATGCGCAAGGCCGGCCAGGATTCGGCGACGCTGGACGAGGCCGCAGCCGCGCTGATGGCGCCGGCACTGTTGGCCGCTGGCGTGTTCGGGGGAGCGCTGGTCGGAATGAGCAGCGACTTCTATGACTTCGGCCAGACGTGGCTCGGTATCGGCGGCGCTGTATGGCTCGTTGTTGTGCTCGCTGCAGCGTTCGCCTACCCGCCAACGTGGTCGCCGCTGCCCGACATGAGCGAAAAGAAGGCCATGTTCGGCGGCATCTTGCACCTGAGCCTCGCCGTGATGTTGTTGCTGATGACGTTCAAGTGGGGTTCTCCGTTGGCCTGATGCGCACCATTGGACTCCTCGGCGGCATGTCGTGGGAGTCCTCCATCGAGTACGAGCGCATCATCAACACCGAGGTCCGGCGCCGTTTGGGCGGCACCCACTCGGCGGACCTCATCATTCGGTCCTACGACTTCTCTCAGGTCGAAGCGCTTCAATCGCGCGGTGACTGGGCCGGAGCGGGTCAGTTGCTTGCTGACGATGCGCTGGTGCTGCAGAACGCCGGCGCAGATCTGATTGTCTTGTGCACCAACACCATGCATCGCGTCGCCGATCGCATCGAGGCGGCGATCTCGGTCCCGTTCTTGCACTTGGCCGATGCCACCGCTGAGGCCGTCGTCAAGGCTGGTGTTCACCGTGTTGCCTTGTTGGGGACTCGGTACACGATGGAAGAAGCGTTCTACCGCGATCGGTTGGTATCCCATGGGCTCGATGTCGTCGTGCCCGATAAGGCTGACCGGGCCACGATCCACGACGTGATCTATGACGAATTGCTCCAGGGCCATATCCGCTCGGAATCCAAAACCGCCTACCTCGCGGTCATCGATCGGATGATCGCCCAAGGCGCACAGGGTGTTATCGCGGGGTGTACCGAGATCGAATTACTGGTGGCCCAATCGGACCTGGCCGTCGCATATTTCCCGACAGCGCGTCTGCACGCGTTGGCGGCTGTGGATGCGGCATTGGTCGACGCCTGACTCAAGCGTCGAACAAAGCAACAAAGGCCAGGCCACGCGGTGAAAGCTCGTAACCGGGGGAGTGGCTGATTGTGAGGCCGAGCTCCTTCAGCTTTCGCACATTGTTCTTGAAGGCGGGTTTGTCGAGACCAATGCCGTCGGCCAAGTCTTGGGCCCGGACGCTTGGGTTCACCTGGAGCAGCCCGAGGTACTGCGCGGTCCACGGTCCGGTCTTGCTGACCCGGTCGAGACGTTCCAGGCGAGTGGTGACATCGGCGATGTCGTCAGCGCTCAGGTTCGCCGAGTTACGTAGGGCTATTCGAGGATCTTCGCCGCCCAGTCTCACCTCGATCCGGTAGATCTCGCCTTCGCGACGAGCATCCAGGTCGCCCGACAGCGCAGCCTTGGTTGGGTAGCCGGCCCTTCTCGCCTCGGCAGGCGTGATGCGGCTGCGAACAAGTTTGTCCACGGCGACGATGTCGAGCATCCCGACGGAGGTACGTAGCTGACCTCCCGTCTTGACGGTGGGTTTGCGCCATCGGCGAAAGATGAGATCGACGTCACCCGCAACGATCCGATCGAGCACCACTCGTTTGATGAGCACAATTGCCTCGGTTTCCGTTGACCCTTAGATGTCGAGCGTTTCCCAGTCGACCAATTCGCTGTTGGTCAACAAGAAGTCGCGGCGCGCCGCCACGTCGGGGCCCATCAGTGTTTCGAACATCTCGGCCGCGACCTGTGCTTGTGCGGCATCGTCCATGGTCATGCGTTTGAGAATGCGGGTTTCGGGGTCGAGGGTCGTCTCGGCGAGTTCATCGACGTCCATCTCGCCGAGGCCCTTGAAGCGGACCCATTTGTCAACCGGGATCTTGTGCTTGGCCGCGGTCTGGTCGCGCTCTTTGTCGGTGAACGCGTAGTAGGTGGTGCCGCGCCATTTCGACGAGTACAGGGGTGGCTGGGCGGCATAGACACGGCCTGCCTCGAGCATGGGTCGCATGTAGTGGTAAATGAGCGTCAGGAGCAGACATCGAATGTGGCTGCCGTCGACATCCGCGTCGCACAAGATGATGAGGCGCCCATACCGCGCGTCCTCCAGCTTGAAGTCTCTGCCGCTTCCGGCCCCGATAGCGGTGATTAGCGCTTGGGCCTCGGTGTTGTCGATGACCTGTTTCATCGTGGCCTTACCGGCGTTCACGACCTTGCCTCGCAATGGCAAGATGGCCATGTACTCGCTGTTGCGGCCGGCCTTGGCCGGCCCGGCTGCCGAGTCGCCTTCCACGATCAGGATCTCGGCGTCATCTCCGTGGGTCCGGCAGTCGGCGAGCTTGTCGGGCATGCCAGTCGAGCCCAGGTTTGCGGCCTTGCGTTTGGCGTCGAGTACCTCTTTGGAGGCGACCCGGTTGAGGATCGCCTGGGTGATCTTGTCGCGAACCGCATTGATGTGGGTCTTCTTGCCTTCGCCATCGAACCAGTTCGCGAGCTCTTGTTTCGCGATGTCATAGACGATGCCCTGGGCGGGTGGAGTCCCAAGTTCTTGTTTGGTCTGGCCGCGGAACTGGGGTTCGGCGAAGGTGATCTTGACGCCGGCGACGAGGCCCTCTTGGACATCGTCTTTGGTCGCTCGGTCGTTGCCGGACTTTGCGAGCTTGGCCAGCTTCTTCGTGCCGGCCAGGAGCGAATCGTTGACCGACCGGGTGAGCGCGCGCTCGAAGCCGGCCAGGTGGGTGCCGCCTTCGGCAGTCGGGATGGTGTTGACGTACGAGACGATGCTGGTCTCGTAACCATTGACCCATCGCAGCGCGATGTCGACGTCGCACTCTCGTTCGACCATGGTCACCTTGCCGTCGACAGGGACCTTCTCTTCGAAGCTGCTGGTGCCTGACAGGGTGATGATCTCGGTGACGGGCTCGCCGACAGTGAGGGATTCGACGAGGTCCGACAGTCCTCCACGCGACACGTACTCGAAGGGCTCGTTGTTGTGGCCGGTGCGTTTGTCCTCGATACGCACCTTGAGCCCGGGTACCACGAAGCAGGTGCGCGAGACGCGTTCGCAAATGGTCTCATAGTTGATGTCGGCCTCGGGGTCGAAGATCTCGAGATCGGGCCAGAATCGAATCCGGCTGCCGGTCTTCTTCGTCTTCTTCGTCTTCTGGAGGGTGTGGCTGGCTCGGAACCCGCCTTCGGCGTTGAACTGGCCGGCCACCCGATCCTTGAAGCACAGGCGATAGGTGTGGCCTTCGCGATCGATTTCGGCGACGAGCTTGGCTGACAGGGCATTGACCACTGATGCACCTACGCCGTGCAGCCCACCGGAAGCGCCATAGGCCCCCCCGCCGAATTTGCCTCCGGCATGGAGTTCGGTGAGCACGACCTCGAGCGCCGAAACCTTGCGCTTCTTGTGCTTGCCGACCGGGATGCCGCGGCCATTGTCGATGACCTCCATCGAGCCATCGCGATGTAAGACGACCTCGACCTTGTCGCAGAACCCGGCCGAAGCCTCGTCGACGCCATTGTCGATGAGTTCCCAGAGCAAGTGCATGAGCCCATTGGACCCGGTGCCGCCGATGTACATGCCGGGGCGCTTCCGAACGGCTTCGAGCCCCTCGAGCGTCTGAATCGCATCAGCGTCGTATTTCGTGCGATTGGAATTCTTGTCAGCGGTCATCGAATCAAGCGTTCTGTCGGTCGTATTGGATGACACCTTCGCAGCGCGTGTCGGTGGGCGTTTCGAGCGTCAGCGAGAAAGGCGGTCATCAGGCGAACCGGGCCAGACCGACAGCCAGGATCCGGCGTTCGGTCTTGGAGCTCACGAGGTCGCGCTTGGTGGGTTCGACGGAAAGATCCACGGGGGTGGGGTCGGCCTTCTTGTCGTCATCGTCTGTGGCCATGACGGCCATCAGTGCTTCGGGGCCGACAACGGTGGCCATCGCTAGGCGTTTCTCTTTCGTGAAACGGGTGATCCGCACGCCGCCACCGCCACGGCCCTTTGTCTCCAGTTCCTCGAACGGGGTGATCTTGGCGGTCCCGGCATCGGACACCGTGACAACCGCGCCGTCACCGAGCGCTGCGCCGGCGCCGATGACGGTGGCTCCTTCGCGGGCTTTCATGCCCGCCACTCCCGCAGCAGAGCGACCCTGAACGCTGATGCCATCCGCGGCCGTGCGTAGAGACTGGGCGTCGGAAGCGACCATGACGATGTCGATGCCGTCAGGGCATGTGAATGCCGCCGCGAGCTTGTCGTTGGGCTTGAGTTTCATCACCGGCTTAGCGTGCTTGGTCTCGGCGAGCTCGTCGGGGCTCAGGCGCTTGGCCATGCCCTGCGCACTGACAAGGACGAGATTTTCGGTGTCGGGCGAGAGCACCGTAAGAATCTCTTCGCCCCGGTTGGTGCCGAACAGCTTGTCGCCTGGGGTGCCGCGGGACCGGCCGCCGACTTCGGCTATGTCTGCTGCGCGAGCAACCAATGCGCGGCCCTCGGTTGTGATGGCAAACACGAGCGAGTGCGTGGTGGACAAGGTGGTGGACGTGATCACATCGTGGCGCCCGAGCGCGCTGCGCTTTGCTCCTTCGGTTGGAGCCCGGCCGACAACCCCGGAGGTGCTGAGGGTGATCACACATGCCGTGTCGGGGAGCTCGTTCTCGTCGATGAGTGGGACGTCGTCGAACACTAGGACATCGTCGATTCCCATGATTTCGGTGCGGCGTTCGATGGCGTAAACCTCGACGATCTCGGCCAGTTCGGTGAGCACCAACGTGCGTCGTCGCTGCTCGGACCCAAGGATTTTGAGGTACTCGTCGATGTGGGCGAGGAGCTCGTCGCGCTCATCGACAATCTTTTGCTTTTCCAGCGCTGTGAGCCGCCGCAGCTGCATGTCGAGAATGTGGGTTGCCTGGATCTCGGACAGGTCGAGCTGCTCGCGAAGTTCGCGGCGAGCTTCGTCGGCATCGACGGACCCGCGGATGATGCGGACCACCAGGTCGATGTTGTCCAGGGCGATGATGAGCCCGTCAACGATGTGGAGCCGGTCCTGGGCCCGCCGGAGGCGGTGCTCGGTACGGCGAACAACGACATCAAGACGATGGTCGACGTAGTGCCGGCACAGGTCGTAAAGGCCCAGGGTCTTGGGGACGCCACCGACCAGCACTACGTTGTTGATGCCGAAAGTCTCCTCAAGCGGGGTCTGCCGGTAGAGCTCGCCCAGCACCGCCTCGGGGTTCACGTTGGGTTTGAGCGTGATGACTATGCGGAGTCCGGACTTGCGATCAGAGAGATTCTTTGCGTCCACGACGCCCTCGAGCTTGGCGTTGACGACGAGTTCGTTGATGCGTTTGACGACCTTTTCGGGACCGACCATGTAGGGCAACTCGGTCACCGCAATGGCTTGGCGATTGCGTGTGACCTTCTCGGTCTCGACGCGGGCGCGGATGCGAAATGTTCCCCGGCCAGTCAGGTAGGCCTCGCGGAGAGCCTCGTCGATAATGATGCCGCCTGAGGGGAAGTCGGGGCCGGGAACAACAGCCATCAACTCATCGACCGTGGGTTTGGGCCGGCGTTGCTTCATCACGATCTCGATGGCCGCGGCGACCTCGGCCAGATTGTGCGTCGGCATGTTGGTGGCCATGCCCACAGCGATACCGGTGGTGCCGTTGACCAACAGGTTGGGGAGCAGGCCCGGCATGCAGATGGGTTCGGTGCTCTCACCGTCGTAGGTGGGCCGGAAGTCGACGGTCTCTTCTTCGATCTCGCGGACCATCTCCATCGCTGCTTGGCTGAGCCGGCACTCGGTGTATCGGGAGGCGGCCGGCGGGTCATCGAGCGAACCGAAGTTGCCATGGGGGTCGACCAAGGTGATGCCACGTGCGAAGTCTTGTCCCATTCGCACCAAGGCTTCGTAGATGGCCATGTCGCCGTGGGGGTGGTACTTGCCCATGGTGTCGCCCACGACTCGGGCGCACTTGCGGTGGGGACTGGTAGGCCGCAAACCCATCTCCAGCATTGAGTACAAGATGCGGCGCTGCACCGGCTTGAGCCCGTCTCGGACATCGGGGATGGCTCGAGCGGTGATGACGGACAGCGAGTACGCCAGAAACGACTCGGACATCTCGTCGGAAACCGGGACGTCGACAACTTCTCTGGCGAAGGGGAGCAGTTGCTCCTGGCGGGCCATGCAGTGGCCTTTCGGGCTGGGGCGACGCTTGGGGGTGCGTGAGCGATGGTGGTGGAGTGCGAACGGGCGGCGGCCTCACGGGGCGCGCCACCATTGTGGCCGCGCCCTATGACAGCGAGGCTGCCTGGACCTCTGAACGTAACCGAAAATCACGGGTCGTCCGTGGCAATCGAGCCGTTGATTACAAGCCCGAATACCTGTGCCAACGGGCGCTCCAACAAACAACTGCCCTCTGCGCTGATGAAGGCAGTAGCGGCCCCGCGAACGGGTGGTTCAGGCCAGGTGGTCGAGCAATCGGCCAACCAGGGCCCGGTGGTCGGGGTCGCCGAGCGAGCGTTCGTCATGTCCCAGCGCGTCGTAGACCACGGGCGCCGAACCAGCTTGGTGGACCCAGACTGCCGGTTGCTCGACCCCATCGCTGGTTGCGGTGGCGAGTACTTGAGATCCCGGTAGAAGATCAAGGTCGCTGTAGCGCTCGTCGATGACGTCGAAATCATTGAGCCCGGCGGTGCGAGTGTCATCACCCAGTCTCACCTGGAGCTCGCCCATTGGCGGGTGATGCGACTTCGCCCAGTCCCAACCCGCGCCTGCGATGGCGGGCCATTCGTCCCAGTCGTCGAAGCACAAGACCGCGGTATGCATGGCCAGGACCGGCCGACCAGCGCCGACCCAGTCGGCGATGCTGCGACGGAGGTCGGCGGTGGTCGTGTAGGCGAACTCGGCTCGCTGCTCGGGCGTATAGCGGTCGTCGAGCATGCGGAAGAAGCAGCCATGGATGACCAAGAGGTCCTGGTCGCCCATGGCAGCGGGGAGACCATCGGGATGGTCGACAAGGGTGGGTTCGATCCCCAGCGAGGACAACATGGAGCCGAGGGCGGGCCCGGTTTGTTCGGCCGGGTGGGCCCAGCCTCCAACAAGAACTGCAGCGGTACGCATCGGGGAAGTCTGCCACCTCACTTGGCGCGGTGCGACTGACCCATCAGCGGTGGACGGGTCGCGGCGAACCCGGACGATCTAGAATCCTCTCATGGCAGAATATGAACCACCTTCGGTACGCGACCTCCTCGACGCAGACACTCGGACCGTTCCCCCACCCCTGCTTGACCACGCGTGGGTCGACCCTGGGCTGGGCGACATTCCGCGCAGCCGCTATACCTCTCCGGATTTTGCCGAGCTCGAGATCGAATATCTGTGGACTCGGACCTGGCAGATGGGCTGCATGGAGGTCGACATCGGCGAACCAGGCGACTACGTCCTCTACGAGGTAGCTGACCAGTCGTTGATCATTGCTCGCCAGCCGGACGGCAGCATCAAGGCGTTCCACAACAGCTGCCTGCACCGAGGCACGAAGCTACGAACCGACGATGGCAAGGCTGCCTCGTTCAAATGCCCTTTCCATGGGTGGCGGTGGGACCTTGACGGCACCTTGGTCGAGCTGCCGGCTCAATGGGACTTCCCCCAGATCTGGGGTGACCCGCTGGCGTCGTGTCTGCCGGAGGCGCGCGTGGCGACCTGGGGCGGATTTGTGTTCGTGAATCTCGATCCAGCTGCCGAGCCGTTCGAGACCTATGCCGCCAAACTCATCGAGCACTTCGACGATGCCTTTGACTTCTCTGAACGGTTCAGAGTGTTTCATGCCGTCAAGGAGGTCCCGGCAAACTGGAAAGTTTGTATGGAGGCTTTCAGCGAGGCCTACCACGTCATTGCGACTCACCCCGAGATCGTCGACTTCTGCGGCGACACGAACAGCCAATACAGCGTGTGGGAGGACTGCCCCCACGTCACTCGATTCCACAATCCCTTCGGGATTCAGAGCCCCCACCTGGGCACCCTGACCGAGCAGGAAGTCTCCGATAATTACCACAAGTTCCGGCCCGAACGTGGGGGTGGCGGGCTTCCTGACGTGCCGGCAGATTCATCGGCTCGGGCGGTAACCGCCGAGAGCTGGCGGAATCACTTGTCGGGGAGTTTTAGTCGTGACCTCGACAGCTATTCCGACGCCGAGATGCTCGACGCGATTCTGTATCACCTGTTCCCGGCTTTCGCCCCCTGGGCGGGGGTGTCGCAATCACTCGTCTACCGGTGGCGACCGGGGGCGACCCCCGATACCTGCTTTATGGATGTGCTTCGGCTGCAGTTGGCGCCTGACGGTGGGCCGTTGCCGGCCCCAGGGCCGGTCACTGAGCTGGCGCTGGAGGACGAGTGGGCCGATGCGCCCGGCATGGGGGGGCTGGCCGCGGTGTTCCAGCAGGACATGGCGAATCTGCCGCGGGTCCAGGCAGGCTTGAAGAGCAAGGGGAAGCAGGGGGTCAGCTTCTCGAAGTACCAAGAGGGCCGCATGCGCCATTTCCATCGACTAATCGATGAACACATCGAGGCCGGCCTGGTCGCCGACGGCCGCTCCACGGCCGAGCTCGACCCCTTCCGTTCCGCGTAAGCCCCCGCCGATTGTTTTGTTGAGTTGGGGTCTGGGTGGGTTCAAGTGGTGATGGCCACACTTTGAGGTGTGGGGTTCCACCGGTCAGTT
>CAWKYX010000126.1:0-9755 GCA_963854265.1 Acidimicrobiia bacterium
CCTCTGCCCAGACTGCACCCGAAGCCAGCAGCGACGCGAGCGCGTCGAACTGCTCGATAGGCGGGTCGGGACGATCGTCGTGGCCATTCATGGTGTTCCACCTGTCTGTACGTCAGATGGCGGTTTCTGGTTCTCGTCGGGCAATAGATGCCTGAGGGCCGCGGCCAAACGACGATGCGCTCGATAGGCACGAGACTTCACCGTCCCAAGCGGCAGATCCAGGTGGTCGGAAATCTCCTGCTGGGTCATCCCACCAAGATGGGTCAAGCGGATGACATCGCGTTCTTCGACAGGCAGGTCATCGATCGCACGGCGCACCTCGAATGCTTCCCAAGTGCGTTCGAACGACAGCGGGGTCACCGCGACATCAGCTTCGGGTGCATGATCGCCACGCGTCGGACGGCGCTCGGCACGGATCACATCGATGGCCGTACGACGCGCAATCGAATAGAGCCACGGGGCGATTTCACGGTCGCTGTCGAAGGATGCGGCAGCCTTCCACGCCTTGACAAAAGTCTGTTGAACCGCATCTGCGGCGAGCTCACGATCGCCACAGATAGACATCACCACCGTGTGGACAGGACCGCTGTAGCGACGAAAGATCACCCGCACGGCGTCGGGATCCCCAGCCCGGAAGGCCTCAAGCGTCGACTGCATTGGATCATCCTTACAGGCACGGTCGTCGATACCAGGTAACGGGCATCGGAAGCGCCGAAGTCGCGGTCACGGCCCCATTCACCCTGGCCCGTCCAAAGATCCCGGTCGCGTCCAGATGGGTGCGGCCATCTGAACAGTCCCGATCTCGACGGGGCACAATGCTGTAGTGGCTGAGCTCCTGAAAGACTCGTTTGGTGCCGAGGTCGTCCGTGTCATCGCCCGCTCATTGGCATCAGCGTGGGAACCGTTCGACGAGGGTGGGTTCGTTGCCAACAGCCTCAACGGATTGGACGATCTCGAGCTAACCGATCGGGCGAAACATGTGGCGTCGACAATGGCGAGCCACCTACCCGACGATCGCGGCGAAGCACTTCGGATCCTGACGGCGTCGCTGGGACCCGAGGACGAAGAGCTCACCGGGATGGAGGGGTTCAAGTACCTTCCCCACGGCTACTTCATCGCCGCCCATGGCCTGGACCACTTCGACTTGGCCATGGAGGCGCAGTATGAGCTGACCAAATGTTTCACCGCCGAGTTCAGTATCCGTGCCTACCTCGAGCACCACCCGGACGCGACGCTCAGGCGGCTGAGGCTGTGGACCTCGGACCCGAGCGAGCATCCGCGCCGACTCGTATCGGAGGGAACGCGCCCCCGTTTGCCTTGGGCACCCCGTCTTCGTGCGTTCCAGCGCGACCCCACGCCGGTGCTCGAACTTCTCGAGCTCCTCAAGGACGATCCATCCGAGTACGTTCGTCGCTCCGTGGCCAACAACATCAATGACATCGCCAAGGACCATCCGGCCCTGGCAGTCGATGTTTCACGTCGCTGGTGGACCGATGCCGACGACAACCGCCGGCGCCTGATCCGCCATGCTCTGCGGTCGCTCATCAAAGCCGGTGACAGCAATGCGCTGGCGGTGCTTGGGTACGGGCCCGACTCACCCGTCGAGGTCGTGTCGGTCTCGATCGACCCTCCGTTGGTGTCGATCGGCGGCAAGATCCGGATCAGCGCAAGCCTGACCAACCCAACCGCTAGCGCTTGTGGCGCGCTGGTCGACATCCGCATCCACTTCGTGAAAGCCAGCGGCGAGACTTCGCCAAAGGTCTTCAAGGGCAGCGAAATCGAACTGGAGCCTGGCGACAGTACTTCCCTGTCGAAGACGATCTCACTCAAACAGCACTCCACCCGAAAGCACTATCCAGGAATCCACGGCGTCGAATTCTTGATCAACGGCGAGCCTCGCCCCGGAGCGCAGTTCGAGCTGTCTGTCTAGTAACGCGAAGCTATAAGTGTTTCCTCGAAGGGGAACCCCGACAGAACCTCGGTTCCGGACTCGGTGACCAGGAGCTGCTCTTCCAGTTTGACGCCTTCACCGCCGTGCTCGGCCCCAAGAAAGCTCTCGACGCACAGGGTCATTCCGGGCTCGATTACTCCGTCGTGGCCGGCATCGGGGTAATCCTGCGCGTGGTAGAGGTACGGGTACTCACCGGTCATGCCGACGCCGTGAGCCGACAGGTAATAGCGGCGGGCTGCATACTTCGCCGGCAGATCCCACGCCCGCTCTGAATACTCCTGGAAAGTGAGCCCGGCGCTGATGACGCCGATGTTGTGCTGGACCTGGTCGTATGCGACGGCATACATCTCTCGCTGCAAAGTGCTGGGTTTGCCCGGGCCAACATGGAAGGTCCGGGAGAAATCGCTGTAGTAACCGTGGCAACCAACGACACCGGTGTCGAATGCAATCAGCGAGTTGGCCTCGATCACGGAGTCGTCGGTCTCTTGGAACCAAGGATTGGCCCCGACGCCCGCCTTCAATAAGCGCGTCTCGATGTAGTCCGCGCCACGGGCAATGACATGCTGGTGAAAAACCGACCACAGCTCGTTCTCAGTGAGACCAGGCTCGACCGCTTGTTGCATGGCCGCCATGGCGTCCTCGGTAGCTTCCAACGATGCCCTAATGCACGCGATCTCTTCGTCACCCTTGATGGATCGGGCGCGTTCGACAGGCTCCTGCGCGTCCACCAGATCGAAGCCCCCGCATTCACGCGTTCAATACCCACGCGTGCACGAGCACCAATGGTCTCACGCAGCAGCGCGGCCATCTCGGCCGCCCATCGACGCTCGACATCAGCCACGCCAGGGCCGGCGGCGACATATGACGCCGTCGTCGCGGTACGGACTTCATCGATGGTCTCGAGCCCTTCGCCAAGGTGCTCGGCGCCGGTGAATTCGAACAGAACAGTCGGGCCCTCTACCGAAAGAAACAGGTACCGGGCAGGATTGCGGGCCGTGAAAACCTGCATGTTGCGAGAACCGCTCGCGTACCGAATATTGACCGGATCGAACAGGATGCAGGCATCGACGTCTCGTGCTGCCATCTCGACGCGCACACGATCGCGACGAGAGACACGAAGTGAGACCTGATCAATCTGTGGCACCGCCGCAGCATAGAAGCCGCGCTGAGCGAGGGTGATCTCAGACGAGTGCGACGGCCTCAACCAGGCGCTCTGGGCGAGCACCTTTGACTGCTTCGAGCTGAGCGATAGACCCGTCGGCAAAGACGACGTCGATGCGGCTGGTCAACCGCGACTTTTCGAAGTCCAACCGATCGATCTGTTGATGGGTCCATTGCGCCTGAACGCTCTTGGCCCCACCATTCATAAGCCCCTGTTCGAACAGAACCCAACGCTGGTTAGTGACAGCGAGGATCGATTGGCGGCTCACCCTCAGTGTTTCGGCCATCGTGCGTTCTGGCGATGGGACGGCCTTACCGCTGACCCGTTGTCCAATGGTCGCGCCCACGGCGCCACCAACAGCGCCGAACGCAACGTTCTTCTTGAACTGGCCAACCGGGAGCACAACGCATGCTCCCAGCACGTCCTCGTCGGGGTTGAGAAGCTCGGGGCTCTTCTTCAGGATCTTCTTGGCCATGTCGACCATGGGACAGACACCTCACTCGTGAAATACGTGCCCGCCCATCGGCGCGTCGGGTCACACACTCAACGACACCAGGCCGAATGGCCCACGCCCCACCCACTCCCCTTCTCATCCCCGTTTCATCTGCAACCAGCCCATCCGGCGGGGACTGCTGCACGGCCATGCACAACCAGAGACACGACATGACGATGTCTCCACCGGCGTGTCGCGGTGCCATGAGGTCGCGCTCCCAGGAGATGTGCTCCGAGGAGATGATGCCGGCGATGGTTGCAAGAGCCAGAAGTCGACGACGCAGACCGGCCTCCGCGACCAGCCTCCAAAATTATTTCTCGATTTCCCGGAACCGAATGGCCACGAGTTGCGTGTGGGAGATGAACAGCACATGGGCCCGATCTCATCGGACCGTCAGGCCGCTGTTCGAGACCCCTCGGAGCGCCATTGCAACCCTCTCCTGCGATGGCGCTCTGACGCGTTCGGCCATCGGCCGACCCGCCCACCAGGGTTCCGGCCTCGCAGGTCTATGTTGAGCGCTCATGGAACGGACAAACCGAGGTCTCATCGTGAAGGCCGTGAGGCAACTCGACGCGCTGAGTGAAGCGCTCGGTTCTCGGGTGAGCCGGTGGAGAGCCGAAGTTGCCAGACCTAGCGAGTTCTAGTGCCGATTTTTTTGGGGATCTTGTCTTCGCTGGGGATTGGCGTCAGCGACTACTTCGGTCGATATGGATCGCGTCGGTCCAACTCGGCAACGACCGTCCTGACCGCACTGACCGCGGGGGTTCTGGTCGCCGCGATCTTGACACTGGTTGTACCGGGCGACCCCAGCACCCGGGACCTCGTTCTCGGATCGGTCTCCGGGCTCGGGCTGGGGTTCACGCTGATGTTGATGTACCACGGGATGACGGTCAGCTCGACAGCGGTGGTCTCGCCGCTGGTAGCGGTCTTCGGAGCGGTCGTTCCGCTGGCATGGGATGTCGCACGGGGAGCGTCGCTCAGCGGTATGGCCCAAATCGGCATTGGCATCGCGGTGCTGGGCGTCGCCGCCACCACCATCTCCCCGGACATCGACGGCGACGTCCGCCAAGGCATCATGCTGGCGCTGGCCGCGGGCTCGTTGTTGGGTATCACCCTGATCTTCGCCGGCGAGACGTCGCTCGACAGCGGTGTATGGCCTGCAGTCTCCCAACGAATCCTGGCCTGGGCGAGCCTGGCCGTCTACGCCGTTGTGATCGGTGTGCCTCGACTCCTTCCGAGGTCACTCCTACGCGTCGGCATCTTGTCCGGGGTCATTGGGACCGGAGGCATGGTGGCGTTTCTCATCGGTGCGCAGCGGGGGTCGCTCGGCGAGGTAGCTGTCGCATCCTCGATGTTTCCGGCGGTGACTGCTGTGCTCGCTGCGGTGTTCGACGACGAGACGCTGCGTTGGTGGCACCTGGCAGGCATCGCTGGCGTGCTGACCGGCGTCGGCCTGATCGCGGGCGGCTAACGCCGCCGGCTTCTCCCCGCACTCGCGGCCGCCAGGGTTCCAGATCCGGCACTTCAGCAGTACCGTCGCGCCCAATGACGCTCACCGACACCATCGCGACAGCGGTAACCGATCTTGCCGATGACGCCACAGGGATGCTTCAAGAGCTCATCCGAATCCCGAGTGTGACCGGTGACGAGGGTGCAGCGCAGGGATTCGTCGCCGGCGTCCTGGCCGAACTCGGCTGCAGCGTCGACACATGGAGTCCCACTCGCGCCGAGCTGGCCGAGCATCGTTCCTTCTCCGATGACGGCCTGCCGTTGGGCGATCGACCGGTCGTCGTTGGCCAATGGGGTGGCGACCCTGGTGGTGGCTCTGTGATCCTCAACGGACATGTCGATGTGGTTCCGACGGGGCGCGAGCGGGACTTCCCGCACGGGCCCTGGACGGGCGAAATTCACGACAACGTCGTATGGGGCAGAGGATCTTGTGACATGAAGGGCGGGTTGGTCTCCGGGATCATCGCCGTCGCTGCCCTCCAGCGAGCCGGGCTCCGCCCCAAGGCCGAGGTCATACTGGAGAGCGTGATCGGCGAAGAGACCGGCGGGGTGGGGACACTGGCCACTGTGGTGCGGGGCTACCGCGCCGACGCCGCCATCGTCCTCGAACCGACTCAGCTCCAGATGTGCCCCGTCGGTTGTGGCGCCTGCTCGTTTCGGCTTCACGTGCACGGGCTTGCGGCGCACGGCGCAATGCGCCAGGAAGGCATCAGCGCCCTCGACAAACTCTGGCCCCTACATCAGGCGCTGACCGCCTTCGAACAAGATCGCCACCACGACTTCGAACACCCGCTGTTTTCGGGTGACCGTCTGGCGGCGCCGCTGTCCATCGGAACAGTGGCGGGAGGCGACTGGCCATCGACCGTGCCCGAGGCGCTCGTTGCCGAAGGGCGCTATGGAATCTTCCCCGGTGAGGATCTCGACACAGCTCGGGCCGCGTTCGAACAAGTCGTGCAGGCCGCGGCCCTCACCGATCCGTGGTTGGCCGAACACCCTCCGACCGTCGAATGGTTCGAAGGCCAGTTCGAATCCGCGCAAACCTCCCTCGACAGCGCCTTGCTCACTCAACTCAACAGCGCCCACGCTGCAATCACCGGCGCCGGAACCTCGACACACGGCGTCACCTACGGATCGGACCTCCGGTTCTTCACCAACGATGCCGGCATGCCCGCTGTGCTCTACGGGCCCGGCGACGTGGCCCACGCGCACACCGTCAACGAACATGTTCTGATCGACGAGGTGCTCGACGCAGCGCGCACCGTCGCCCTTCTCCTCATGAACTGGCAGATCCCATGACCACAGACCTCGGCCCCCAAACAATGGTGGGCGCGCTCGAGCTCATCGCCGTCAAGACACCAGCAGCAGCGCTCGAACACTCACCCCAGGACGAGTGGCGAGGGCTCGGCTGGCACTCGGAGATCGACACCGAGCAGGCCGCAACCGACCATGCCGCCTTCGTCAGTGTGCTGGCCGCAACCGGTGCAGAGGTCATCTCGGTCCCAGCCGACGAACGAACTGGGCTGGACTCTTTGTACGCGCACGACTCATCGCTGGTCACCCCAGCAGGCGTTGTGCCGTTGGTATCGGGCAAGCCTCAACGGACTCGCGAAGGTGCCGCCATTGTCGACGCGTTGTCGGCGCTGGGCGTGCCCGTGTTGGAGGGCTTCGTTGACCCCGCCGCCACCGCAGACGGCGGCGACTTCACGTGGCTCGATCCGTCGACGCTGTTGGCAGGGCACAGCTTCCGGACCAACGCCGCGGGGATCGGAGAAGTGAGCCGGATCGTGGCGCCACAGGGGGTGTCGGTGGTATCGATGGACCTCCCCTACTGGCACGGGCCTGCCGAGGTGCTGCACTTGATGTCGTTCATCTCGATGCTGGACCATGACCTCGCCGTGATCTACGCGGAGATGTTGCCGATTCGTTTGAGCGAGTTGCTTTGCGACCGGGGCATCGCCTGTGTGGAGGTCCCGCCAGAGGAATTTGCGTCCCAGAGTTGCAACGTCTTGGCGCTCGAACCTCGTCGGGTCCTGATGCTCGCCGGAAACCCCGTAACCCAGCGAAGGCTGGAAGCAGCTGGTTGTGAGGTGCAAACCTACGACGGCACCGAGATCAGTCTGAAGGGCGACGGCGGCCCGACCTGCCTCACCCGCCCCCTCAAGCGCTCGGCCTGAGCCGAGCCGGTCTGCCAGCGTAAACCGACCACCCAGGAACACTTCACGCTGGCAGCGCACGAAGACCCCATGCCGGTCGCCCCGATCACTCAGCGCCTGCCAGCGTAAACCGACCACCGAGGGACACTTCACGCTGGCAGGACCACACGCACGTCCGAACATGGCCCGCCCCCTCAACGGACGTGCGACAATGCCCCTCTCACCACCACGGCCGGGAGCGCCAGTGACTGATACGCCTTGGACCAGTTGGACGGGTGCGGTCATCGAAGACTGGATCGGCTACAACCAGCACATGAGCGAGGGGTACTACGGCCTCGTCTTTGGGTTCTCGACCGACGAATACCTGCTTCGAATCGGGTTCGACGATGCCTATAGCCCCAGCACCAACGGCGCTTTCTACACCGCGGAGACCCACATCTCCTTCCTGAACGAGCTGGCCCTCGGGACCGGCCTCCTTGTACGCACCAACGTGGTCGGCGTGGACGAGATCCGCCTGCAGCTGTTCCACGAGCTGGTCCGAGGCCGTGACGACGTCGTCGCCGCCACCCAGGAAAGCTTGTTGTTGCATGTGGGCACAACGGTCGACCAGGTCGGCCCCATGACCGCCACCGTCCTCGGCGCAGCCAAACAGGACGCAACCGCTCATGCAGGATTGATCGCCCCAACCCAAATCGGCAAAGCGATCCACGGACCGAGCGCGAGCTGAACCATGTCATCTGGGGTCGGCTGGGAGTTCTGGATCGACCGCGGCGGAACCTTTACTGACGTCGTAGCGCGGCGCCCCGACGGCACCACCACCACCCACAAGCTGCTCTCAGAGAACCCGAACCACTATCTCGATGCCGCTATCCAAGGCATTCGCGATGTGCTCGGTCTTACCGGCAGCGATCCGCTTCCTTCAGAGCAGATCGCCGCAGTCAAGATGGGCACCACGGTCGCCACGAACGCGCTATTGGAGCGCCGTGGCGACCCCACCCTCTTCGTCACCACCAGGGGCTTCGCCGACGCTCTACGGATTGGCTACCAGGCCAGGCCCGACCTCTTCGCCCTCGACATCGTGTTGCCCGACATGATCTACACGGAGGTGTTGGAAGCCGACGAGCGGGTCTCGGCGCATGGCGAGATCCTGATACCTCTGGACCTCGATGCCGCCAGGACGGCGATGACCGAGGCGAAAGAACGCGGCATCACATCGGTAGCCATCGCACTGATGCACGGCTATCGCCACACGGCGCACGAGGCGTCGCTTGCCGCGGTTGCACGCTCTCTCGGCTTCGATCAGGTTTCGGTCAGCCATGAGGTCAGCCCGTTGATGAAGCTGGTCTCGCGTGGCGATACCACCGTCGTTGACGCTTACCTCTCTCCAATCCTGGCGCGCTACGTCAACCAGGTTGCGGCGCAACTTGGCGATGGCCCCCGGTTGTCATTCATGCAGTCCAACGGCGGCCTCACCGACGCGCACAGCTTTCAAGGCAAGGACGCTCTGCTGTCTGGCCCCGCCGGCGGTGTCGTCGGGATGGTCCGCACCGGAGCTGCAGCCGGGTTCGATCGACTCATCGGGTTCGATATGGGCGGGACCTCGACCGACGTTTCACACTTCGGTGGCGAACTCGAACGGACCTACGAAACCGAGGTTGCGGGTGTTCGGGTTCGCGCTCCCATGATCCACATCCATACTGTTGCAGCGGGTGGCGGGTCGATACTGCGTTTCGACGGAGCGCGACTCCGAGTCGGGCCGGACTCGGCCGGCGCGAACCCAGGGCCTGCCTGCTACGGCAACGGTGGCCCCCTCACCATCACCGACTGCAACGTGGTGTTGGGAAAGCTGCGTCCCGAGTACTTCCCGAACCTGTTCGGCGCCGATGGCACGTCGCCGCTCGACACCGCCACGACAGATCGAGCTTTCACCAAGCTTGCCGAGATCGTGTCCGCTGCAACGACAGAGCACACCACGCCCGTGCAACTTGCCGAGGGGTTCTTGGCCATCGCCGTCGACAACATGGCAAACGCGATCAAGAAGATCTCCGTGCAGCGCGGCCACGACGTCACCGACTACACACTGTCGTGCTTCGGCGGGGCCGGAGGACAGCACGCATGCATGGTGGCCGACCGCCTCGGGATCGGCCGTATTCATATCCACCCATACGCGGGGGTCTTGTCAGCGTTGGGGATCGGCTTGGCCGATGTCCGCCACGTCACCGACCAGGCGGTCGAGGCCGTGCTGACACCTGTGACACTCGGCGGCCTGGATGCCACCTGGGTGAGCCTCGAACAGGCCGGCGTCGACCAACTCCTCGCTCAGGGAATCGACCCGGGCGGGGTCCAGGTGATCCGACGTCTCGCGTTGCGCTACTTGGGCTCCGACACTGCACTTCACGTCCAGGCGGGCCTGCTCGCCCAGGTCATCGAGCGATTCGAGCAATCCCATCGAGCGCGCTTCGGGTTCATGTCGAGCGACAAGGACAT
>CAWKYX010000127.1:0-9611 GCA_963854265.1 Acidimicrobiia bacterium
TGACACGACGGTGCATGGCATCAGTACTACCTCGCCGATCGGGTCGAGCAGGACAAGCTCGACGCAAACTGCGTTGCCTATGTCGCTGCAGGGATCTGGCACCACTACCTGATCACTCGGGACCACAAGTTCCTCGAGGCCATGTGGCCAGTGGTAGAGCCCGCGATCGAATTCGTGCTCGACCTCCAGACTCCGCGCGGCGAGATCCTTTGGGCTCGCCACGCCGACAACACCCCGTGGTCGTTCGCATTGCTGACCGGCTCATCGAGCATGACCCACAGCATCCGGTGCGCGGTCGCGATGGCCGAGGAACTCGGCCACGAACGCCCCAGCTGGGAACTGGGCGCGGCACGACTGGCACACGTCATCCGAACCGAACCATCAGCCTTCGCCCCGAAAGACCGGTGGGCCATGGACTGGTACTACCCCGTGCTGGCTGGGGTAGTGCGCGGCGAGCCGGGTTTCGATCGGATGGCGGCGAAGGCCGATGAGTTCATCATCGAAGGCCGCGGCGTCCGGTGCGTCTCTGACCAGCCCTGGGTTACGACTGCAGAAACCTGCGAGTGCGCCATGGCCTATCTCAGCCTTGGCGAGAGCGACCGTGCCACCGAGTTGTTCGCCGACATCCAGCGATTCCGTCAGGCTGACGGCAGTTACTTCACCGGTGTCGTCTTTCCACAGGACGTGAGTTTCCCCGATACTGAGAGCTCGACGTACTCGGCGGCCGCCGTGATCCTGCTGGCCGACGCACTGTCGGGCGCCTCTGGCGCTTCGGACCTCTTCACCGATCATGACCTCCTGCCCGGTCTCATCGATGTTGATATCCCTGCCGCTATGGCAGCCGAGATCGACGCAGAAGCCAACCCTGCCTCTTAGGAAGCTCAGGCGGTAGGTAGCAATCGTCCGACTTCGCTCTGGCCGCTGGGAACTCTTCGAGTCCCTGGCCCTTCCCTCGCCCAACGGCTCGACTCCTTCACCGGCACTCGCCAGAACGGCCGCTCGGAGTCACCAGCTTGCAGCCGCCACGCTGGCGCCAGACGTGTTGCGGTCCGCCCCGGTGAAGCTCGCCAGAGCGTTCGGCCAACGGCCAGTCGGTCGGTCTTGTCTCCGCTGCCGGTGATCACGATGCGGTCGATATCGCTGGTCGCCAACGGTGTCGCGCCTGGAACCCCACACCTGCCATCTTCTGGCCATGCGCAGTTCCCTGCGGCACTCCAGTCACCCGACTGCGAAACCGTCCACATTGTGTAGCCATCACGCACCGGCACATCGAACAAATCGAGCACGATGGCCGTGCCCCATGGATGCTCGGAAACCGTGATGAACCCCGTCGAGCCATAGTCCGACGTCAGCGCGAGCTCTGTTCTTGGAACGGTCCGTTGGAAGTTGTCGTCAGAAAAACGACGACTCGAGGTGGGTCTCGAACTCCGTGCGGTGGGCCGAGTTCACACCAGTGAGGGCGAGTTCTGTTGTCTCGCCCTCATCGGTTTGTGCGGCGGCCGCCGCCCAGTCGACAGGGCCTGCAGGCGCATCAACAGAGGCTGCCAACACGCCATCTACGGCAACGGCAACACCTTCGGCCCAAACGCCGGCCTGGATGGCCACCGGCGAGCGCTGGTGACCAGTGGTGCCCATTCGACATAGGTGATCATCGCATCGGGGTTCTCGTACTCGGGGGGCGGTATAGATGCCCATCTCGCCGCCCGCAGAATCGAGTGCCACACCATGAGCGGCCGAGTCGATCATGATCGTCTCGCCCGGGTCGATAACTGGTGCGCCTTCGATACCGGCGTAGGCCGGGAAGTTGCACAGGATCAACCCATTCGGATCGACATCGCTGTCGCCGGTGTTTGTGACCTCAATGGTTCCGGCCTTGAGATCGACGCTGGTCACCGAAATGGTCAGCTTTCCCGCTTGAGCACCAGCGCTGGTGACGCTGGCCACCATCAGTGCCGAAACGAACACCAGGCGAATAGTGCAATACGTCGCGCCATGGAACGAGATGTCATGTCACTGCCCCTTTGTGGCTTCGGAGGTACTACGCCAACCAACACCAAAAGGTTCACCCACAATCGAGATCGCCCAGAACTCAACTTTCGCCCATCGCGCGCTGGTGCCTGGCACGCCCGCGCGACGGGCGAATATCATCAGGTGATCACGTCACGACCGGGCGGCCAGGGTCTCGAGTGCGCGATCGGCATGGATCTGCATGTTGGTCTCGCTGGTGATCGAGGCCAACAACCTACGATCAGTGTCGATGACGTAGGTGGCACGTTTGTTGGGAATGGGACCAAACCGTTTTGCCCCGAAATGGGCCGCGATCTTGCGCGACGGGTCTGAGAGCAATGGGAACCCCAGACCGTTCTTGTCATCGAACTCTTTCTGTCGATCCACCGGATCGGCGCTGATTCCCACTCGCTGAGCTCCGAGTTCGGCGAACTCGGAATCCAGATCCCGGAAATGACAGCTTTGCTTTGTTCAACCCGGGGTCATCGCTTTCGGATAGAAGAAAAGCACGACCGGACCTGTCGCAACAAGATCGCTCAGCTTGCGCACGGTCCCGCCCTGGTCTGGAGCTTCGAAATCTTCAACGACGTCGCCTATACGCATCGGGCCAGCCTAGGAGACCACCGTTGCCTGCGTGTCAAAGGTGGTTGCGGCGAAGCAGCCGCAGCGAACCCTGCCCCGACACCTCCGTAAAATCACCCGACGCGATCGCCGGTAGATAGATCTGCTCATACGGTGGACGACCCCCGTCGGAGGGGTCGGGGAAAACGTCGTGGATCGCAAGCATTCCCCCTTGCTTCAGCTTGGGGACCCAGTTGAGATAGTCGAGCCTGGCCGGTTCTTCTCCGTGGCCGCCATCAACGAACAGCATCGCCAGCGGCGTATGCCAGTTGGCCGCAATGATCGGTGAGTCCCCAACCAGCGCCACAACCGTGCCTTCGAGATTCGCATCATGAACAGTGCGCCGAAAGATCGGAAGCGTGTCCATCTTCGCTATGTCGTTGTCGACCAAGTCGGACTCGTGATGCTCCCATCCCGCTTGGTTTTCTTCAGATCCGCGATGGTGATCGAGCGCATAGAGCACTCGGCCGGCAGCCCGAGCAGCGGTGCCCAAATAGATCGCCGACTTCCCGCAGTAGCTCCCGATCTCAAGCAGAGGGCCGGCCACGGCGAGGCCGGCAGCGGCACCATGCAGAGCCAGCCCCTCATCATCGGGCATGAACCCGCGCGCGGCGCGGGCACGGTCGAGCTGAACGGCATCCATGCTCGAACTCTACCGGGTGGCCTCAGACGCATCCCTGTGGTCGACTCGACCAGATTGGCTAGGCGGGTGACTCGAAGCCCACCTGCTCGGCTTCGATCTCGACTCGAAACAGAAGTCGATCCAGCAACATGTACTTGGCGCCCCAAAGGACACCGAAGGCTGCGAGGTTGGCCACATTGATCAGCAGCCAGCTGTCCCATCGCTTCTCGACCATGGCCACTAGGACGTTCGACAAGATCAGCCCCAAGAACGCCATGCCCCAGAACGGGAGGATCTCGGCGCTGATGCTGTGCGAACCGGCCTTTTTCCACACCCACGTACGGTTGAGCAGATAACTGGGGATGGTCGAAAGCGTCACCGCCGCGGTGTTGGCGACGACAGCTTCCCACCCGAACACTTCGTAGAACATGAACAGCAGTGATTGTCCGGCGGTGACGCCGACGACCGAGACCCCTGCGTAGCGAATCAGTCGTTTTCCGTGCTTATCGAGGATCTGCCGTACCATCGAAATCATCCTGGTGAAGCCGTCCGACCCGGTGTCGGTCGTTTCCATTGTCCGACGTCTCACATCGGCACGTTGGAGGCAGAGTGTATGCCATGACTGAACCGGGGAGGCGTCGGACTGGTGTCGGCCGCAGCGTAGCCACGTTCCGAAGTGTTGGGCTGGTCAGCCTGATGTGCCTCGTCGCAACGGCATGTGGGGGCGATCCGGGCGTGACGCTCTCGCCATCCCAGGACGGCCAGCCTGCAGTCATCGATGCACCTGACGTTCTCGACGCCGTGACCGGCCCCGACGTCGTAGTGCCGCAGAGCGTCGAGGTCGCGCTAACCCCGGTATTGGAGATCGACCAGCCCATCGCGATCGCTACGCACCCCACCACTAACGGGACTTTCGTGGCGACGAAGACTGGCACGGTCGTCGAGGTAGATCTCGAGAACGGCGCGATAGGCGAGACCCTGGTGGACATTGGGTCTGGCCTGGCCGACGACTTCATCGAGCAGGGTCTGCTGGGTATCGCCTTTTCGCCGGACGGCTCATTCATGTATCTCAACTTCACCGACAAGGACTACGCAACGGTCATAGCGGAATACGGCTCGGCCGGTGGCGTGATCGATCCCGAGCCTGGCCGCACCGTCCTTCGTGTCAAGCAACCCGATGCCAATCACAACGGTGGACAGCTTGCCTTCGGCCCTGACGGCCTGTTGTACATCGGTTTCGGCGATGGGGGCGGAGCAAACGACCAGTATGGCCACGGCCAGAACCCTGACTCACTGCTGGGCAGCATTGTGCGGATCGATCCGCGCGTCACTGGAGAGTCCCCCTACGCCGTGCCAGACGACAACCCATTCGCCTCCCGTGGCGGCCGGCCCGAGATATTCATCTGGGGTGTACGCAACCCGTGGCGCTTCAGCTTCGACCGCCTCACCGACGACCTTTGGATCGCCGATGTCGGCCAAGACGCGCTCGAAGAGATCAATGTGCTCTACGCCGGAGACGGTGGAGGGCGCGGCGCAAATCTCGGTTGGCCCAACGTTGAGGGGAGCGCTCCGTTTGCTGCAGGTGGCCCGCCGGCCGAGGCCTACGCAGCACCCATCTACGACTACGGCCGCACCGACGGGTGCTCGGTAAGGGGCGGATATGTGTACCGGGGATCGGCCATACCGGCGTTGACCGGCCACTACATCTTCGGCGACTACTGCACCTCTCAGCTTTGGGGACTCGCGAGCAGCGAATCGCAGGGATTACTCGAACGGTTCGACCTGGGTGTTGGCCTCCCCGAGAACAGCCTGGTGTCGCTCTTCGAAAACCGCGACGGCGAGCTGTACATCTTGGGATTCGACGACACGGTGTACAGACTCGACCCAGCTTCATGACCCGACGTCGCCGCACTGACCGACTGCGAGACAATGACCCGATGCGCAGACACCTCGCTCCGGCCACCGTCGCCATCGCCATCACGCTGGCGGTGATCACAGCCAGCTGCGGGTCCTCGATCAACCCTGGCAATTTCGCTAATCCAGTCGTTGAGGATCCAACATCGGCTGCGCCGACCGAGGTCATCGAACCAACCTCGGCACCGGTGCCCACCTCCAGGCCGCCCGCCCCGTCGCCGAACGCTGCCGAGCCCGAGACCGCCGCGTCAACTCCTGAGGCGGTCCCAACATCGACGCCGGTGCCCGCTCCCTCGTCCAACGAGGTCGAGCTTCCCCAAGAAGTAGCGGTGAAACTCACACCGGTCCTCGAAATCAGACGTCCAATCGCACTCGCCGCCCGGGCCGGCAGCGACTCGATTTTTATCGCGACAAGAGAAGGTCGCATTGTCGAGGTGTCGATCACCGGCGACGCCGGAACCATAGAAACAGAGCTGATCGATATCGGTAGCCGGCTCACTCTCGGCGGCGAGGAAGGTCTTCTCGGATTGACCTTCTCGCCAGACGGGGACGAACTCTACGTCAACCTCACCGACCTCAACGGCGACACAAACATCATTGGCTGGGACATGGCCGGAGCCACGGTCGACGTCACCACAGAACGGATCCTGCTGGTAGTCGATCAGCCCGCCGACAACCACAACGGTGGCGAGATCACGTTCGGACCCGACGGCTTGCTCTACATCGGCCTCGGCGATGGCGGCGGCTCAAGTGATCAGTTCCCCACCGGCCAAGATCCCAATTCGCTGCTCGCCACAGTCATCCGGATCAACCCCACCGCCGACGGCTATGAGATCCCAGCGGACAACCCATTCGCGAATGGTGGGGGCGAGCCCGAGATCTACATCTGGGGGGCACGGAACCCCTGGAGGTTCAGCTTCGACCAGCTCACCGGCGATCTCTGGGTCGCCGATGTCGGACAGGGCGCCATCGAAGAGGTGAACGTCTTCTACGCCAGCGAAGGCGGCGGGCGTGGGGCCAATCTCGGATGGTCCAATGTCGAAGGCTCGGCTCCCTTCAACGCTGGTGGACCTCCAACCCAGCACTACGTGGCGCCCTTGTACGAATACACCCATGGCGAAGGCTGCTCCGTCACCGGCGGCTATATCTACCGAGGCACGGCGGTGCCGGCCCTGATCGGTCACTACATATTCGGCGACTATTGCACGGCCAATCTGTGGGGTATCGCCAGCAGCGAAACCCAGGGCCTCCTGGGGCGGTTCGACCTTGGGGTACGTGTGCGCAGCGAGGGCTTAGTCTCTTTCGGCCAAGGTCCCGATGGCGAGCTGTACGTCCTGAGCTTCGAGGACGTGATCTTTCGGCTCGACCCGGCCTGAACCCCGGCCGGCGGGTTCCACTGTCTCCAACCGATGCTCAACTCGACGGGGTTGGCGACGAAGTCCTCATCCGGTGGTGGGATCTGGATTCGGCTGTGACGGGACCCAGTTGTGGCGCAGCGATTCATCGAAAGGGCCCCTTGAGCCGTGCGACGCCAGCCGAAACGAAGATCAGTCGAACGTGTAGCGATACACGTTGGTCTCTCGGGCGACGAAACCCATCCGTTGATAGAGCCGGTTGGCGGCCTCTCGCGATGGCCGTGAGGTCAGGTCCACGGTGGTGACGCCGGCTTCACGAGCGATCTCGAGGGCTCGGTCGTTGATGATCTGCCCGACCCCCATGCCCCGAGCGTCTCCGTCGACCACGACGTCTTCGATCCAGGCGCGAAGGCCCGTCGGAATCGCGAACATGACCAGGGTCATCGACCCAACAATGGTGCCATCGGCGGACCGGGCAATCAGGATTGTGGAGGCATCTGAGTCCACCAACGACTGGAGTTGGTCCGCAGTCGGTGCTGGGCTCGATGACGAAAGTTGGGGGATGAGCCGGGCAAAGGCATCGATAAGCTGCCGATCGACCTCGGTGACCTCATGGATCGTGATCATGGCTCCGAGGCTATCGCCCGCCCGCGAAGGACATAGCAGACGCGCCGAGTCTGAGAAGGCAACGCGGGTCGAGACCACTACCCTGATCGAGATGTCCCTGGACTACGCTCGGTGGCGAGACCGCCCCGCTCTCGACCGCCCGATCCTGATCGCTGCCTTTGACGGATGGAACGATGCCGGCGACGCCGCCACTTGGGCTGTACGCCACTTGGCCCAGCGCTGGGACACCCAACCGTTTGCCGACATCGACCCAGAGCCCTTCTTCGACTTCTCCCAGCTGCGCCCCGTGGTCGAGCTCGAGGGAGACGAGCGCACGCTTCGATGGCCCGAGAACGGCTTCAGCGCGACGCAGGACCCGCGCCCGCTGATCCTTCTGCAAGGGATTGAGCCTCAGCTGAGATGGCGCACCTTCACCAAACAGGTCATCAGCGTCGCGCAGGCCTATGACGCAGCGATGGTTGTCACCCTTGGCGCCCTGTTGGCCGAAGTCCCCCACTCACGGCCGGTCTCTGTCTACGGCGGGAGCGAAGACCCCGAGCTACGCGACCGCCTCGAACTCGAGCAGTCGTCCTACGAGGGCCCGACCGGCATTGTGGGTGTCCTCAACACCGCAGCCCGCGCCGCTGGGATTCCCTCGGCGTCGCTCTGGGCAGCAGTTCCGAACTACGTGTCAGGAGCTGCGTCGCCCAAAGCAGCGCTCGCGTTACTCGACCGGCTCCAACAAGCACTCGAAATCGGAATTCCCGTCACCGATCTAGAAATCGCAACCAGCGCCTATGAACGCCAGATCACCGAACTCGTGAGTGAGGACCAGGACACCGCGTCCTACATCCGCACCCTCGAAGAACAGTACGACGACGGAGAACTGGCCGAGCCAGACCCGGCCTCGTTCGTAGAAGAGGTCGAGCAGTTCCTTCGCGATCAGCCGGATTGATCGGGATCGTCAGGATGCCAGGGCGGCGTCAATCCAGCTGACCAGGTCGTCCACGATCTCGGGACCCGAAAACTCATTGAATATCTCGTGGCGGAGGTCGGGGTAGCTACGGAGCTCGACCGAGCCAAGCTCACCAATTGCCTCACTGGCGTTGGGGGGCACGATCTTGTCGGCTTGGCCGTGAATGACCAAGGTGGTGTGAGTCCAGCGCTCGATGGCAGGCTCAGTCTCCATCACGGTCTGGGCCATGGCCCCTATCAGGCCAAACGTCACCCGAAGCGTGTTGGACGGGTCCGTGAGGTAGATCTCGCCCACGCGAGGGTCGGCTGACAGGTCACGGGTTTTGAGGGGCAGCTTCATCCGAACTTTCGGGATGACACGGCCGAAGAACTTCGCCAACCGCCACGTCCAGCGTGGCGTCGCCAATGCCAGCGCTGGTGCCGACAAGACGACCAGGTCGGCCTGAGGACGATCGGTCAGCCCATAGCTGGCCGTCACCAACCCGCCCATCGAATGCCCCAACACCACCGCCGGCAGACCTGTTTCGCGAATGTCCGCAAGCTGAAGCTGAAGGTCGTCGTGAAACTCCGCGAAGGAGTCGACATGGCCAGGCCGGCCCGTAGTTTCGCCATGGCCGCGCTGGTCGTAGGCGACAACGGTAAACCCAGCGTTGACGAGCTGGCGGGCGACATGTTCATAGCGGCCGCTGTGTTCGGCAATGCCGTGCACGATCAGGACAACAGCCCTTGGGTCAGCTGCCGTCCAGGTCCTACGCAGCTGGGACTCACCATTGGCGATAGCCACCATGTCGACGCTCGACGTCGCCTCCATGGCTGGATCGAACCCATACGAAGAGCTCATGGCATATCCCTTTCTGGCCCTTCTGGGTCGCCACGCCAGGGCGGTCGGCGCGGTGCGTCGAAAACAACCTCGACATCTTCGCCGCGGATAGCGGCGAAGGCGTGGGGCGCCCAGCGCTCGGGGCTGGCTATCGGTTCTGGCAGTGCATCTTCGCCAAAGAACCCCACGTCGGTGGTCTCGAGCGGATGGCCCGCAAGCTCTCCACCGACCACCCGGCACTGAAAGACCAGCGAGTACAACGGCATCCGAGTGAACCCCTGCCGCATGCCATCGAGAACCGAGATAAGCCGCACAGCCTCGACCTCCATGCCGGTTTCTTCGAGGACTTCCTTCTCGGCGACTTCGGCCGCTGAATAGCCAACATCGGCCCACCCGGTTGGGAACAACCAGATCCCCGAATCGGAGCGTTGAATGAGGAGGATCTCATTGTCGTCGTTGCCGACGATGGCCCCGATCGCAACCTTAGGTGTCACATAACCCGGGACTCCTCGCCCAACCGTCGAAAGCCACTCCTCGACCCGCTCGCTGGGCTCCGGCCCATCATCGGCTCGAGAACGAATATCGGCAGCGATGCGCAGGATCTCCTCGAAGCGCTCCTTCTCGTACAGGCTGTCAGTGAACCCGAGGCCGGTCCGGGCAATACCCGCCAGCGCCTCCGCCCATCGTAGGA
>CAWKYX010000128.1:0-9548 GCA_963854265.1 Acidimicrobiia bacterium
GGAACCAGCCGCCGGGTTCGGTCGCCCGGTACGAAGATCGGGTGGGCGATAACCATCATCACCTCATCTGTCGGGGCTGCAGCCTCATGTTCGACATCGACTGCGCGGTCGGGGACACACCCTGCCTCACAGCCGACGATGACCATGGCTTCGAGATCGACGAAGCCGAAGTCGTCTACTGGGGCCGTTGTCCCAGTTGTCGTGGGCGCTGAGGGTCCGAAGCCCGGCGAAACCAATGACACTGAACTCACTAGATCTAAGTAAGTACCTCGAGGAGAATCATGAGCGATGACAACAAATGCCCGGTCCTGCAGAGCGACCATTCGGCCCGCGGGAGTTCCGCAAACCAGCACTGGTGGCCGAATCAGCTGAACCTGAACATCTTGCACCAGGGCTCAGCAAAGTCGGATCCAATGGGTGATGACTTCAACTACGCCGAGGAGTTCAAGACCCTCGACCTCTCGGCCGTCAAGGCCGACTTGACCGCGCTTATGACCGACTCCAAAGACTGGTGGCCGGCCGACTACGGGCACTATGGGCCGCTCTTCATCCGCATGACATGGCATGCCGCCGGCACCTACCGCACCCACGACGGTCGCGGTGGCGGCGCGTCCGGTACTCAGCGCTTTGCCCCACTGAACAGCTGGCCCGACAACGGCAACCTCGACAAAGCCCGCGCGCTACTCGAGCCCATCAAGCGCAAGTACGGCCGCAAGTTGTCGTGGGCCGACCTTCTGATCCTCATGGGCAACGTGGCACTTGAGTCGATGGGTTTCGAGACTTTCGGCTTTGCCGGTGGCCGCGAGGATGTATGGGCACCCGAAGAAGACATCTATTGGGGTCCCGAGAACGTTTGGCTCGACGACCAGCGCTACACCGGCGACCGAGAGCTGCTGGAGCCGCTAGGCGCAGTGCAGATGGGTCTGATCTATGTGAACCCGGAGGGCCCCAACGGAAATCCCGACCCTGTCGCATCCGGCCGCGATATTCGCGAAACCTTCCGCCGCATGGCAATGGACGACGAAGAGACCGTGGCGTTGGTCGTGGGTGGCCATGCTTTCGGCAAAATGCACGGTGCTGGTGACGAAGACCTCATGGGTGCCGAGCCCGAGGGCGCGCCGATGGAGCAGCAGCTGCTGGGCTGGAAGAACGAGTTCGGCTCCGGCGTTGGAGCCCATACAACCACCAGTGGTTTTGAGGGGGCGTGGACTGCCACTCCGACCCAATGGGACAACGCTTACCTTGAGACGCTTATGGACTACGACTGGAAGCTCACCGAGAGCCCAGCTGGCCACAAGCAATGGACCTGCCCTGCTCTCGCCGGGACTGTGCCCGATGCTCATGACTCCTCGATTACCCACGCTCCCATGATGACCACGGCCGACATGGCCATGAAGATGGATCCCGTCTACGGAGCGATCTCGCAGCGCTTCCGTGACAACCCCGCTGAGCTCGCCGACGCATTCGCCCGTGCCTGGTACAAGCTCACCCACCGAGACATGGGCCCGGCAGTCCGTTACCTCGGCTCCGAGGTTCCAAGCGAGGAACTGCTTTGGCAGGACCCGATCCCGGCCGGCACCGCGCTCAGCGGAGCCGACGTCACAGCCCTCAAGGCTGCGATCTTGAACTCCGGCGTCAGCATCACTGACCTGGTGAGCGTCGCTTGGGCCTCGGCTTCCACCTACCGTCAGAGCGACAAACGCGGCGGGGCCAACGGTGGCCGTATTCGTCTCGCTCCCCAGAACACGTGGGAATCCAATAAGCCGGCCGAGCTACGTCGTGTCCTCGCTGCGCTCGAAGGTGTGCAGGCAAACTCGAGCACGGCAGTTTCGATGGCCGACCTCATCGTTCTCGGTGGCGCAGCAGCTGTTGAAGCTGCGGCCAAGGCAGCTGGCTACAACGTGAACGTTGACGTCAGTACGGGCCGCGGCGACGCCACACAAGAGCAGACCGACGGCGAGTCGTTTGCATGGCTGGAGCCGAAGGCCGATGGCTTCCGGAACTACCAAGGCAAGGCAAGCAGCCACGTGGCGGAGCATCTCCTGGTCGATCGAGCGCAGCTCCTCGACCTAGGTGCGCCCGAGATGACTGTTCTTGTCGGCGGTCTTCGAGTACTCGGTGTCTCCACCGACAACCACGGCGTGTTCACCGAAAACGTTGGCCGGCTGAGCAACGACTTCTTCGTGAACCTGCTTGACCTCGAGACCGAATGGTCGAGCGCGTCGGGTACAGAGGATGTCTTCGAAGGCCGCGACCGCACAACTGGTCAAACGAAATGGACCGGTACTCGTAACGATCTCGTGTTCGGCTCGAACTCGATCCTGCGGGCGGTTGCCGACGTCTATGCGGCAAGCGATGCCGGCGAGAAGTTCGCCAATGACTTCGTTTCAGCCTGGACCAAGGTGATGGACATTGATCGCTTCGATCTGGTCTAACGCCACCGCCGTTCGGAAAGTGTGCGGCTGGGCGAAAGCCCGTGGCCGTCATGCTGGTGACCATCGATGGCCGAGAGCTGCGCGGTCTTGAGCACGAACAACGCGATGACTTCCGCGTGGGCGGCTGCCGCTGCCGCCCACACGGGTTGTCGCCCAACCGCAGGTCACGGCAGAACCACACCACACCACGCCCGGTCTCGGATCTAGTGGAGTCGTCGAGCCTGTATGAAGCAGCCCGTTGGCCGGACGAGCGCGGATGTCTTCGTATGTACGGCGCCCACTACCGGCACCAGCACGGCTTGTGGATCATCCTCACTCTTCTTTGACGGATCGGCCAACGGCTACGGATCAGAGACCATGGACGCCTTCCACATCATTCGGTAGTGCGCGCGGTAATGGCCCGGTGCGCGGCGGACGTCAGCGCGAGGAGACGATGTCGCGGAACAAGCGCTCGTACGAATCGATCGTCTTACTGAGCAGATAGTGCTGCTCGATGGCGGTAACCGGAACCATGTACCGGCCTGGATCCGAGATCACGTCGGTGATGCCATCGACGAGTGCTCGGGTGTTTGAGCGCTCCACGAGCTTGCCCATCCCGGTCCGCTCGATCGGCTTGCTGACTCCAGGAAGTCGAGAGGCGACGACCGGCGTAGAAAGCGCCCAGGTCCTCCCCGTGGAGCACCCCAGCGGTCACCCAATGGTCGGGCCAGGAACGTGTCTGCGACTCAATTTCGTGCCGATACCGCTGCTCCCCGGGGACGGCATGGGTCTCGGCGGCGTGAACAACGTACAGCTCAGGGTGTTGCTCGAGGAGGTGCGGGAGAGCTTTGACGAGTTACTCGAAGCCCTTTTCGGGGGCGAGGCGAGCACAGATGCCGATGATCTTGCGGTCACCAGTGCCCGTCGCAGCTCGCCAATCCCGGCTTGTAGCTTCCGATGGGAGCACGACTTCGACCGGGGGAGCGATGACACGCAGCCGGTCGCGGCGCCCCACGAGCATGGGACTCGCATCGGCATAGCTCTGCGTGTAGCTGACAACGGCGTCCGCTCGGGCCAGGGCGAATCGATGTGTGCGGCGCAGTAGCGCAGATATGGCTTGGTTCTTGGCGCCAGGTGGCAGGACGACATCGGTGTGGCAGGTCACGACGCACGGCTTGCGTATGCGAGTTGCCAGATGGACGAGAGCGGCGGCTTCGAGTTGCGGGACGTGTATCCAAACGACATCGGGCTGGGCGATGGCCCGTCGGGCCTCCGGGAGAAACCCGGGTGCCATCACGCCCTGAGAGAGCTTAGCCGCCACGGGAACTCCCTGGAGCTCGACGCCGGTTGGGAGGGTCTCGCGTGGTACTACCGATGCATCATGTGGAATTTCCTCGCTTGGACGGAGCCATGCGTTGGTTGACCGCTTGCTTCAGCGAAGCGGCTCGACCTTGTAGACGGCTCCACCGATAGTCGCCATGTAGAGCTCGCCGGCGTTGTCCACGCCGAACGAGCTGACTGAGCCTGACGGCACACCGCCCGGGGGCGGTTCGTGGACCAGCATGATCCCAAACGCAGCCGTTGCCGGGGTCGATAGCCAGGTCGTGCGTTGGGTCGCTGCACCCCGGCTGACTACGAAGGTGTTGAGCGCACGGGTGCAGAAGTCCGAGTACATGTAGTGACCGGCCAACTCGGGGATTGCCTCACCTCGATAAACCGACCCGCCGATCACCGAGCACGTCCCGTCGAAGTGGGGCAGGTCAATGAGCGGTTCGTGAAGCCCGGCCCGAGCGCACGCGCTTGTCCGGAAACACGTGTCGCCCTCGGTGATGCTCCAGCCGTAGTTGATGCCGCCCTCGCCTGTTGGCGCCACATTGATTTCCTCGTGGTTGAACTGGCCGACGTCGCCGACGTACATGCGCTCGGTTGCGTTGTCGAAGCTGAACCGCCAGGGGTTCCGAAGGCCGTACGCCCATAGTTCGTCTCGGCCGTCTTGTCCCACGAACGGGTTGCCCACGGGGATGCCGTAGCGTCCGGCGTCGTCGGTATCAACATCGATGCGCGAGATGCCGGCCAGCAGGTTGCTGGTGTCCTGGCCCGTTCTGTTGGGATCGTCTCCTGGGCCGCCGTCGCCGATCCCGATGTAGAGGTATCCGTCGGGTCCGAACGTGATGTGTCCGCCGTTGTGCCACCGGTGAGGCTGATCGACCTGGATGACGAGCCGGTCCGAATCGGCGTCGGCCCGGTTGGGGTTCTCGCTGTCGACGCGGTACTCGACGATCTTGTTGTCGCGGCCCTTGCCTGTGTAGCTGACGAAGAACCGGCCGTTCTCGGCGTAATTCGGATGGAACGCCATCCCCAAGACGCCCTGCTCGTTGCCGGTGGCGACTTGGCCTTCGAGGTTGAGGAACCGCCTGCCCTTGAGCTCTCCGTTCTCGATCACTCGGATGCCGTGATATTGCTCAATGACGAACAGTCGATCGTCGTCTCCGGGGGCAGCGAGTACCAGGCCGGCTCGGTCGCCAAGCTCGGCGACGAGGGTGAGCTCAAGCCCAAGAAGGCATCTGGTGTCCTCGGTCGCGCCTTGTCCACTCAGACAGACGTCACGTCCGTTGCCGCCGTCGATGTTGTCAGGACCCGGACCACCGCGGATGGTGTCGTTCCCAGGTCCGCCTTCAATCGCGTCGCGACCACGGCCGCCTTCGAGGGTGTCCATTCCCCTTCCACCATTGATCACGTCGTTGCCGCTCTTGCCAGCGATCTCATCGGTCTGTGCGCCACCGCTGAGGTTGTCGTCGCCCTTGCCGCCCCGGATCGTGTCACGGCCGCGTTGGCCACGGATACGATCGTCGCCGGCATCCCCGGACAACTCGTCACGTCCGTCGCCTCCTCTGATCTCGTCGGCCCCAAAGCCGCCGTTTGCGGTATCGTTGCCTGGCCCTGCATCGATTCGGTCGCTGCCGGCGTTGCCACGAATCGTGTCGGCACCTGACAGCCCGCAGATGAGATCGTCGCCGGCGCCACCCAAGATGACATCGGGGCCGTCGGTGCCGATGATCACGTCATCGCCACCGGTCCCGACCGTGGGGATGCCCGGCTGTGCTTCGATCGACGACTCCTGGCCGAAACAGAGGATTTGGTCCTGGGCCGAGGCGGGTGCGATCACCAGCGAGCCTGCGATCAGCAGGATCGTGGTCGCAACCGCGTGCCGGGCTCGAAGCGAAGGCATGGGGCTCCTTGAGGGCTTTCGTCGGGAGTCGAGCAGACATGTTCGCACAACGGCAAGTCGGGCTGATGGTTCCGAAACGTGGTCGCCGATCAAGTTTGGGCTACGGCCGGACGTACTTTTCGAGCGTCTCGTGCAGCCACCGGACTCGAGATTCCTGGTAGCTGGAAAGCGTTTGAGCACCCTTGCATGAGGCCTGCATGCCCTCGTATTGCATGCGCATGATGCTCGTGTCCTGGTCCAGAACCTTCGCCGAGAATTCTCCGATGGCGGTGTCCTGGGACCACGATTCATGCTCTGGGACGGTGACGACCTGGGCAGGCGTTGGGCGAGGGCCGTCCTTTGGAACGGGGAGGAAGATCATGCGATCGATCGTGCACCGGCCGGTGTCGTTCCCCATTGGACTGAAGATGCTGAGGTTGTGAATCGCGGCGCCGCCGCTGAACATCAGGTTGGGAAAGACGTTGTACTTGAGCGAATCGATGACCTCGGCGTCGGTATGGGTGCTGAGGTCGATCCCATAGTCATCCCGAAACCGTTTGCGGGTGTCGGCAGCCATGATCATCCGGGCAGTATCACCCTCGGGCAACGTGGCATCGGCCGTCGAAGAGGTAGTCGGGTTACCGGGACGCGACCGGTTGAGCAGTTCTTGTTCGCTGAGAGGCTCATCGAGCGAAGGGCTAGACACACCCAGAGGACATAAGTCTCGGCTGACATGGTCGCCGAAGATGTCGTGTTGCATATTCCAATCGCCTACGACCTGGCACATCTCGGGGTGTACCACGGGCGTGTGATACGCCTCCATGAACCCTTCCATCGCGATCTTCCAGTTGCAGTTCAGTTCCTTGCGGGTGTGAACCGCGACGTACCAGTTTTCGAAACCCCAGTGCGCGAAGTGATTGGGGAGGACCTCGAGATAGTCGAGGAGCGGACCGCAGCCGGGGTCCATGTTGATGAAGACGAAACCGCTCCATGTGTCCACCTGAACCTCGGGGAGACAGCTCGCTTCGTAGTCGAGGTGTTTGAATTCCCACGAGCACGGCACCTCGTTGAGCTCACCGGTCAGGTTCCAGGTCCATCCATGAAACGGGCATTGGATGTTGGGTGACCAGCCAGCGGACCCGGACGGCTTGAGCTTTGTGCCTCGGTGCAAGCAGGAGTTGTAGTAGCCTTTTAGCTCATCTTCGGCCGTCCGCGTGATGACGATGGAGTACTGCCCGATGTCGTAGACGAAGTAGTCGCCTACGACGGGAACGTGTTCTTCTCGGCAGGCGACCTGCCACACCTTCGGCCACATTTCGTCCATCTCGCGGGCGAAGTAGTCGTCGGAGATGTAGTGCGTGAACGGAATGTCATCGGTGCTTTGAGGCGGGTTCGCAGTGAGCGCCAGGGTGTTGGAGATTGCACCCCCGTCGCTTTCGATGATCTCGCGATAGCTCGGCCGGTTCTTCGGTTCCACTGGCGTACCCCCTCTGGCTCGCGGCTCTAACGATAGTCGTTGCGTGATTGATTGTCCTGGCCGCGCAGTTCGCCGAGCAGGATCTGGCATATTGTTGGTGCGGCTTGGTCGACCGGTAAGCGCCAGTTCGAGGACTTGGTCGCTGGCCGCGGTCAACACGGGGTTTCCATGCCCGACGCCAAGCGTCTCAAATTCGAACCCGGCCCTCTTTGCCACGGACTCGTCGGCAGTAGCCATGTCGGGTGTGAACCTCGGATTGGGGCGAAAGACCTCGACCACGGCAGACTCGTTCCCACGGACGAGCACGTAGGCGGACACGTTCCCCACCCTGACCTGTGACCACTCGAGCGGAGTTGGCTGGTCCGGTGAGTCTGCTGTGGCTGTCGGCTCCTGGTCGGGTGCGGCCGTGGCTGGGTGAGGGTGGAAGGTGTTCACCCGCGTGGCTGTGACCTGCGGCGCCGTGATCGCGGGTGTGGCTCATGCCGCGCGACTGGGCAGCGGGCGACTCGGATCGGTCGTGGGAGATCACTGAGCCCGCCCACTACTACCAAGCTGCCTACCTTCGGTTCCTGGGCGAAGTTCTAGCGAGCTGAACGCTGCCGTTGGCTCACGTTCGTCGTGGGTCCCCCGCAAGCTGTTCTGGAGTCGTCAGACTCAAACGGATGCGTCGAGTGTGGTTGGTCGGGTCGATCGTGTTCCTTGCGCTGTCCACGGTGCTCCCGTGGCTGCAGGTTGCAGGCAGTACCCGGAGCGGCCTGGCCAGCGCAGAGCTGTTGGTGTCGTTGGCCACAGCAGGTGCCCCTGAAGGCCTGCGGGTTCTCGGCGTGCTCTGGTACATCGGTGCCTTCGTGGGGCTATTGACCTGGGCTGTCGCAGCGATCGGGACTGCTGACTGGCAGGTCCGCGGCGCCGGCGCCGGGCTCGTTGCTGTGGCGGGCTGTTGGCTTGGGTTCGTGGTGTGGTCAGCCACCGACGACCGGATACTCGTCGAATGGGCCGGCCCAGTGGGGGGCCTGGCCGGCGTAGCAATGTTGGGCGCCTTGATCGGTTCGATCAGCCGCCGATGAGTGACGGACCGGGGTGCCCCGACCCACCCAGGCGAGCATGGTTTACTTCGTGTCGGTGGAACGCGCCCCACGGCGAGCGAAGGCGAGGCGGCAATGAGCGACATTTCTCAAGGGCCAGGTTGGTGGCGGGCGAGCAACGATAAGTGGTACCCGCCCGAGTCACATCCTGACGCCCGAGGAGCCGTAGAAGCTCCTGTAGCCCCAGCGCCGGTCCCGGTCGGGTCAGCAGCCCAGGTCGTGACATCCGAGACGTTGTTGGCCCGGGGCTCGACGCCAGACAAGAAGCGAGGCGTCCCTCGTTGGCTCCCGCTCGGCGCTGTCGCTCTTGTGGTTGGCGTCGGCCTGGTTGTGCTCCTGAGCTCGGTTTTCGGGTCGGGGAACGCTGCCGGTGCAGACAGCCCCGACGCGGCTTTCGATGGGATTATGGCCGCGCTCGACACTAAGGACGGTCTGGGCCTCGTGAGTTTGGTGGACCTTGAGGACTTCGGGCTGGTGGCTGACGCGTTCGACGGAGGTAGTGGCGAGGGAACCCTGCCCGAAGGGCTCCTGGGGGGGATCGATCTCAATGTCACCGGGCTTGACGGGGGTCCCGTTACCGCGACGTACCGGGCGTTGGGTGGGCCCGACGCTGGACTCATGGTTGCCGAGCTGGATGGACTTGAGATCACGTTGGCTCGCACCAATGAGGATGCTGCAGCGGTCGTGCTGTTCGACGAGGCCATGCTCCAGGTGTTCTCTACTGGTGAGGTCGATCCAGGATCTGAGATTGTCGTCGAGATGAGGCCTCGTGGCCGTGGCTTCGAGGTGTCGGCCTCGGGCACGTTCAATGGTGAACGTCTCCCGGCCGAGGATTTCTCTTCCGATGATGTGCCGCTCGAGCTGGTGTTCATCGAAAACGACAGCCGTTGGTTCTTCAGCCTCGGGTACACAATCGCGAATCTTGCGGTCCAGGCCGGTGTCGTGGGCGAGCCGGACTATGGCGCTTGGCGACGGGTACTGGCCGATGACTCGGCGGGTGGCGATACGCCGAGCGACGCGATCGCCCGCGTTGTCAACGCTGGGCCGGACTTGGACCTCGAGGAGGCAATGCAGGCTGTCGACCCCGTTGAGACCAAGCTGCTCCACGACTTCCTGCCACTTATTCTCGACGAGATCGACGACCCACGCTCCGATGTCTTGCGAGAAGGGCGGCTCGAAATCGTGGACTTGGACCTGAGCGAGGAGATCGATGGTGACACTGCGAAGGTATTTATCGACCTGATCGCGATTCGCGGATCAGAAGATGGCGGCGATTCCGTCTACTTCGAACTCGACGGCGATTGGTGCTATCGAATCGAGGGTGACTTCGATAGGCAGTCGGGCTGCCTCGATCGCGACTTGGG
>CAWKYX010000129.1:0-9525 GCA_963854265.1 Acidimicrobiia bacterium
CTTGGGACGGGCGGTCGTGCCCGAGGTAAACTGCACGCCAGCGGCAGCTCCCGACCGAGGGTACGCGAGCTCAGGTCTGGCAGGCCCCGACCGCAGGTCCCTGACGGTCATGACCTCGACAGCTTCGGGAACATCTTGGTCCAAGACCGGCCCGTCGGTGGCGGTCACGAGCAATCGGACCCCGGTCGCACGGTGAAGCGCCTGCTTGACGACGGGGAGCCGTTCTTCATCGGTTATCACCGCCATGGCGCCACTCTTGTCGAGGAAGTAGGTCAGCTCGTCGACAGAACTGCGGGTGTTGGTAGTGACCGTCACGGCGCCGAACAACAGTGCTGCCAACCAGGTGAAGACGAAATCCGGCGAGTTCTCCATGTGAATGCAGACGTAGTCGCCGGGGGCGATGCCTCGGTCCATCATCGCACCGGCTGTGGCCTCGACCTCGTCCACGACCTGGGCATAGGTCCACCGTTTCGGCACACCATCCAGAGGCCACCACACCAGGCACTCGCGCTCGGGGTGCGAGTCCCGCCGGTGGCGCAGCAGCCAGGCCACGTTGCGGCCCACGAACGGATCGAGCGCTCCTCCAGCCACGACAGGCACGGTTTGTGGCGCGCCGGCGCCATCGGTCGATTCGTTCAAGAGGCTCGTGCTCCTTCTCGCATGTTCTGCGTCCATGAGGTCAAGCCACGACCAGATCGAGTTGGACCAGTCCCCGGTGCACGAGACTGGGTTCATAGACCGGCGCTGGGTGATCGGGGGACAACCGGATATCGCGGTACCGCTCGAGCAGCGCGCGTACGGCTATGGCGATCTCGGCCCGGGCGAGCGCTGCGCCCACGCAGAAGTGGGCACCACGGCTGAACGCCAGATGGTCGGACACGTTCGGGCGATCGGGATCGAGCACATCGGGCATGGGGAACACGGCTGGATCTCGGTTCGCCGCCGCCAGCAGGACCACCAGACGAGCACCGGCGGGCACTTCGGCGCGGCCAACATGGCTGGCGCGAGTCGCAACGCGAATCTTGGATTGCACGGGAGACTCGAGCCGCAGCACCTCTTCGATCACATTCGGGATGTCCTCTGGTCTGGCCCGGAGCCGGGCCTGAAGATCGGGATCGATGGCCATTCGATGCAAGGTGAACACGATCGTGCGGGTGGCAGTCTCGTTTCCGGCCACCAGCACCTGCTCCAGGATGCCCATGACCTGGGCCGGACTCAGCGAGTCGTTCTCGTCCTGTTCGGCCTGGACGATGTCGGTCAGGAGGTCATCCTCTGGCTGGGTACGCCGGCGCTCGATGGCTGCGCCCAGATAGTCCTGCAGTTCGAAGTTCTGGCGGGCCACCTCGACTTGCTGGTCCGCCGTGAGCACCCGTCCGATCCGAGCCACAACTGCATCGGACCAGCTGTGGATCTTCCCGATGTCGTCGGTGGGCAGGCCCAATGCGCCGGCGATCATGTGCAAGGGCAACGGCTCGGCCAGACTCCGGCGGAGTTCGAGGTGGCCGGTCGCAGGGCACGTCCCCAGCAGGCGCTGGGTGATCTCTTCGATCGCGTTCGCGAGTTGGTCCACACGACGACGACTGAACGCTGCCTGGACCAATCGACGGTGGCGAGTGTGGTCGGGAGGGTCGGCGGTCAACAGCACAGGCACCGCTGGTAACCCGTGGGCCCGGATGGCATCGGCCTCCGGACTGGCCACCTGGCCTGCCACCGGCTGGTTGGCCGCCCGGGACGAGAATTCCTGCGGGCGGGACAGCACCTCGAGCACTGCTGCATGACTGGCGACGGCGAACAGGTTCTCGCCTTCGAGGGCGACGACGTCGCCGGCCTCCCGCAGCTGCGCATACAGCCGTGATGGATCTGCCACGAGGGCACCATTGGTCGAGTCGAGCGCAAACATGATTCTCTTCCGATGCCTCCGCCAGCCCTGAAGGCCGTCTTGTGCAGGTTAAATGATGAGTATGGTTATCCGGAATACCGCCGCGCCGCAATGACAACTTCTCGACGGCCGTCCCAGCGGTACCCCATCCCATGACCCGACCATATGACATCGCACCCAGCTCCAGCCTCGGCCTCCGCTCAAGCGAACAGCAACCATTGGTGGGCGAACCCACCGCATCGGTGCCTCCCCGGCGACTCGGTTCGGTGCGTCGCACCAGCCACCTGCTGATGACCTGGCCCCAGGGCCACGGCGGCGACCTCCAGGTTCGTGGTCGAGCACGCGACCTTCTGACGCCGATCCACGGTGCACCAGAGATAATCAACACCGCCGAACTGTCGGTCCTCCATGGCCCGGATCGGGCGGTGCGCTCGATCGAGTTGGAGCCTACGACGGGGAAGACCGAGCTTCTTGTCGGCAGCGGGCCGGGACGCGGATTCCGCCGCGCCATCAACAGTGCATTCGCCGAGGACCACGAACGCCACTCGCTGGGTTTCTTCCTCGTCGAGGACCTCCCGACAGCAAGCCTGATCTCGACCTTCGCCTGGTCCCGTCAGCCCGAGATGGTCGATCAGTTCTTCGACGATTCGCGCCGTTCGGCCTCGCAGGTGGCGGGGATCTGCTCCGGTTACCGGCCGGGCGGGATCGCTCTGGAGATGCGCAGCAAGGGTGCTGACTTGAGCCAGAACGTCGCCGTCGCCGAAGCGCTCGACAATGCCGGCGACGCCCTCGCTTGGCACGAGATGGAGGCCCCTGAGGGCGTCGCCATGTGCCGCCGGCGACGCATCGATGTGTGGACTGAGGGCGATCGACACCTCGTTGATGCAATGTTTCGCGACAACACCTGGGATCCCGATCGGCGCGAAGCCATCGTCCACGAATACAGCTTGACGGCGACTGTCGATGCGGCCACCTTGTCGCTGACCGCACTCGAGGCCACGGCACGAGTGCTCCCCTACCCCGAGTGCCCGCTGGCGGTGGCCGAAATCCAACGGTGCATCGGCCTGCCGGTCGTGACGCTGCGCTCCACCGTGCTGGAGCAGCTCCGTGGCATCCACTCCTGCACCCATCTCAACGACATGCTGCGTGCCCTGGCAGAGTTGCCCGCGATGATCACCCACATCACCGAGCGCGATGCTGCGCTCGAGGGCCTACCTCTCGAGGATTGACCATGCGAATCGCAGTACTCGTCAAGCAGGTGCCCGCCATTGGCGAGATGGCGCTTGGCGCCGATGGCCGTCTGGTTCGAGACGGCATCGAGCTTGAGATGAGCGCGTACTGCCGCCGAGCTGTCAGCAAGGCAGCGGAGCTGGCGTCGGAGCGCGCTGGAACCTCGGTGACGGTGCTGACCTTGGGGCCACCCACCGCCGAGGACGCGCTCAGGGAAGCGATCGCGTGGGGGCTCGACCGCGACGTTGACATCAGTGGCGTCCTGGTGTCCGATCCCGCGTTTGCCGGGTCGGACACTCTGGCAACAGCGCGAGCAGTGGCAGAAGCGTTGAACCATCTGGGCCCCTTCGATCTGATTCTGTGCGGCAAGAACTCGGTGGATGCCGACACGGGCCAGGTCCCACCCCAGGTCGCGGAGCTCCTCGACCTACCATTCGCCACCGCGGTGAAGACACTCGAGCTCGCGGGCGACAACCTGACCCTGGGATGTGAGCTCGATGACCAGTGGATCGACTGTGAGATCGCGCTGCCGGCCCTCATATCCTGCGCAGAGCGACTCTGCGACCCGAGCAAGGTCCCCCCGCCCGGTCGGGCGCTGGTCCCCGCCGAGCGCATCCGACATCTCGACGCGGCCACACTCGGACCAGGACCCTGGGGTCAGGCGGGAAGCCCCACGTGGGTAGGGGCGACGAAGGCGCTGCCCGTCGATCGTCTACGCCGAGTCGAACCCGATGCGCCGCTCATCGACCAGGTCCGGACCGCGGTTCAGGTGATCATCCAACGCGGCGGCCTCGACAGCTCAGCCCCGCCACCAACAACGGCTGTGCCCCAGTCCCCTGCCGGTTCGGCAGGTGTGGTCGCGGTGATCGCGGAGGCCGACCGCGCCGAGCTCCTGCGGGAGCTGCTGGCGGAAGCCACGCGATTGGCAACCGAAATCGGTGGCTCGACGGCGGTACTCACCAACGACGACGCAATCGACGCCCGCACCCTCGGCTCCTATGGCGCCGACCACATCGTGCATCTCGTCGGAGCCGCGGTCGAAGAGGACATCGCAGGCGCGGTCGCAGAGTGGGCCCTCGAGAATCAGCCATGGGCCATCCTCGCCGGAAGCACCGCAGCGGGCCGCGAGGTCGCGTCGCGGGTTGCAGCCCGACTTGGGGCCGGGCTGACCGGCGATGCCGTGGAGCTCGACGTCGAAGATGGTCGTCTGGTGGCGTGGAAGCCGGCGTTCGGCGGCCAGCTGGTTGCGGCGGTCCACACCTCATCGCCGATCCAGTTGGCCACGGTCCGCTCTGGGGTGCTTCCAACGCCCGAGCCGCGCGAGATCCAAGACGATGTCGAGATCTCCGTCGAGCGCCGCGAGGTGATACCCCGAGGCCGGGTCGTGGTGGTCAACCGCCATCGGGACGACGACATCGACATTCTTGCTGACGCGTCGGTGGTGATCAGTGTCGGTCAAGGCGTTGACCCCGCTGACTACCCGGCCCTGCAGCCGCTGGTCGATCTCCTCGGCGCCGAGCTAGGTTGTACTCGCAAAGTGACCGATCAGGGATGGATGACCCACGCGCGCCAGATCGGGATCACGGGCCGAACCGTCGCACCTCGGCTCTTCGTCATGATCGGTGCGAGCGGGAAGTTCAATCACACCGTGGGCATCCGAGCCGCCAGGTCGGTTCTGGCGATCAACAGCGACCCAGATGTTCCGGCCTGGGACCATGCTGACGCCGGCATCGTCGCCGACTGGCGGGACGTGATACCTCTGCTCGTGGCAGAACTGACCGCGGCCGGCGCCTGACCCGATGCCGATCGTCCTCCTCACCGGCGCGTCGCGTGGCATCGGCGCTGCCACGGCCCGTCTACTCAGCCGGGCTGGTGCCACGGTTGCACTCGTCGGGCGCAACGCAGAAGGGCTGGCCGCGACAGCTCGCTCCGTCGAGGAGACTGGTGGACGAGCTTCGATCCACGTTGTCGATCTAGCAACTCCGATCGCACCGACGTCCCTGGTCGAGAACGTGCTCGAACAGCACGGTGGCCTCGATACCGTCATCAACAACGCTGCGGTGATCTCCCCCATCGCAACGATCGCCCAGGGCGACGATGCCTCGTGGGAGCAAGCCATTGCGGTCAACCTGATCGCACCACTGCTGATCATCCGCGCCGCGTTGCCCACGCTACGTTCCGTCTCGGGCCGAGTGATCTGTGTGAGTTCCACGGCCGCCGACAGAGACATCCGCGGTCTGGGCGCGTACTGCGTGACCAAGGGGGCCCAGCGCCATGTGACGTCGATCCTCGCAATCGAGGAACCCGCAGTCACCGCGATCACTTATCAGCCGGGAGGAACCGACACCGCCATGCAGGCCTCTATACGGTTACAGGGCGACGGGGTCATGACCTCTGAGCAGATGCGTGAGTACGAAAGAAGAAATCGTGAGGGTGAATTGGCGGACCCTCACGTGCCCGCCCGCGGTCTCGCGTGGCTCGGGCTGACGGCACCGAGCGAATGGTCAGGCGAAGAGATATTGCGAGACGACGCTCGAGTCCTGGCAGGCGTCGGCGACCTGTTCGGTTCCGACGCGGGTTGAGCTCCTCATCTGAGCGTGGGCGCGACCTGGGTCTCCCAGAGCCGCAGGAAACGATCCTTGTCGGGCACCCGCACGGCAAACCAGAGGTTACGCGCACCCGCTGCGTGAGCCCGATCAATGCTGCTCGAGAACGTCGATGGTGAGCCGCAGATGGCGAACCGACGACGCAGATAGTCGGTCAACCCGAGCTCGTCGGGCAGCCTCGCGTTATCGCTCGCCCCGTAGGCCGCATGCTGCATTGCGTCATAGTCGGTGTGGAGGCGTTCCATCGCCGGTTGGATGCCCGGATCGAGGTGGCGGCGCTGGGCCGCCGACTTCGTGGCCATGTGCCCGAATGTGGCCAACGACCCCTTCAACTCGTTCAGCGCAACGTCATCGTCATCGGCCAGATTGGCAACGGCCAGCCACCACGTCTTGATCTCGGCCACGTCTCGACCCGCCTCGTCGGCGCCTCGCCGTAGTTCCTCCATGCCGGCTTCAATGATGTCCTCCGTGAGCCCCCCACCGAAAACGACCCCATCGGCGATACGTCCCGCGAGGCGAGTCGCCCGAGGCCCCGAGACCGCGAGCCAGACGGGCACCCGGCGCGCCGGAACCGCCAACCGACAGGTCGACCCCTGCCAGATCGTTGTGCCCGTTGTCTGGAGCTGGTTCACCGCCCTGATGTAGTCCTCGAGAAAGTCGAGCGTTGCCGGCGGCTGTCCAATGTTCTTGACCGCGCTGTCACCAGTCCCGATGCCGAGAAAGGTTCGGCCCCCGGTCAGCTCGTCGATGCTCGCGATGGCGCTGGCCGTCACCGCGGGATGGCGGGTCAACGGATTCGTCACCCACGTCCCGAGGTGTGCCCGAGATACGACGCCGGCGGCCAACGCCAGTCTGACGTAGACGTCGGGATATATCGACTGGGAATCGCCGACCCCCAGGCCCCAGAACCCCGCCTGATCGGCGCGTCGCATGTGACCAAGCCACTCGGGACCCCGATCGCCGCTGAAGATGACCCCATACTGGCCCGGTGCCTCTGCGGGTCCGGAGTCACCCGACGATGGGCTCACCGGATGAACTCCGCGACGGTGGCTGCGAGCTCCACCGGCATGTCGCCCTGGATGCTGTGCCCGGCTTCTTCGAAGTGCACCACGCGCGCCGCCGGCAGACGCCCCAGGAGCTCGGCTTCGTCGCCGTCGCGCAGCACCGAGTCGGAGCGCATCCCCCGCGCCAGGAGCACCGGCATGACTATCCGACCCAGAGGCTCCAGGAGATCGGTGTGCAGGCGACTGCCGGGCTCCGGCCTCGTCGGCTCGGGCTCGTTCTCATGTTCGAGGCGCCAGCGGGCGTGGCGCCAAACCCAGCTTCGGTCATCGAGTTGGACCGCATTGTGGAGGATCCCCCTCCGCAACGACGACTCGCTCCTCGTCGGGTTGAACGCTGCGGTCCTCGCCAGGATCTCGTCGAAGTCGGCGAACGTGGCCGGACCGTTGACGAAGTCGGCGATGTGGCGCCCGTGCTCGGCCTTCAGCCCGGGCAGCACATCGACCAGGACCAGCCGGCGCACCAGATCGGGTGCCAACTCCGCCAACGCAATTGCCGTGAGACCGCCGAAGGACATACCCACCACAGCCCGTGCGTCGGGGGCCAGACTGCGCAGCGCCTCCGCCACATCGGCAGCTGCAGCCCTCGGCGACCGCTCGACTCGCTGGGTCACTCCGGGACCGTCGGAGTGACCGTGGCCAGGCAAGTCGATGGCGACGAGCGACCTCGGTCGCAACGCCATGGCCACCGTGTCCCACGTGTGGGCGTTCTGGGACCCGCCGTGGAGCAGCACCAGTTCGGGCGGGTCTTCGCCCCATACCAGCGAGCTGATGGACCGGCCGTCTTCCACCTCGACCTGTCGTCGGCGCACGTATGGAGGAGCCCCGTAGGCAAGCCCGAACTCCGCGGCGTTCTCATGGAACAGGCCGAACTCGTCGTAGTTCACCCGACCCGGATCGCTCACACGACCACACCCTCGGTCTGCAGGTCGGCGATCTCGGTTGCGGTGAGCCCGAAGTCCGCGAGGACCTCAGCCGTGTGTTGACCGGGCCGGGGCGCGGTCCGCTCGATGGGCAACGACGCGCCGTCGACACGAACCGCGTTGCCCACTGTCCGGAACGGCTCGCCCGTCTCCGGGTTGGGCTGGGTCCGGAACATCTCGCGTTCGCGAAACACGTCGACCTCGCTGAGCTCGGTCACGGGATAGTAGGGCGCACCGGCGATGTTCTTCTCCAGGAACAGGTCGGTCCACTCGGCTTGCGTTCGGGAGCGGAACAGCTGCTGGAGTTCGTGTCGGAGCTCCAGGTCGTCGACACCGAACTCCATCCGACCATGCGACCAGTCCCCTCGGGCCTTCAGGTCGGGGCGCTCGGCGGCGTCACAGAATCCCTCCCAGAAGTGACGTTCGACGGCCTGGATCAACATGAAGCGGTCGTCCTTGGTGCGGTAGTAGCAGTAACGCACCTCGATGTCGTCCTCGGGGGGCGGTGGCCACCCGGCACCGTTGTTCATGACGTCGACGAGCTCCTGGCCGAGGGCCATGACCGTGGCGTCGGCGCAGGAGATGTCGAGGTAGGAACCCTCGCCGGTGTCACGGGCCTTGACCAGAGCCGCACAAACCGCGGCGGCACCAAGCCAGGAGCCGTACACCAGCGCATGGGGGTAGGGACGATGCTGCACGAAGGTGCCGTCCTCGAACTCGTAGGGCACCGCCAACCCGGTGACCGCGTCATAGGCCCCGCCATGGCTTGCCAGGTGGGTGAAGGGCCCGGTCTGGCCGAAGCCCGACACCGAGCAGTAGACGATCTTGGGGTTCACGGCGCGTATGTCGTCATAGCCGACACCCAGCCGCGCTGACGCCCCTGGCCGGGCGCCTTCGACCACCACGTCGCAGTCGGCGGCCATGCGGTGGATCAGCTCACGGCCGGCGTCTGACTTGAGGTCGACGATGACGCCACGCTTATTTCTGTTGATCCACTGGTAGAGCGAGCTGACTCCACCGTGGTGCTGTGCATCCAGCGCGCCCCGTAGGTAGTCGCCCACACCAGGATCCTCGATCTTCACCACATCAGCGCCGAAGTCACCGAGCATCATCGTCAGATACGGCCCGGGCAGCAGGCGCGAGAGATCGAGCACACGCACGTTCGAGAGCAGGTTCGGAGTCACCTTGGCGGCTCCGCCTTCCGTCCCGATCTAGGGTGTCGGATCCGCCCGACCCCTGATGGCAAAGGTATCGCTGTCGTGTCCACCCGAATGTGCCTCCTACTTCTCGATCTGATGGCCGGCCATCTGCCGACCTATGACCCTGACGGTGTCCTCGTAACTCGCTGGAACGCAGCAGCTGACGCGGCTCGCGCCAACGGGGTTCCGGTGATCTTCGTGCGCGTCGCCTTCCGCGCGGGATATCCCGACGTCAGCGACGAGAACCGGGTGTTCGCCGCGGTCCGAGATGCCGGACGTTTGAGCGAGTCCGATGCTGCCACCGCAATCCATCCGGCGGTGGCCCAGGACGCGAAAGACATCGTGGTAACCAAGCGTCGGATCAGCGCCTTCGCAGGCAGCGATCTCGATGTCTTGCTCCGCTCGCTCCGAGTCGACGCGTTGGTGCTGGCGGGCCTGAGCACGAGCGGGGTAGTGCTGGCGACATTGATCGAAGCCGCCGATCGGGATTACGGCTTGACGGTCCTCGGTGACGCATGCGCCGACCCTGACACCGAACTGCACCACGCGTTGGTCGAGCGGTTCTTCCCGCAACGAGCGGTCGTCACGACAACGGCATCGTGGATCGACAGGATCGCCGGGACTCAG
>CAWKYX010000130.1:0-9487 GCA_963854265.1 Acidimicrobiia bacterium
GTCAATCACGTGTTGGGCGAAGGCCTTGGTCAGCCGGTGGCACGCGGTGACGTTGGTGGCCAACATCGCATCCCAGTCTTCGTCAGCGATGTCCATGAAGCTGGCCACCGGCTGGATTCCAGCATTGTTGATGACAGCGTCAAGGCGGCCGTAGGCGTCGATCGCGGCGGTCACGACACTCTGTGGGCCATCGTGGTCGGTGAGGTCGCATCGAAGCGACGTAACGCCACCGGGTGATTCCATCGCCGGTGGTTCGCTGGTGTTGGTTTGTAGCACCAGCGACGCTCCGGCTGCGGCGAACCGCTCAGCGATCCCGGAGCCGATGTTGCCCCCGGCGCCCGTTACGGCCACAACCATGTCATTCATGTCGATGGTGATCAAGTGGATCTTCTTTGAGTCATCAGACAACTCTACTTTGAAGAGTTTCGTTGTCAAGGAGCCTCAGGCCTCTGAAGTCATGATGCCAAACAGCCTGTCGGCACACTTATTGCTTGACGGTAGCTCCGGGTCCACATAGGTTGATCCGATGTTGTCTGACAAGATGGATCGCGGTTGGAATGGTGAGCCGGACCAGCCGAGCGAGGTTCCAATTACTATTGAGTGGGTCGACGGGTCAGTACATATCCTCGATCAGACCCAGCTGCCGCACTCCCAGGTGGTGCTCGAATGCACTGATGTTGCTTCGGTGGTTGCAGCCATCGAGAGGCTGTCGGTACGCGGTGCGCCCGCCATTGGCGTGGCCGGTGCCTACGGTGTGGCCCTTGCCGCTGTGCTGTATCCGCCTTCGTCATCACGCGTCGAGTTCGACGCTGCAGTGCAGAACCTGCGGAACGCTCGACCGACGGCTGTGAACCTGGCATTGATGGTCGATCGAGTTTCTGCCCTCGCTGGAGAGTCGCCTGCTGCGATGTTGACCGAGGCCAACAGGATCCGCGACGAGGTGCTCGCAGCCAGTGTCGCGATGGGCACAAACGGCGCAGACCTCGTCGCCGAGCTTTGCGGCGATCGACCGGTGCGAGCGATGACGATATGCAACACCGGTGGGTTGGCGGCAGTCGAACGCGGCACCGCGTTGGCGGTCATCCAGACGCTGCATGAGCGAGGCAACCTCATCGAAGCGATTCCGCTCGAAACCCGGCCTCTCCTCCAAGGTGGCCGTCTGACCACCTGGGAGCTTTCGAACATGGGTGCGCCGCATCGTCTAATCGTTGATTCCGCTGCAGCATCGGTTCTGGCAAGGGGCGGGGCCGACGTTGTACTGGTCGGCGCGGACCGAGTCGCGGCCAACGGCGATACCGCCAACAAGATCGGAACGTTCTCGCTGTCTCTTGCCGCCAACTACGCCCACGTGCCGTTCGTTGTCGTTGCCCCTGAGACCACAGTCGACGCGAGCACGCCTACCGGTGATCACATCGAGATCGAAGACCGCGGCGACGCCGAGGTGTGCGGGTTTGGTCAAACCCGTTTCAGCCCACAGGGCACCAACACGATGAACCCGGCATTCGATGTAACACCAGTCGATCTGATCGCCGCCCTCGTGACAGACCGCCGCGTCGTGAGCTACCGAACCGGCGAGACCCTGCAGTCAACCCCTCTCAGCGACCACTAACCATCAAGCCCGGCTCCGGCCGGATCAATAAGGAGAACCAAACCAAGATGTTAAAACTTCGACGAGTCCGACTATTGATGGGGCTTTTCATCACTCTGGCAATGCTGGCCGGGGCCTGCGGTTCCGACGAGCCCGCTGTCCAAGCCGACGAGCCCGTCGACCAAACCGACGCGCCTGCTGTCCAAGCCGACGAGCCCGTCGACCAAACCGAAGCGCCCGCTGTCCAAGCCGACGAGCCCGTTGTCGAAACCGCCGCGCCGGACGACGATGGGCCGTTGTTCATCTACCTCCCGCCCACACCAATCGGGTCGAACCCGTTTCTCGAGTTGGGTGACAAGGGCACACGTGAGGCCTCGGAACGCCTAGGTGGCGAATACAAGATCTTCGAATCGACCGACCTCAACAGCCGCCGAGCGAACCTCGAGGCTGCCGTAGCCGAGAATCCCGACATCATTGTCATGACTACTTTTGACTTCCTCGATTTGAGCGCTGAATTCTCGGCAGCACATCCGGACCAGGAGTTCATTCTGATCGATGCCTGCCCGTTCCCGCCTGCCGCGAATTTGCACTGTGGCGTATTCCGCGAACAGGAAGCTGCCTACCTGCTCGGCATCATGGCGGGATCGCTCAGCGAGACCGGCAATATTGGTTCCGTCGTGGCGCTCGATATCCCGTTCCTGCATCGTTACAGCGACAGCTTTGCGCTTGGTGCACAGTCGGTGAACGCGGACGTGACCGATGCACAGGTGTTCATCGGCGGCGATAACCCCTTCGTCGACCCGGCCCGGGCCAAGGAACAAACTCTGGCCCTGGTGGCCCAAGGTGTCGATCACATCTTCGCAGTAGGTGCCGGTTCAAATGGCGGCGTATTCGAAGCAGCCTCGGAGAACGGTGTTTTTGCATACGGTGTCGACATCAACGAATGCCCAACGGCTCCTGGCGCGGTAGTCGACAACAGCCTGAAGTTGGTTGACGTTGTGGTGAACCAACTCATCGACGCAGTGCTGGCAGGTACTGCCGAGGGCGTTGTTTCGTTCGGTCTGGCCGAGGGCGCCACTGGAGTCATCGCTCTGCAATCCGATGTTGCCGACAGCCAGTGTCTGATCGCCGACTACCCCGACATCATCGCCGCCGTCCAGGCCGCCCAAGACGACATCATCTCGGGTGACATCGTTGTCCCCGACCCCCTGTTTGGGTAGCAGTTTCGCGAAACAAGAGGCTGAGAGACATTGTCGTTGGCTGTGAGCTCAGAAACCCCAGAGCTCGAACTACGCCGGGTGACCAAACGGTACCCCGGCGTAGTGGCCAACGACGACGTGTCGCTTTCAGTTCGCTCGGGCGAGATCCACGCCATCGTCGGCGAGAACGGCGCAGGGAAATCGACGCTGATGTCAATCCTCTACGGGCTCGTTTCGCCTGACGAGGGTGAAATTCTGGTCCGGGGTGATCTCGTCGAATTTCGTTCGACTCTCGATGCGATCGATGCCGGTCTGGGGATGGTGCACCAGGAATTCAAGTTGTTCCCAACGATGACGGTGGCCGAGAACGTGGTGTACGGCCACGAACCAAGATCGGGGTGGCTGATCGACCGCAATCTGGCGAACAACCAGGTGGCCGAACTTGCCGAAGGTTATGGGCTTGGTGTTGATCCGTTAGCCACGGTTGAAGATCTTCGAGTTGGCGTTTTGCAGCGAGTCGAGATTCTCAAGGCCCTGTACCGCGACGCCCGTGTGCTGATTCTCGATGAACCCACTGCGGTTCTGACGCCTCAGGAGCGAGACAGTCTGTTTGAGGTGCTTCGGCGCCTGCGCGACGACGGCCGCACGATCATCTTCATTACGCACAAGCTGAACGAAGTGATGGCACTGAGCGATCGCGTCACCGTTCTGCGACGGGGACAGGTCGTGCTTCGCGTCAATACCGCCGGTACCTCTCCAGGCCAGCTATCCACAGCCATGACCGGTCGTTCGGTCGACACCTCGGTACGTCCCGCCGACCATGACAGCGGTGAGGCATTGCTGTGCGTCAATTCGCTGAGCATCGATGATTCCAACGGTATTCGAAGAGTTCGAGATGTGAGCTTTGAAGTAGCGGCCGGTGAAATCGTGGGAATCGCCGCTGTTGCCGGCAGCGGTCAGAGCGAACTGGTCGAGGCGATAGTCGGACTCCGCCGGCCGACCGAGGGGAGCGTCGCCTTGGCCGGCAACGACCTGGCGGGCCACGGTGTTAGCGGGCATCGCGCTGCTGGGATCTCCTTTATACCCGAGAACCGCCACCGCGTGGGTAGTGCCGGTAGCGCCACAACAAGTGAGAACCTGTTGATGGGCTATCAATGGCAGCCCCGGTTCCACAAGGCGGGTTGGTTGCGCCGCAAGGTGGTCGCCCAGCATGCCGACGAACTCATCAAGTCGTACGACATCAAGGTGTCGGGCCCGAACCAAAAGGTCGGCGAACTCTCGGGTGGCAACCTACAGAAAGTGGTCGTGGCGAGAGAGCTTGCTCACGAAACATCGATATTGGTGGCCGAGCAACCAACTCGCGGGGTCGACGTCGGGGCCATCGAATTCATTCACGCGCAGCTGGTTGCACAGCGAGACGCCGATCGAGGAGTCCTGTTGATATCGGCGGAGCTATGGGAGATTTTGGCACTCTCAACCCGCATCCTGGTGATGTTCGAAGGTCAGATTGTGGCTGAGCTGGATCCAACTATGACCAACGAAGCCGAGATCGGCCTGTACATGACCGGCGCCCACACTCAATGGGTCGACGCCGAGACGTTGGGAACCTAGCTAGTGGATCAGAGCCAAACATCTCGGTCAACGCAGTCATCATCACTCGAGCGGTGGTTGGGAGCCGCCACGAGCCCGGCGGTGTCAGCCCTGGTGTTGTCGTTCTTGATCTGCGCGGTGATCATCCTCCTTTCGGGGGAGAACCCGATTCGCGCTTACGGCGAGTTGTGGAGCGGCGCCACGACCGGCGCAGGCCCGCGAACGGTGATCAATCGAGGTATTCCGATCGTTGCCATGGCGTTGGCGATTTCGATTCCCTTTCGCAGTGGCATCATCAACCTTGGCGGCGAGGGGCAGTTTGTTCTCGGCGGTTTCGCCGCAGCGGTAGTCGCGATCAATCTTGACGCGCCTGGCCCTCTTGTGATCTTCGTTTCGTTCCTGGTCGCCGCCATCGTGGGAGCGGTCTGGGGCCTGTTGCCGGCAGTTGGTCAAACCTGGCTGCGACTTCCCATCCTGATTTCGAGCCTCTTGTTGAACACGCCGGCTCGGGCTCTCGCCAGCTATCTCACGAAGAACTACTTTGCCGACCCAGCCGCCACCTCGACCTCGACCGAGGCTCTGCCCGCCAGCACTCGGATTCCCACGATCAGCTGGTTATCAGGGGCCAGTGCATCAGCTCTTGGCGTAGCTGTTTTGGTTGCCGCTATCTACGCGTTCAACCGCCGAACAGCTCCCGGTTATCAAAGCCACATTTCGGGAATCAACCTCAAGTTTTCTGAGTACGGCGGCGTTGGGGTCAGCCGCCAGACGATTTTGTCCATGGGCAGCGGAGGTGCCATTGCCGGAATGGCAGGAGCCCATATGATTCTTGGCCAATCGGGCCGTTTCGTCGACTACGACCTGGTCGGCACAGGGTTCGCATGGACGGGTCTGCTGGTTGCCCTATTGGCCCTGCATCGAGCGATCCCGATTCTGGCCGCGGGGCTCTTCTTTGCGGCGCTGCAGGTTGGCGGCTTGGCGATGCAACGAAACACCGGAGTTTCGTGGCAACTCGCCCAGGTCCTTCAAGCCGTCGTGATCTTGGCGCTCGCCATGCAGATTGCACCTCGGTTGTGGCGACGGCGCTCGTCCGCCGATGTCGCCTCACACGACACGGACGAGTACGGATCGGCGACCGGCTGATGCTCGATCAGCTCTTTGACGGAGCGCTACTCGACTCGGTGGTTCGAGCCGCCGTGCCAATCCTGTTAGCCGCCATCGGCGGCCTGATCTGTGAACGGGCGGGCGTGTTCCAGATCTCGCTCGAGGGCACGATGTTGATGGGTGCCTTCACAGCGGTTTCGGTCTCCTACGTGACCGGCAACGCCTACCTTGGCTTGGCCGCGGCGATGGCGGCGGGGATGGCTACATCGACCCTGTTGGCATTCGGGCACGTGTCTCGGAAGGGCGACCCAATAGTCATCGGTATCGCTATCAACTTGTTTGCCGTGGGCCTCACTAGTTTCTTGCTACCGCAATTCTTTGACGTTCGCGGTGTGTTTCGTGACCCGGCAATCGTGGGACTAGAGACGTTCCGTGTGCCCGGGTTTGTTGAGCTTCCTGTGATAGGCGAGGCGCTCTTCGAGATGACGTTGCCGGCGTTCCTTTCGTTCTTGCTCATCCCGGTCGTTTGGGTTTGGTTGTTCCGCAGCCCGATGGGGCTGCGGCTACGAGGAGTGGGCGAAAACCCATCGGCGGCGCAAACGCGCGGTGTCCCCGTAGCGAAGTACAAGTACGCCGCTGTGTTCACGTCGGGGTCGATGGCAGGACTGGCAGGCGCACAGCTGGCACTCGGAAACGTCGTGCAGTTCGCCGAGAACATGAGCGCGGGCCGTGGCTGGATCGCCGTGGTCGCAGTGTTGTTGGGGCGAGCTCACCCAGTCGGAGTGTTGTCGGCGGCACTGCTGTTCGGCTTCGCCGAGGGGCTCGGCTTTCGACTCCAGGGCAACGGCATGGCGGTGCAATTCACCGATGCGCTTCCATGGGTGGTCACACTGATTGCTCTAGTCTTCGCTCGCCGACGGTTCATTCGACTGGTGGACCTCACTGGCAGCGCCGCGTGATCGACCGCCTCAAGGCCAACGACCCGATCACTTCCGGCATTGGGCCACCGTTGGATCTAGCGGCCCTTTCGTACGAATCAACATGATTCCGCTGACGCGGGGAGCACGTAATGGAGAACGCTGACACTCTGATCACGAACGGTCTCATCGTGACGATGGACCACGAAATGACCACCATCACGGACGGCTCGCTTGCGATCCGGGATCAGCAGATCGTGGCGGTCGGTCCCGCGAGCGTGGTGGCCGAACGGTATACGGCGGACACGGTGATGGACGCTGCTGGTCAGATTGTCATGCCGGGTCTTATCAATGCCCACGTACACACTCCTGACTCGTTGTTCCGCGGGCTTGTCGAGGACCTTCCGCTCGAGCCCTGGCTCGAGAAAGTCTTCTTCGCTGAACAGGAGTTTGTCCGCGCCGACACTGTGGAACTGGGATCACGTTTGAGCATGGCGGAGATGATCAGCGGGGGCACCACTGCCGCGCTTGACATGTTCTGGTTCCCGGAGCGTTCGGCCAAAGCCGCAAAGGAGATCGGCTTTCGGTTGATGACTGGCCCTATCTACTTCGATCCGGTCGACATAGAGAAGCGAGGTTTCGAGGGTCGTTTGGAGCGAGGTCGTGCCTTCATTGAGGAATACCTGGATGACTCCCTGGTCGTCCCCGTCGTCCAGCCGCACTGGCAGCTGACGGTGTCTCCCGAGCACATGAGGGAGGCGCAGACCTTGGCCGATGAGTACGGCATTCTCTTGAATACTCACCTTTGCGAGACGGCCGCCGAAGTGTCGGCCACAAAGGAACAGTTCGGCTTGACGCCGCCGCGGCTCCTCGACAGCCTCGGAATGCTCGGGGAGCGCAGCGTCCTGGCCCACTGCATCCACCTGGCCGACGACGAGATTGAGCTTCTGGCCGATCGCGGAGTAGTCGCGGTACACAACCCGATCTCCAACATGAAGCTGGGTGACGGCTTTGCTCCGGTCCCGAAGATGATCGAGGCGGGAGTGCCGGTTTTGTTGGGGACGGATGGCCCGGTGAGCAGCAACGACCTCGACATGTGGAAGGTGATGCGCTTCGCCGGCCTGGTGCATCGCGGGCTACACGAGGATCCCACCCTGATGCCCTCACGCGATGTTGTGAAGATGGCGACGATCGATGCGGCGAGAGCGCTCGGCATCGGTGAACGTACTGGCTCGCTGGAGGTCGGTAAGCAGGCGGACGTCATCATGATCGACCGAGACAAGCTCCACCTGACACCCCACTACGACGTCTACTCGCACCTCGCCTACTCGGTGGGGCGCGACGACGTCTCTTCAGTGCTGGTCAATGGGCGAGTAGTGATGCGTGACAAGGAACTGCTGACCATCGACGCCGGACAGGTCATGGCGGAAGCGAATGATCTAGCGGCGCAGATTGCCGACTACGTGTCGGCCGGCCCGAGCGCCGAGGCCGGGTCGGATTCGCCCTATTCGGATATGTGAGCGAGCGGCGACCCGGTCGAAGGAGAATGTCATGACAATCACCGTCGCCTGCAGCATCCTGCAGACACCGACAAGAGAACGAGTGGTCGGCTTCCGCGCCGTCTTGGTTGTGGGCGAGAACGGCCGGATCGAGGCCGTGCTCGATCAATCGGACCCGGCCAATGAAGGCGCCGTCCAACGCGCGCTGACCGAGGCAGATGAGGTGATCGAACTCCCGGAGACGACGTATCTTCTCCCGGGGCTAGTCGATCTTCATGTACACGCACCACAATGGCCCCAGGTTGGAACGGGGTTAGACCTCCCTCTCGAGAGGTGGCTGTCTGAGTACACCTTCCCCCTCGAGGCTCGCTACGACAACCTCGAATTCGCGCAGCACGTATGGACCGACCTTGTGTCCACGCTGCTGGCTCACGGCACCACCACTGCGGTCTACTACGGGTCCGTTCACGTGGATTCGACGACCAGCCTCGCCCGCACATGCGCGACGCTAGGACAGAGAGCGCTGGTCGGTCGCGTCGCCATGGACCACCCGGAGGGCACGCCGGACTGGTATCGAGATGAGAGCGCGTCGGTTGCCGTGGCCTGCTCACAGCAATCAATCGAGGCGATAACTGCGATCGGAAGCCGCCTCGTTGCGCCTGTGATTACGCCTCGCTTCACCCCTGCGTGTACAGACGCGACACTCGCTGGCCTCGGTGAGCTAGCAGAGGCAACCGGTGTCCACGTACAAACACATTGCTCGGAATCCGACTGGCACCACGGCTATTCGATCGACAGGTTCGGGTGCTCGGACACAGAAGCGCTTGAGAGATTCGGGCTCCTCAGGGCACATACGGTCCTCGCTCACTCTGACCACATGTCCGACGGAGACGCCCGCCGCGCCGTAGAGCGGGAAGCGGGTGTAGCCCACTGTCCATTGTCGAACGCCTATTTCGCCAACGCAGTATTCCCAGCGCGACGTTTCTTGGAAGCCGGGCTTCGAATGGGGCTTGGAACTGACATTGCGGGCGGGCCCCGACCAGGATTGCTGCCTCAATGCGGCGACGCGGTGACCATGTCGCGGCTACTCGAGGACGGAACCGACGCACGACTGCCCGTAGCTGAGCGGGGCAGGCCAGATTCCCGAATTGCCACCGTCGCCGCATTCTGGATGGCAACCGTGGGCGGCGCCGAAGTGCTCGGGCTTCCCATCGGCCTCATAGAACCGGGACGACAATTCGACGCCATCGCGGTCGACACCAAGAGCGGGCGCGGCGCACTTCGCGTATGGGACGATCTCGATGACGACACTCGAATCCTTGAGAAGATCGTCAACCTCGCCTCACCGTCGGACATTACCCACGTATGGGTGGATGGGAAGCAGGTTTGACGCCGACGTGCTGCACGGACGAACTGGACCCGACACTCTGCGAGGAGGTGCTGGTGCTGATGTTGTTGACTAGGGGTGTTCAAGTCCCCCCTCCGACACCATAGAAACCCCTGGTCAGAGCGTATGGAATTGCTCCCAGGGGTGTCGTTTGCAAATGGATTTGCTAATGGCCGCTGACGATTGGATGTGGACGATTGGCG
>CAWKYX010000131.1:0-9427 GCA_963854265.1 Acidimicrobiia bacterium
GCGATCAACTCGGTCGTAACGCTGTGGAGCTCGTGGCTGGTGGGGATTTCATACTCTGCCTCGATGCGAGCAAATGCTTGCTTGTGATCGGTGGTGAGGCCCAGCCCGCCAAGCTCGGTCTCCCACTCAACGCGGTGGTAACCCACTTCGGCTTTTTTCTGCGTCCAGGCCGAGATCTTGGCGAGCATCGATCGCTCTTCATCCATCTCGAGGTTGTGGAACACGGCGACGCTGAACTCGCCTTTGCCCCACTCGATCGTGCCGTGCCCCGTATCGGCTGGCTTCTGGTTCGCGTTCGCGTCGAGCCATTCGCGGGCTTGCGCGGTGAAAGTATCGAGGTCTGCTGTCTCGCTCATTGGACCAGTATCGAACACGGAACCAATTTCTGCCGCACTGAGAACAACTTCGGCCCTCCACCACCTCCGTCGGAGTCCTGATGCCACTCGTATGGGTTCTCACCCTTGCGGCGATCGCGTGGGCATGGCGCCGAGGAAGCGGACGATCTACCGTAACGGAACTCGTCAACTGGACCTGGCCAAGCTACGAGCCTTGGCGAGGAATCCGCTGTACCAGCCGTTGATGAGGATGGACGCTGAACAATGCAATGGGCACTGACGACACTGGGGGACCACCTCCCGAACCCACACACGGGAGAGATCGGCTCTCAAGCCGACCGCCACCGCCAGATTGTGGACCTCGCCATCGAAGCAGAAAGGCTCGGGGCCCGTTCGGTTCATCTGGGCGAGCACCACTTTTGTGATTACATCGTGTCGTCGCCCTTGGTGGTCCTGGCGACGATCGCTGCTCACACAACGACCCTGCGGCTCTCCACAGCCGTCAGCCTTGTTGCCCACCACGACCCCGTGACGCTGGCCGAACAATGGGCCACCCTCGATGTCTTGTCGGGCGGCCGCGCGGAGCTGATTGCAGGTCGCGGCGTTGTTCCGTCGCTGTATACCCAATTCGGCCAAGATCACGAAGAGTCCCGCCTGCTCGTTTCCGAAGCGATTGAACTGTTGCAGGCATTATGGACCAGCGAGTGCGTGAGTTGGGACGGGTTGATTCGCCCGCCGTTGGACGAGGTCACCCTGATGCCGCGGCCGCTCCAAGTTGGTGGTCCACCGATCTGGATCTCGGTGAGTTCGACTGAATCGATCGCCGAGGCCGTGAGGTTTCGATCGAAGATCGCAATCCCATTGGTGTCGGTGGGGCCCGACCGGGGCCCAGAGCTTTGTCGTGAATACCGGGAAGCTTGGGCGGCTGCCGGGCATGACCCCGATGAGGCGGAAGTTGCACTCAACCTGCACTGCCATGTCAGTGAGCGGCCCGATGCGAAGGCCTACTGGGCTCCGTTCCAGCTCGACTATCTCCGATGGGTAGTGACGTTGGTTACCGGCAAGGCCCTGCCGCTCGAAAGTGTCCGGCCCTATTGGGCCACCCTCGATGTCCCTGAGGCCCAGGCGGTTTGTGGATCGGTTGCCGAGGTCACCGACCGCTTGGGAACCTTTGACGAAGCAGCTGGCGGCATCGATCTCTGGTTGTTCCAGGGCGACCAGGGGGGACTGCCCAACAACGAAGTTGAATCGTCAATGGCACTGTTCGCAAACGAGGTTCTCCCGGCGCTCTCTTGACATGCCGCGAGAGGGTCAGCCTTCGAGCATTCCCAGGTCGGGTGGCACGTCGACAGTGTACTGCTGGAGCACCTCGAGCGGCACGATGTCGAGCACCCGCTCGTGGGTTGACGCGAGCACAACCGGAGCGGCGGCACCATCGTGATGCGCCCGCAGCCAATTGGCAGCGGTCACGCACCATCGGTCGCCAGGCACGAGCCCGGGGAACTGGTAGGCCGGCATTGCGGTGCTCAGGTCGTTCCCGATATTGCGCTGATGCTCGAGGAACTCGCTGGTCATGAATGCGCAGATTGTGTGGCTTCCGCGATCTTCTGGCCCTGTCGAGCAGCAGCCATCGCGGTAGAAGCCGGTCATAGGCTCTGTGCCGCATGATTCGAGGTCGCCGCCAAGGACGTTCTTCTCCATGGCGCCAGTATGGAGCCTGCGTCGCCATGTTGCGCATCGCCACCGCGATGTGGGGTTGAGCAACAACGCGCCCACGGGCGCCGCGTGTCGCGGCGCCCACGGATCAATGTTGTTTGGCTTGGTCGTGCAGAACGTCAGCTGGCGTTGAGGTTGGCTCTGACCTCACCTGCGGGGTTGGCGACGGTATGCACGTTGACATAAGCCTCTCCAGCCTCGATCAACGCCCAGAGGTCCGAAATCGACCCACCTTCAAGGGAGTCCATCAGGTCAGATGCTCGCCTGTTTCCTCTGATGTCGATCTTGCGTTGCGAGCCAGAGGGGTCGGCATACAGCACCGCGAGGACCGGCCCGTTTTCTCCCGGTGCACCCGCGTGGATATGGGCACCGGTGATACCACTGGTCTCATTCGTCCTGAAACGGAACCAGAGATTGCCGTTGAGGGTGAGGCGTACTTTGGCGAGGCCTTTCACCGTCGTGCTCAAGGCCGGGACCTCATTCGATCCACGGAGGCGAGCGGTGTCGGTCGTCACGGCGATCGGCTCTGCATCGAATTCCACTCGGGCGATGTCATAGCCAGAGGAAGTGAAGTCGGCTCCGGTGCGCGCCGCAAGGATATTTCCTGCGGGGTCGAATCCAGCGTGGGCTCCGACCGTGCCACCTTCGGTGACTCCGGTGTTTGGAGCGGCTTGGGCCAACGCTGCGGTGTTCTCCGGGATCTCGTCGTTTACTTCTGTGCCGGCGTCGAGAACCCTCTTGCCGCGAATGGTGAAGTCCCGTCCGATGAATCGGCCGTTGTTGGTGAACAGACGGTGAGCCTTCGGGATGCCGTTGGCAACAAACGCGTCGTTCGAGGGAATCACCATCGATGCGTAGCTGAAGAAGCGGCCCCGCCTGGCTTTCGGCTTGACGATGAAGGTGTACGTGGCGCTGTCGCCGGGGGCGAGTGGACCGTCAGGGCCGGCGATCGTTGCGTCCTGGCCTCGGCCGTTGGCGGCAAATGCCTCAGACAGCGGTCCAGTGTTGCCATCTTCTGCGAGTCGTTCGAGCTCGGGCGACGCAGCAGCCCCGCGGTTGTAGGTGTCGAAGCCACCGTTGTGGACGGCGACCCAGAACGGCGTCTGGATTGTGCCATTGGTTGGCGCAAGGTTTGTGACCGTCACGGTCACTCGGTATATGTCGGGGCCGGTGGTGGTCTGCGCTGATGCGGTCGCCGGTAGTAGCGCTGCGGCTATGACGGCGAGGATCAACAGCAGCCATAATGGGCGGCGTTTTTTCTGAAGGTTCATTGAGTCTCCTTGGGTGTTTGCAAATCAACCACACGGACAACGACACCGGTTGGTCAGGAGTTCCCGCGGATTCGGTTTCGCAATCCAAGTGGCCATGGGCGTGGGGGGCGACATGCGCGCAGATCGACAGCGCGGGATTTGTGGTGGTGACAGACTGAAGCGTCCGACCGACTGGAGCACGACGTGGATACTGAGCTCAGAGACCGCTACGACATTGGACAGGTCATGATCCGTTATGCGACGTCAGTCGATCAACGAGACCTCGAACGGTACGCGACGTGTTTCACCGAAGACGTTGAGGTGACGGGATTTGGCAGGGAAGCCTTCACCGATCGAGCCACCTACGTGCCCTGGGTGGGCGAGGCACTGAAGAATTACTCAGCCACGCATCATCAGATCACCAACCAAGAGGTCGAGATCGATGGTGATCGGGCGCATCTGCGGAGCTACGTGCAAGCGACACACGAGATGGCCAACGACGGTGACATGTTGATGGTCCTCTGGGCGATCTACGACGATCGCTTGATCCGCACCGACGAGGGTTGGCGTATCACCCACCACACTCTCGAACGACTGATCAAGTCCAAGATGGTCCAGACGTCGCCGCGCTGATTGTCGAGTCTGACATCGACGGCTGCCTGCGCAAGTGCGCCTACCTGCTCGACGAACTCGGTTTTGACGGAGCCATCGATTACAAGAAGGTCGATGTGGCCGAACGCTTACGCGACCTCGCACCCGACGGCGTCAACGTCTTCTTCAACAGGGGTGGATCCCATTCGAGGAACGGTCGCAAGGTCAAGTGTTGGCGCGAGAGGCCGATCTCATCTTCGAACATCGGGCTGACGCGGAGGAGGTCGGTCGGCGGTGTTCCTCGTACGATCATCGGACGATTCGCCGCCCGAGTCATGCAAGACATCTCGGTGTCGCGTCGCGATGATTGTCGCTGGGAACGGTACCGAGCCTTACGGACCGACTTCGGCCATGAAGACCTCGAGCGCATCGATGTGTTGTTGCGGGGAGGTAAACCCCGGATCGACTTCGCCGACCGACTTTGAGCTCGCCGACATAGCTCGGACCGAAAGTGTGTCGGCACCGAGTTCGTCCCAAGCCGCGATTGCAGCGTGCCAGGTTTCAGGGCCATCGCCGAAGCCGATAAGCGCATCGATTCCGAAACCGGACCGGCGGCCGTTTGCTTCGAGGTCCTCCAACAACATCGCGCATGATTCCTGCGCGGCGCGGCTTGCAGTGGGGAAGACAAATCCATCGCCGAGTGCGACAGCACGGCGCCTGGCGGCGGCCGACCGGCCGCCGAACCAGACAGGAATTGGTTTGGCCGGCGCTGGGACGCAGTTCCCCCGGTCGATCTGGTGGAAGCTGCCCTCGAAGTTGATGACGTCGCCGCTCCACAGCTGACGCCAGAGCGCTATTTGCTCGTCGAGCATGTGGCCCCGAGCCTCGAACGACATACCCAAGGCCTCGTACTCGACGAAGTTCCAGCCGGTGCCAACGCCTAGCCGGAAACGATCTCCGGACAAGATCGCCACCTCTGCAGCCTGCTTCGCGACCAGGACGGACTGGCGCTGGGGCGAGATGAGCACACCGGTCATCAGCTCGATTGTCGACGTCAGCGCAGCCAGATACCCAAAGAGCACCATTGGCTCATGGAACGGATGGGTCTCGTCGTAGGGACCGACCAACGGTGGTTCTCGGCCCTGCGTTGGTGCACCGAGGACGTGGTCGTAGGTGACGATGTGGGTGTAGCCAAGTCCCTCCGCAGTCTGCGCGAAGTCCCTGATCACCATCGGGTCGTTCCCGATCTCTACGGTTGGAAAGACACAGCCGAACTTCACTGGCCCAACTCTTTGGTCCCTCGAACGCGGGCCGCTTCCATGATTGCATCGTTGCCGCGACGCCACCACACCGTCAACGTCACGGCTGAGATCCTCCAGCCCGCATCGGTGCGGATCAAGACATCGTCATAGAACCCCCCGATGGTGAACTCGGGCTCAGGGTCATCGACGAGAAAATGTGCCGCTTGCATGTAGACCCGGCACCGCGCTTGATCCGAGTCGAGGTCGACGATGGGATTGGACATTGAGTGTTGGGTTGCGTCGAGACCGGTAAACAACGGCTTCACGCCAGCGACCCATGCATCGCCAGACAAGTCACGGACCTTGTCGGTCGGCCTGTACGAGGTGAAGTCCATCGTCAGGTCGTCGGCGAAGATACTGCGATAGAGATCCCAGTCCCGGGTGTCGATGCCGTATGCGTACTCGTAGACCCGTCGGGTGATCTCAGTGTGATCGTCGTGGCTCATTGTCTCGCTCATCCTCGGTAGTTCTGGGGCTCGATTGCTGAGGAGGATTCTGCCCTGTTCCGGCCGGGTGAGCCACTAGTAGCGCCGTGCGGCAAGCTGCTTCTGTGCCAAGGCGCTACGAAATGAGGCAGGCCCGGGTGATCATTTGGCGACACACGACTAAGTTCGCGGTCGTTATGGCCAGCTTGGGGTGTGTTGGCCGGTGTGGTTGTCGAGGCAGAGGTCCAAAGAGACATGCAGACATTCGATGTAGTTGTGTTGGGCTCAGGAGCCTCCGCTTTGGCTGCCGCAGTCACCGCGCATGGTCACGGTGCACAGCGTGTTGGAGTGTTCGAGAAGGCCGACGTGGTGGGCGGCACCTCCGCCATGTCGGGAGGCATGGTCTGGATCCCATGTAACCACCACATGGACGAAGCCGGGATGGGGGATTCTCGGGCCGAGGCACTGCGGTACCTCGAAGCATTGTCTCACGACAAGATCCCTCGTGACTTAGCTGAGGCGTACGTCGATGTCGGTCCCGAGATGGTTCGTTGGTTCGAAGCCAACACGCCTGTGACGTTCGAGATCGTCGAGGACTTCCCGGACTATCACCCGGAGCACCCAGGGGGCAGCACCGCCGGTGGGAGATCGCTCGAGTGTCCACTGTTTGGCTTTGGCGAGCTGGGGGAGTGGGCGGATCGGGTCAGCCAGAGCCGTCAGATGGGGCGACACGTCTTGATGAACGAGACCACCCTTGGGCGGGGCGCGACAACGATCATCGACCGTGACGTCTTGCGTCAGCGCGAGGAAGACGACCTACGAGGTTGCGGCCAGGCGCTCATCGGCCGGCTCCTCAAAGCGTGCCTCGATCGTGGGATCGAGCCCCACACCAACCGAGCAGCCACCGGGTTGGTGATAACTGACGGCCGAGTAACTGGTGTTCGTTTCGGCCCAGCCGGCGCCGATGTTGTGGAGGCCCGCAACGCGGTGATTCTCGCTACCGGCGGCTTCGAGTGGAACCAAGACCTGATCCGGGCCTTCATTCGGGGGCCGCTTCAGCGCGCCGTGTCGATCGAGACCAACACGGGCGACGGGCTCAAGATGGCGATGCGGGCAGGGGCATCGCTGGGCAACATGCAAGAGGCTTGGTGGGTGCCGGTCATCGATGTGCCCGGTGCTGATGGCCGGCCCCTGGCCTGGATGGTCAACCGCGAGCGGATCCAACCGCGTTGCATCATGGTGAACAAGGCGGGCAAGCGTTTCGCCAACGAAGCGGCCAACTACAACGCGTTCGGGGCTGCGTTCCATCAGCTCGACCCCGGGAGCTTCGAATACATGAACCTGCCGGCACACATGGTCTTCGACCACGAGTATCTGGTGAGGTCGGGCTTGTTCCGGTATCGGGGCGAGGGCCCGGTGCCCGAATGGCTGACTGCTGCGGACACGTTGGCCGAGCTGGCCGACAAGGCAGGTATCGACGGGCTGCAGCTCGAAGAGACCGTGGCACGGTGGAACGCACAGGTCGCCGACCTCGACGATCCAGACTTCGGTCGCGGGCGCAGCATCAACGACACGCACTGGGGCGACGGGACCCGGACCGCTGCCGCGACATTGGGTCCCATTGATACGGGTCCGTACTACACCGTGGCCGTTCGCCCCGGAGCACTGGGAACCAAGGGTGGCCCACAGACAAATGCCGACGCTCAGGTCCTCGACCTCGATGGTCAGGTCATTGAAGGGCTCTACGCTGCGGGCAATGTGATGGCATCGGCCATGGGGATGACCTACGGGGGAGCCGGAGGAACACTGGGCCCAGGGATGGTTTTCGGTTTCGCCGCCGGCCGCCACGCAGCCGAGCATCGAGGGGTCGGGTTGCCAGGATCTGCTTGACCCACAGGCCGTGGGGGCCACCGCTGTGGATCGCCCCATGGGCGACTCATGCTTCCGACGATGCAGATCCCAGCCAGCTCGAAGCTCAACAGCCAGGCCGGCAAAATTCGCCAGATTGACGATTCGGCCCTTCTGCCGGAGACTGACTCCGATGTTACGCGGACCGTCGGAACCCAGACCGCCGCTCGTGCTCGCCGCCACCGTTCTGTCGGCCATGCTCGTGATGGCCAACGTGTCGGTGCTCAACGTTGCATTGCCGGTCTTGTTGCCAGAGCTCGGGGCCACCCAGGCACAGGGCCATTGGATGGTGGACGTTTACGCCGTTGTGTTGGCGTCGCTCTTGCTGCCCGTCGGCGCCATCGGGGACCGGTTCGGTCGGCGTCTGATCTTGCTCGTCGGCCTGGTGATCATGGTGGGCGCAAACGCCATCACGATGACCCTCGACACGCCTATCCAGCTGATCATCGCCCGGGGCGTTTCCGGCGTCGGCGCTGCCCTCATCTTCCCCGCAACGTTGTCGACCATCACCGCAACCATTCCCGAGTCGCTGCGGGCGCGTGGGATCGCGCTGTGGACTGCCGCGGTCTCGGTGGGCGGGTTCGTCGGGATCATGGGCAGTGGCCTGTTGATCGAGAACTTCCGGTGGCCATCACTGTTCCTATCCATGACGATCGCCTCGCTGGCCGTACTGGCGTTTTGTGTCGCCGTGGTTCCGGATTCGTCCGACCCCAGCGAGGCGAACCTGGATCCGTTCGGCGGGCTGCTGGCGGCTATCGGCATCGGCGCTTTGGTCCTCGGCATCATCGAAGGTCCGGTCGAAGGTTGGACTGCGCCGCTCACCCTTGCCGGCTTTGGCATTGGTGTGACCTCGTTGATCGGGTTCATTGTTTGGGAGGCTCGCAACCCGCGGCCGCTGCTGGACGTCCGACTCTTCCGGGATCGCGGAACCCGAGCGGGAGCGTTGTCAGTCTTCACGCAGTTCTTGGGTGCTTTCGGGGTGTTCTTCCTCGTTGTCTTCTACCTCGGTCTCGTACTCGGCTACGGCCCGCTGTCCATCGGGCTGTCGCTCATCCCGATCTCGATTGGCCTCGTCCCCGCATCGGTCATTGCTATTCCCCTCGCCAGGCGGGTCGGGCGCAGGATCGTGGGAACCATGGGCCTGGGCATCATGGCGGCCGGATTCATCTACGGCACGACCGTGGGGGTCGACAGCGGACTTCGCCACTTCCTGATCGCGATGATCACCATGGGTGTTGGTTTCGGATTCGCTGGTCCGCCGGCGACTGATGCGATCGTCGAGTCGCTGCCGCCGGCCAAGCAGGGGGTGGCGTCCGCGCTGAACGACGTTGTCCGAGAGCTCGGCGCGGCGATCGGTGTCGCCATCGCTGGTGCCGCGTTCAACGCGGCGTATCGCGGCTCGATTTCTGACATCCAGGGATACCCGGCTGAGGTGGTCGACGCGGTCCGAGAGTCACCGTTCGCACTCCCGGCGGTGGCAGCAGACGTGGGTGAACTGGCACCGGCGCTCATCGCCGATGTCCAACAAGCCACGATCGACGGTTGGGTGCAGGGATTGTGGACACTCACCATTGTCATGGTGCTCGGGGCGATTGGGTTCGCCATCTGGGCGCCGGCTCGAGGCGGGATGGCGAGCGAAGTTCCGGCTACTCCACCCGCGGCGCCTGTGTCGATTCCTCAGGCTGGGTTGCTGAACGTGCATCTGGCTCCGGTGTCCTTCGGGCCTGGGCCCCTCGGAGCGATGGAACTTGCTGCTGCGGCCGAGCAACAGCTCACCCGCGTGAACCAGTCAGTCTCGATCCTCGATCACGCCATCGAAGTATTGGAACTACGAACTGCGGTCCCACAGGACATGGCCAGCTGGCCTGCCGCCGAACAGGTCACGGTGGCCGAACGTGCCG
>CAWKYX010000132.1:0-9387 GCA_963854265.1 Acidimicrobiia bacterium
GTCATCAGCGCGTCGCCCGAGGCGATTTTCGCCGTGTTGGCCGACCACGAATCCTGGCCCGACTGGTTTGGGGATTTGGTCAAGGCCGAGGTGACGGGGCCGGCCACCGGTGTCGGAGCAACCCGTTCCGTTGAGGCGCGAGGGCTCGGTCGCCTCGACGAGGAGTTCATCAGTTGGGAGCCCGGCGCGAGTTTCGGCTTCTCGGTCGTTGCGATGAGTCGTCCCATCTTCAAGACGCTGAACGAACTCGTGACTATCGAGCCGACCGCCGAGGGAGCGATCGTCACCTATGCGCAGGCTTTCGAGCCAAAGGCATGGGCCCGACCGCTCATAAAACTTGCGGCAAGGGGACCATTTCCGAAGGCGTTGCGGGGGGCTCTCGACGGTTTGGCCGAGCGCGCCGAGCGGCAAGGCTCTTGACCGGAGTGTGCACTGGTCCGGTCGGGGTGGGGGCCACGACGTGAGCAGCGCTCGGTCACGATGGAACGCCAGGTACGAAACGCCCGGTGCCACCCCAGTCTCACAACCCGCGCCCTTCGCTCGCCACCTCGAGGCCTATCTCGCATCGTCGGGTACTGCGGTCGATATCGGCGGAGGCCTCGGGGCGAACGCCGTCTGGCTGGCCAGTAACGGCCTTGATGCGACGCTGCTCGATGTGTCAGACGTTGGATTGGGGCACGCCCGCCGGAGCATCGAAGCGCTGCCTGACGCGCCGGTCATCGAGTACCTCCAGCACGATGTCGAAGAAGGAGGTCTCCCGGCGGGGCGACTCTGGGACGTGGCGCTGATGCACCTGTTCTTCGACCGGGACGTCGCGCTTGCTCTTCCGGCGCATGTCCGACCCGGCGGCATCGTGGCCATCTGTCAACCAACGGTCGTCAACCTGGACCGACACGAGCGCCCCGGTCGTCGGTTTCTTCTCGAACAAGGCGAGGTGCGCGAGATCGCCGACAACCTCGTGGGGATGGAGATCATCGAGGCTTCGGCAGAGTGGCGGTCGAGCGGCCGGCATGATGCATGGCTCATCGCTCGCCGGGTGGACGACACAACGATGTAGCGTCGATACCCATGCAAACTGGTATGGCCACCAATGGCGACGTCGACCTGTTCTGGATCGATGAGGGCCCCCGTGATGGGCCCGTTGTGGCCCTGGTCAGCGGCGCCGGCTCGACCGCGGTGATGTGGTGCCGCGAGCTGATCGACCCGTTGATCGACGCAGGCTTTCGGGTATTGAGGTTCGACAATCGTGACGTCGGCAGGTCCACCCGCGTCCGCGCGAACGTTCTCTACACCATCGCCGACCTGGGCAAAGACCTCGCTGCGGTGCTTGGCGCTGCTGATGTCCAGACAGTGCACCTGCTTGGCCGCTCTATGGGCGGGATGACCGCCATGTCGTTCGCCGCCGCCCAGCCAGCTCGGGTTCGGACCATGACCCTCATCTACACCACACCCTGCATGGCTGATGCGGCCGAGCACGACCTCCCGGGCCCACAGCCAGAGATTCTCGAGGCACTGGCCGAGGCGGCGTTTGCCCCAAGACCTGCTGATGATGACGAACGGATCGAGCGCCATGTAGCCGATAGCCGCCGCTACGCCGGCACCCGGTACACGTTCGACGATCGCTGGGCACGTGACGCGGGCGTTGCTGACGTGGCGCACGCACCGTTCGCCGAGCCAGGTCACGGCACAGCGATCATGTGCAGCGGGTCGCTGGTTCCGGTTCTCCCTATCCTCACGCAGCCGACGCTCATTCTCCACGGCACGGCCGATCCAATCATCGACATTGCACACGCTCGATTTCTTGACACAGCCCTTCCGAACTCGACACTGATTGAGTTCGACGGGTTGGGCCATGAGATGCCGCCGCTTTTCTGCGCAGAGATCATCGATCCAGTCCTCGCGTTGATCGAAGCCGCCGGTTGAGCGGGCAAATGGACCAAGCAGACCGTCCCGACGAGACACACACCCTCCAGAATGTTCCGATGGATGGTTGGCGAGATCGGCCACTGAGCTTTTCGGCGCCCTGCTAGATTTCGTTGCATCTGTATGAGGAGTTGCGATGAGTAGTGAAATGATCGAGTTCGCAGTTAACGGCACCACCGCAGGCGGCTACCTCGCGGTGCCCGACGGTGGCAGCGGGGCGGGTGTCATTGTGCTGCAGGAGTGGTGGGGGCTGGTGCCCCAACTCAAGGCGGTTTGTGACCGTTTGGCCGTGGCCGGGTTCACCGCGCTGGCGCCGGATCTCTATCACGGAGAATCTGCCGCGCACACCGAGATGGATAAGGCGGGTGAGTTGATGACCGGGCTACCCCCCGAGCAGGCTGCGCGCGACATGTCCGCGGCCATCGACTACCTGTTGGCTCACGAAGCGTGTTCGAGCAGCACAGTCGGCGTGACGGGCTTCTGTATGGGCGGCATGTTGACACTCATGATTGCTGCCGCTGAGGGAGACCGCGTCAGCGCTGCGGCACCCTTCTATGGCGCCCCTCTCGGCGACGGTGCGCCCGATTGGTCGGGTCTGACGGCCACCGTCGAAGGCCACTTTGCCGGGTCCGACGACTTCTTCCCGCCCGAGGCCATCAACGCCCTGGGCGATGAGCTTCGGGGCATGGGCAAGAACGCGACGTTCCACGTTTATCCAGGGACCGGGCACGGGTTCACCAACGAGGACAACCCGCTTGGCACCTACGACCCAGACGCAACCGAGACTTCGTGGGGACGAGCCCTCACGCTTCTGGGTTCGGTTCAGTAAGTCCTGTCCAGCAAAGCGTTTCGCCACGATCTCGGCCACAATGTGGCTCTGGGGGTTCGTCAATCATGAGCAGAGAGCAGCTGGTGACCATCGCTCGTCGGGGCGTGGACCACTTCAAGAACGGAACACAGGACCAGGTCGACGGGATCCATGAGGTTCCGGTCACGAACTATTACGACCACGACCGGTGGCAGCTGGAGATGGACCGCGTGTTCAAGCGGGTGCCGCTGGTGGTCGGCGCGTCCTCGGAGCTGCGCGAACCCGGTTCGTACCACGCACTTGAGATCGTCGGCACCCCCATCGTGGTGATGCGAGGCGAGGATGGCGAGCTGCGTGCGTTTGTCAACATGTGCAGCCACAGAGGCGCCATCGTGGTCGAGGAGGGTGTTGGTCAGGCCCGGCGACACGCGTGCCCGTACCACGCCTGGACTTACGACGCTCAAGGTGCCCTGGTCGGCGTGCTCGACGCGGACGACTTCGGCGAGATCGATCGCTCGTGTCTCGGCCTCACCGAGCTGGCATGCGCAGAGCGTGCCGGCCTGATTTGGGTCTATCTCACGTCCGACCCGGTCATCGACATCGACACGTTTCTGTGTGGGTATGGCGAGATGCTCGAGAATCTGGGGTTCGAGGATTGCCACGTCGCCGGTCGACAATCGCTGGCTGGACCCAATTGGAAAGTGGCCTACGACGGGTACCTCGACTACTACCACCTGCCTATTCTCCATCGCGATTCTTTCGGCCCCGATTACTCCAACAAAGCGCTTTATGACTGGTGGGGTCCTCACCAACGCGTCACCGCGCCTGATCGGCACTTCGAGGAACTGTCGCTCAAACCCGAAGACGAGTGGGAGACCGACGAGTTGATCGGCGGTGTCTGGACGATCTTCCCCCATGTCTCCATTGCCTCGTTCGACGCTGAGGGCAAGATCTACATGGTGTCCCAGCTCTACCCGGGAGCCGACCCCGGGTCGTCCATGACGACACAGATGTTCTTGCACACTGAGCCCACCAACGAGGCACAGGCCCAGGCAGTCACAGATCGTATGGCGTTCCTCTACAACGTCGTCAACGACGAGGACTACTACACCGGCCTCCGGATCCAGAAGGCGCTCAAGACAGGCGGAAAGTCGGTCAACATGTTTGGCCGGAACGAGGGAGGCGGGCAACGCTTCCATCGCTTCGTGGATGCGCTGCTGCAGGTCGACGACGCCGACGTTCCAGCGTTCTTCACCGATGCAAGCCAGAACTGGGAGTAGCCGGTTGGCCGGTTGGCCCGACCGGTTCAGAACAAACCGGTTCAGAACAGGCGTTGGCAACCAGTACCGGCTGCCCAGCTGAGCGCGTCGGGCGGTGTTAGCCCTGTCCGAGAAGCTTGCGGTTCTTGCGCTTGGACTTCATGTAGTCGCGGTTGGTGTATGCGATGAAGTCGAGAGGAATCTCTTTGGGGCAAGCTTCGTGACACTCGCCGTGGTTCGTGCAAGACCCGAAGTAATCCTCCATGGTGTCCACCATGTTCTCGGTCCGGCTCCAACGCTCGGCCTGGCCTTGGGGCAGCAGGTTGAGGTGCTGAACCTTCGCCGAAGTGAAGAGTTGCGCGGCTGAGTTGGGGCACGCAGCGACACAAGCGCCACAGCCGATGCAGGCCGCACCATCGAACGCGGCGTCGGCCGCGTCTTTAGGGATGGGGATCAGGTTTGCGTCGGGCGCCGAGCCCGTTGGGACAGTGATGAAGCCACCGGACTCGATGATGCGGTCCAACGGCGACCGATCGACCACGAGATCCTTGATGATGGGGAACGACGAGGCCAGCCATGGTTCGACGACGATGGTGTCGCCATCGCTGAACTTGCGCATGTGGAGCTGGCATGTCGCGGTGGCCTTCTCGGGGCCATGGGCCCGGCCGTTGATCATGCAGCCGCACGTACCGCAGATGCCTTCGCGGCAGTCGCTGGCGATCTCGACTGGCACTTTGCCTTCGCTGATCAGCTCCTCGTTGAGGACATCGAACATCTCAAGGAACGACATGTCCGTCGAGATGTTGTCGAGTCCGTAGGTTTCGAATCGGCCGCTGGAGTCTGGGCCCTCTTGGCGCCAGACCTTGAGCGTGAGGCTGAGCGTCTCTTCTGACATGGACGGAATCTCCCGCTACTTGTAGCTGCGCTGGGTCAGCGCAACCTCGTCGAATGTGAGCTCTTCCTTGTGGCGAATGGCGTTACCGCTCTCGCCACCCCATTCCCACGCAGCGACATGAGCGAAATTGTCGTCATCGCGCAACGCCTCGCCTTCGTCGTCTTGGGACTCGGTCCGGAAGTGACCGCCACAGGATTCTTCGCGTTCCAGAGCGTCTCGGGCTTTGAGTTCGGCGAGTTCGAAGAAGTCCGAGACTCGGCCGACCTTTTCGAGCGATGAGTTGAGGCTGGCTCCGTTGCCGAGCACCCGGACGTCTTTTTCGAACTCGTCGCGCAGCGCAGGGATCTCGGTGAGCGCCTTCTCGAGGCCGTTCTTGTCGCGTTCCATGCCGATGTAGTTCCACACCAGCTTTCCGAGCTCACGATGGAAGTAGTCCGGAGAGCGAGTGCCGCCCACCGACAGCCAGCGCTGGGTCTGGTCGGCGACATTGGCCACGGTGGCTTCACACACCGGGTCGTCTTCGGCCAGCTTTCCATCACCGAGGAGGGGAGCGAGGTAGTTGCCGATGGTGTACGGCAGGACGAAGTAGCCGTCGGCCAGCCCTTGCATCAATGCGGATGCACCCAAACGGTTCGCGCCGTGATCGGAGAAGTTGGCCTCGCCCACCACGAAGAGACCGGGCACGTTGGACATGAGTTCGTAGTCCACCCACATGCCACCCATGGTGTAGTGGGTAGCGGGGTAGATACGCATCGGGCGCTCGTAGGGGTTCTCACCCGTGATGCGCTCGTACATGTCGAAGAGGTTGCCGTACTTCTCTCGGATGGTGTCCTCACCGTGGCGGCTGATCGCGTCCTCAAAGTCGAGGAAGACCCCGTTCTTGAGCGGTCCGACTCCGAGCCCCTGGTCGACAACGGTCTTGGCATTGCGAGACGCAACGTCGCGAGGGACCAGGTTGCCGAACGCCGGGTACTTCTCTTCGAGGTAGTAATACCGCTCGGCATCGGGGATGTCGTCGGCCGTGCGTTCCTCGTCATGGCCGCGAGGGACCCAGATGCGACCGTCGTTGCGCAACGATTCGGACATGAGGGTCAGCTTCGACTGGAACTCGTCGCTGGCTGGGATGCAGGTGGGGTGGATCTGGGTGTAGCACGGGTTCGCAAACAAAGCGCCCCGTCGGTGTGCTCGCCAACCGGCAGTCACGTTGCACATCATGGCGTTGGTCGACAGGTAGTACACGTTGCCGTAGCCGCCGGTCGCCAGGACAACGGCGTGGGCAGTGTGGCTGCGAACGTCACCGGTCACGAGGTCTCGGGTCACGATGCCCTTGGCCACACCGTCGTGCACGATGAGGTCGAGCATCTCGGTGCGGGTGTGGAGGTCGACCGACCCGGCCGATACTTGGCGCATCAGCGCCGAGTACGCGCCGAGCAGCAATTGCTGGCCGGTCTGTCCTCGGGCGTAGAACGTGCGCGACACCTGGGCGCCGCCGAAGGATCGGTTGTCGAGGAGTCCGCCGTATTCACGAGCGAACGGCACGCCTTGACCGACACATTGATCGATGATGTCGACTGACACCTCGGCCAAGCGATGCACGTTGGCCTCGCGGCTGCGGTAGTCGCCACCCTTGACCGTGTCGTAGAACAAGCGGTGCACCGAATCGCCGTCGTTCTGGTAGTTCTTGGCCCCGTTGATGCCGCCCTGGGCCGCAATGGAGTGGGCTCGACGGGGGGAGTCGTTATAGGTGAAGGCTTTCACCTTGTATCCGAGCTCACCCATGGTTGCCGCAGCAGAGGCGCCGGCCAGGCCGGTGCCGACCACGATGACCTCGAACTTGCGCTTGTTGGCCGGGTTGACCAACTTCATGTCGAACTTGTGGTTCGTCCACTTCTCGGCAATGGAGCCGTCAGGGACTCGGGGATCAAGTGCGCCGATCATTCGCCGGCCTCCTCATGGGATTCGGCGGCAGTGAGTCCGCAGGGGGCGTCGCAATTGTCTTGGTCGATGAGTCCGGCCTGGACCATGATCGGGAAACTCAAGTTCCCGATCAGAATCAGGCCGGCGAGTCCGGCTGCAATGTGCTTGCGACCGGCATTGATCTTCGGGCTGCTGATGCCCAAGCTCTGGAAGAGGCTGTAGGTGCCGTGGAAAATGTGGAGAGCGAGCGCGACGTTGGCGACGATGTAGATGATCGCCACGCCGATGTTGCCCATGGAGATGACGACGTTGTTGTAAGGGTCACCGCGGACCCAGTCGTCAGACAACCAGCCCCATGTGAGATCGGCGAGGTGGAAGAACAAGTACAGCAAGACAATGGGGCCGGTCCAGCGCATCGTGCGGCTGGCATAGTTGGCCGCGGCAAAGTCCTGGCCGCCCACATAAGCCTTGTTGGCGTTGGTGGTATTCGACCGAGGATTGGCCTTGTAGCCCATGGAGCTGAGTGTGTAGGCAGAGTGCACATGGATCACGAATCCACCAATGAGCATCAGCCGGACCGCCCACAACAACCAGGTGCGAGGAATGACCTCTGTGCCCAGGTCGCGGAGCGTTTCGGCGTACTCGTGGATCTCGAGGGGACCCTCGTACAGGTGGAGGTTGCCGATCATGTGGGTGAGGACGAATCCCAAGAGCACGATGCCGCTGACGGCCATTACCCACTTGCGGCCAATGGCGCTCTGGTAGATGTTCAGCGGGAACGGCCACTCTTTCGGCCGCTTGCGGATCTTGTCGGGCCCTGGACGGGTCGTTGTTTGCGCCATGTGTGGTCGTCCCTCCGGACCAACGAATGCGAACAGCATGCAAAGCGATGCGAAGCGCATCAGTGCAGCGTGCACGCAAGAAGATACTGCTGCCGCGGAAACTCACGCTAACCGTGGAGCAAACTTTGGTCGGCGACGCTCCTCACGCCGGGGTCGGTCAATGCCTCAGTCGCCCATCGAGAACGGCGGGTACTCGTCGGTCAACAGCCGTGCATAGGCCTGGACGCGGTTGCTCCATCGGGCGGTTCCGACCATGAAGTCTCGCAGTCCTGTCGGCATTCTGCCGGTGAACAACACAGCGAACCAGGCGAGGATGTATACGACAGATGCGGGGATCATCACGAAGTACAGAATGAACATCGCCGGGATCAACATGATGGCCCGGAAGAAGGTGGTGAGTCGGTTGCGACCTTCGCCCTGGTAGTCGTAGTCGGAGCGGATTGGATAGTTCGACTGATCCAGGGCCTTGGCATCAAACTCGAACGGCGGGTATTCCTCGGTCAACAACAACATGAAGCCCATGGTGCGGTTGGTGTACCGGAGGTACATCGCCTGCATGTTGTGCAAACCCTCGGGGAGTTTGCCCGTGAACAAAATCACGAACCAGCTGATCACGCCAACAACCGAAGACACGATGCCCAAGAGGTACAGGACGATTAAATGCGGGATCGCCATGAAGATGTGCACGAGTGCGCGCCAGTTGGCGATCTTGTTGTCGTCGCTGACGGTGAGGCGCGCTGGATATCGGCCGGCGTCACCCGCCATGGCGCCGGGTGCAGCGGCGAACTGGGCACGGTGGTTCGCATCTGGGTGGGTTTCGGGCCCGTACCAGAGTCCATCTTGGGCTTGCCAGAATCCCGGCCCACCTGCTTGTTCGCTCATTGTTCGCTCCTCGATCTCGACGCCTCACCACTGTTATCAGCGCATCGGCGGTGACGGCGCCCACGATGTTCGTCACCGAGATTACGCTTTGGGGGTGGACGAGCGTTCGATCAACAGATTGCGGCGGTGGACCGAACCGTGCTCGGCGATTGGAATCGACAGGGATTCAGCGCGGCGCCAAGGTGACCTGTTGGTGTTGGCGCACTCCGAGATGCATCGTCGCTACCACGATCTCACCCACCTCGACGAGTGCTTCGCTGTCGTCGACGCCATGCCAGATCTCACCCAGCAGGATCGCCACATTGTGGACCTGGCTATCTGGTTCCACGATGCGATCTACGACCCAACCCGGTCCGACAACGAGGTGCTGAGCGCGTCGATGGCCCGAAACTTTCTCGAGTCGGCTGAGGTCAGCTGCGGCGACGAGGTCGGAGATTTGATCGAGATGACGGCTGGTCACATGCCACGCGACGTCACTCCTAGGTCTGCAGCGATGCACGACGCTGACCTCGCGATTTTGGGCGCCGAGGAAAGCCGCTACCACGAATACGCCGGCCAAATCCGCGCCGAGTACGCGCACGTGCCCGACGCCGAGTTCACCGTTGGCCGTGGTCGCGTCCTGGGATCGTTCCTGGCTCTCGAGCAGGTCTACCTCCGGCCCGACATGAGGCGCCGGCTCGAGCCGCAAGCTCGAGAGAACATGCGCACGGAACTTGATGCCCTGCGTCTGGACCCCGGCTGAGGTTCACAGATCAGAAGTAATCGTGTTGAGTTGGGGTCTGGGTCGGTTCAAGGGGTCATCGCGACAGCTTGAGTGTAGATGTTGTGGGCGGTGTCCCAGCCGAGGCTGCGTCTGGGGAT
>CAWKYX010000133.1:0-9376 GCA_963854265.1 Acidimicrobiia bacterium
AGCATTCGGCGGTAACCGCGTTCTCGAAGGTGTCAGCCTCGACTTCAGTACCGGCTTCAACGGGCTTATCGGGCCCAACGGTGCTGGCAAGACCACACTCTTTAACATCTTGTCCGGGTTTGTAAAACCGACATCCGGCGCCGTGCGTTTGCGCGGCGAGGACTTGACGGAGCTCTCGCAAACGGCACGCGTTAAGTCCGGTATAGCCAGGACCTTCCAGTCGCCCAAGCTCGTGCTTGACGCAACCGTGATGGAGAACGTGCTGATTGGTCGACACCATCTTTTTAAGCACGGGCACTTGGCCGAACTCCTCTTCCTTCCCGCTCAGCGGAATGAGGAAACGGAAGCGCGCCGGATCTGCATGAATATGCTCGAACGCTTCGGGCTGGCTGATGACGCTCATCGTGAGACGGGTGACCTATCGCTCGGGAACCAAAAGCTTGTAGAAGTGGCCCGAGCCATGGTCGCGGAGCCAAAGCTGTTGTTGCTCGACGAGCCGGCAGCAGGCCTCGGCGCCGACGATGTGACTGTCCTGCTCCGGGGGTTGCGTGAGCTCGTCGCCGAACAAAGTCTTTGTTTAATCATCATTGAACACGACCTTGAGCTGGTCGTCGCGTTGTGCCCCAGGATCAGCGTGCTGCACTTCGGTCGTATTATTTCCCAGGGCACGCCTGCTGAGGTCACATCTGACCCTGTTGTGATTGAAGCTTATCTCGGGCGTGGGTTCGAGCTCGATGAAGCAACTCCGGGAGGTAAATGACGATGCTGTTCGAAGCCAAGGATGTGGTCTCGGGCTACGGTGCCCTTCAAGTGCTTAACGGTGTCTCCGTTTCGGTCGACGAGGGCGAGATCGTGTCTGTCCTCGGTGCCAACGGGGCAGGCAAGACGACCTTGTTACGCGCAGTCTCGGGCGTGCTGTCGACGTGGTCCGGGAGCATCACACTCGATGGTCACGACTTCGGGGCTTTGCCGATCGAGCGGCGTGCGGTGTTGGGCCTCGGTCATTTGCCAGAGGGTCGCGGCATCTTCCAGAACCTGTCTGTGCGCGAAAATCTAGACCTCGGGACTGGTCTCCGAACTGACGGCTCCGACGCGATCCGGCGAGACCGCGATCGGCTGCTGGACCTATTGCCTGCGCTGGCCGAGAAGATTTCCGACGCAGCATCGTCCTTGTCGGGCGGCCAGCAGCAGATGCTCGCTCTCGCGCGGGCCATGATCACCCGGCCGAAAATGTTGATGATCGACGAGCTCTCGTTCGGCCTGGCTCCGAACCTGGTCGACGATTTGTTCGAGCTCGTCACCGAACTTCGCGAAGAGGGCGGCACCACGTTCCTCCTCGTGGAGCAGAACGCCGGCGTCCTCGATATTTCCGACCGAACCTACGTCCTCCGTACGGGCAATAACGATATCAGCGGCCCATCAACGGAGATGAAAGAGTCCCAAGACCTAGTGCGTTCCTATCTGGGCCACTAGCCTCACCGGCGTCAGTCCTTCCCGAAGGAGCAGAGATGGGCAAGCTTGAAGATGCGGTGTCGGGAACTACGTTTCCGTCGGCGATGCTTGATGTTCCCAACTTGAGCGTGCCCCAACAGATGGCGTGCGCTGCCAGAATCCTGGCATCGACGGGTTACGCGCTTGACGTTGCTGGCCACATAACGGTTGTGCGACCTGACGGCGATGGTTCGATGTGGTGTACGCCCTACGGCCTCTGGTGGCGCGAGATCACGGCATCCGACATCATCGTCATCGATGCAGACGGCGCGGTCATCGAGGGAAAGTGGGATGTAACCCCGGCGATCTTCATCCACACCGAGATCCATCGCGCCCGGCCTGACGCCTCGGTTGTCATCCACAATCATCCGCACTATGGCTCGGTCTTGTCCACCTTGCATGTCGCCCCGGATGTGATCGATCAACAGGCGTGCATGTTCGACGGCGACGTGTTGTTGTTTGACGAATACACCGGCGGCGTCGACGACGCCGAGGGTGGCGACTATCTGGCGACGGCCATTGGTTCTGCGACAGCGATCATTCTGGCCAACCACGGAGTCTTGATCACCGGCGAGAGCATCGAGCAGGCAACGTGTCGGGCTACCAACTTCGAACGTATGTGCCGCCTCAATCACGAGGCTATGGTGTCGGGGCAAAAGCCGGTGATCATTCCGCATGAACAGCGTGGGCTGCTGAAGCAGGCCCTGAACACGATCAGCGTGCCGTACTACTGGGGAGGCGAGGTCCGCGACCTGCTGGCCAGAGAGCCCGCGGTGCTCGCCTGAAGACGCTCGCCCTCGGCATAACCCGACGTGGGTGTCGAGACGGTCTGGCTGGGTGGTGTGCCATAATCTGAGGGACTCGACCGGGGGGCTGGGGATGAGGGGCATCGCTGGCATCGACGTCGGAGGAACGTTCACCGACGTGATCGCCCTGGACCCGACCCGCGGGATCGTCATAGCGAAGACGCCGACGACTCCTGACGACCAATCAATGGCCGTCATGGCGGGGCTCGATGACGCAGGGCTCGATCTCACCATGCTGGAGCAGATCGTCCATGGCACGACGACGGGCACCAACACCACGATCGAACGCAACGGCGCCACTGCCGCCTTGGTGACCACCAGAGGGTTTCGCGATGTGTTGGAGCTCGGCCGGCGGGACCGACCCAATCTTTATGGGCTCGGTGGTGGGTTCGAGCCGCTGGTGCCGCGTCGCCATCGCGTGGAGGTCGGTGGTCGCCTGGGACCCGATGGCCAGGAGGTCTCGTCACTGACGCCCGAAGACCTCGACGCGCTGGTCGCGAAGGTCGCCGCGTTGCGTGTCGAGTCCGTAGCGATCTGTCTCATGCACAGCTACGCAAATGATGCCCACGAGGTCCGCGTCGAGTCCGCGCTCCGCGAGGCTCTGCCCGATCTGTACGTCATCCGTTCAACCAGTCTCTACCCCGAACTCGGCGAGTTCGAGCGGACCTCCACCACCGTCATCGCCGCATACGTGGGCCCCATCATGGGGTGGTACCTCGAGAACCTGGACAACCGGCTCAAGGCTCGTGACTTTGGCCGCGACTACATGGTGGTCAGCTCCAATGGCGGCGCCGCCAGCCATCGGATCGCCATTCGATTCCCGACATCGACCATCTTGTCCGGCCCGGCCGCTGGTGTGGTGGCTGCGCAGCGCGTGGCCCAAGCCGCGGGAAGCGACAATGTCGTGTCGTTCGACATGGGTGGCACGTCCGCAGACATTGCGGTGATCGCCAAGGGCCAAATCGCACAGTCGGTCAACAACTCGTTGGGTTTCCGCCTTCCGTTGCAGGTCCCGATGCTCGAGATCGACACAATCGGCGCGGGCGGGGGCTCGATTGCCGGCATTGATGACGCGGGCATTCTGCGTGTTGGTCCAAAGAGTGCAGGGTCGGTGCCCGGACCAGCGTGCTACGGCAGGGGTGGTCTCGACCCGACGGTGACCGATGCCCACGCCGTGCTCGGCCATTTTCCACTCGACGCCCTCGTGCGCAACCATATCGAGTCTCCCGACATCGACGCGGCCGGCGAGGTCCTCGATCAGCAGGTCGCTCGACCTTTGGACCTGTCTGTCGACGCGGCGGCTGAGGCCGTCCTCGAGGTCGTGGCCGAGAACATGGCCGGCCGAATCCGATTGCTCACGGTCGAGCGCGGGCTCGACATCCGCACGTTCGATCTGGTGGCGTTCGGGGGAGCAGGCCCGCTGCATGTGTGTGCGCTCATGCGAAAGCTCGGCATCGCTCGAGCGTTCATCCCTCCCTACCCCGGTCTGACCTCGGCGTTGGGCACGGTAATGGCCGACGTCCGCCACGATTTCGTCCAGACGTTTCGGCGCAGGCTCGGTGAGGTGAGCGCCGACGACTTTGTGCAGGTCGTCGAGCTCCATCGCCAGGCCGGCAAAGATCTCCTGGCCGAGCAGGGCCTCGCCGACATCAGCGCTCACGAGGTCACCTTGGCGTTTCTCTACGATGGCCAGCGCCACAGCGTCGACGTTGGCATTGATGCCGAGGTTCTCGATCAGCTGGCTGACTCCAAGGACGATCTGCATCGCGAGCTGTCGGCGCGATTTGAGGCCGCGTACGAGGCCAAACACGGCTCATGTCTCGATCGGCCGGTGGTCCTGGTGAGCCTCAGGTCGACGGTCGTAGCCGAGGTCGAATCACTCGCCCTGTCCATGTGCGCCGACGCGCTTCGGTCCGGCGGGGGAGCTGCGCCCTATGAGGTGCACGCCACATTCGCGGGTCTGAGGTCGGTCACCCGAGTCGTCGACCGAAGTTCGCTCGGTCCGGGCGACACGCTCGACGGGCCGGCCATTGTCATCCAACGAGACACGACCACACTCATCGAGCCTGGCTTCGTTGCCACCGACACCGCCGATGGCATCTTGATCATCACGGAGGCATCGTGAATCCACTCGATCTGGCCATCATCAGAGGCCGGCTCCAACAGATCACCGACGAGATGGATCTCGTGCAAACCAAGGCGGCCTTTTCGCCTGTGGTGTCGGAGATGTGGGATCGGGCGAACGCGATCGTGGATGCTCGCAGTGGCGAGGTCGTGATGCAGGGCACGACCGGGCTGCCGATCTTCGTCTCGACGATGCAGGCCACGGTCGAGTCGGTGCTGGCCGAGTGCCGAGACGATCTGCGCGACGGCGACGTGGTGATCACGAATGATCCGTACCTCGGCGGGACCCATCTCCAAGACGTCAAGATGCTGCGACCGTTCTTCATCGATGGGCACCTCGGATTGGTCTTGGTCAACACCGGCCACATTGTCGACGTCGGCGGCGCCTCCGCCGGCGCATTCGATCCTGGTACTGACGACATCTTTCAAGAGGGTCTGCAGATTTCGCCGACCTGGCTCATCCGCCAAGGTGTCGAACGGAGCGACGTACTTCGGCTCATTCTCCAGAACACGCGGCTTCCGGCCGATCAGGAGGGTGACTTCCGGGCCCAGCTCAACGCGTTGGCGGTCGGTGTTCGGCGGCTCGAAGAGTTGATCGATCAGCAGAGTGGCCAGGGACTGCTCGACGCGGTGGACGAGCTCGGCGACCGGTCCGAACAGCAGATGCGCTCGTATCTGGAACAGATCCCGGATGGCAGATATACGTTCATCGATGCTGTCGAGGCCGGTCCCGACACCGATCTGGCGATAGAAGTGACGGTCGACGTTGTGGCGAGCGATGTCGAGATCAACTTCGGTGGCACTGCGCCCACCTACAACGGGCCTATGAACCTCGCCCGCCCCACGACGGTCACTGCCGCATTGTCGGCCTTCAAACATCTGTTTCCTGACGTCCCGATCAACGGTGGTTGTTTTCGGCCATTCCACTTTGTCTTCCCCGATGACTGCTTCGTTGCCGCCGGTCGGCCTCACGCCGTGGGTGGTTATGTCGAGGGTGCGACGCGGGTGATGGAGGCAATCTTCGGCGCGTTGGCCAACGTCCTCCCTCATCAAACGACCGCGGCCTCGTTCGGGACCGGGGGAGTGCTCTCGGTGTCGGGCCTCGATGCTGCGGGCGACTTCTTCGCCACCGTCTTCCCCATGTGCGGTGGCTATGGCGCCAGTGAGGGCGCTGATGGGCTGTTGCACGGGCCGACTCCTATTGGTCTTGCCCGATTTCATTCCCTTGAAGCATCCGAACACGAGTATCCCGTGCGCTGGGACGCGCTCGCGATCCGCGAAGGATCCGGAGGTCGTGGCCAATGGAACGGCGGGCACGGCACGGTTTTCCGGCTCACGGCGCTCCAGCCGATGTCAGCGTCACTGCTCGGGGACCGATCGCGCCATTCGCCGTTTGGGGTGGCTGGCGGGGGCGAGGCGGCGCGTCTCGAAGCCAGGATCACCACAGCCGAAGGTGAGATCGGCGGGCCTGGAACCAGCACGATCCGGGGGGCGCAGCTGGCGCCCGGAGACGTGGTGGAGCTGCGGTCGCCGGGCGGCGGGGGCTACGGGCCGGCCGAGTATCGCGACCCCGCAGCGATCGAGGCCGACCGGCTGGACGGATTATTCGATGTTGATGGGAGCACCACATGAAGGTTGGATACCTGCTCGACACCCACGCAGGGCCCTACGACGGCCCCGTGCCCGATCGCGAAACCGTCGCCCGTTCCATGGAGGCGTTCCTCGAAGAGGGCCGCATCGCCGATGAGGTTGGCTTCGACTCGATCCAGGTGCCTGAGCGACACATGCGCACGGAGACCCACTTTCCGCCGCCGCTCCAGCTCTTGACGGCGTTGGCACCGATCACCAAACAGGCCAAGCTCGCCACGCATACGCTCGTTCTCACGCTGTATCACCCGATGCAGGTGGCCGAGCAAGTGGCGGTGCTCGACAATCTCACTCGGGGTCGGGTCATTCTGACCGTGGCGATGGGCTATCACGACGATTACTGGCGGATGTTCGGCATGACCCGAAAGGATCGGCGCGACCGCTTCATCGAGTCGGTGGAGATCTTGAAGCTGGCCTTTGGCGACGAGGCGTTCGACTATCACGGCGAACACTTCCAGCTCGAGGACGTGCAGCTGCTGCCTCGCTCGTATCAACCCGGCGGGCCCGAGCTCTGGATGGGTGGCCACTTCGACCCCGCCATCGAGCGCGCCGGGCGCATGGGTGACGCTTGGTGTGGTGATCCGTTTCCGATCCTGCAAGACATTTGGTGGCCACGCATCAAGATGTATCGCGAGGCCGCAGAGCAGAGCGGCCGACCCTCGAAGGTCGTCATATTGCGCGACGCATGGGTGGCCGAGACCCGCGAGAAGGCGTTCGCCGACCTCGGGGACTTCTTCGTGCAAGAACATCGGTTCTACTATCGGTGGGGGATCTTCCCACCCAGCGACGAGTTCCCGACCGAGTCCTCCATCACCGCCGAGTCACTGGCGCCCCACCAAGTTGTGGGCAGCCCCGACGATTGCATCGAACAGTTGGTCCGCTATCACGAAGAATTTGACGTCGACTATTGCTGTGTCCGCATGCGGACCCCGACCGGCCCATCCTTCGAAGCCGCGCGCGAATCGATCCGGCAATTTGGCGAAGAAGTCATCCCAGCCGTCGAAGCCGCCACTGGTGAGCGATAGTGGTAGCTGGCTCATCAGCGAAATAGAGAAGGAAACTTTATGAACCGCGCAGAAGCTGACCTCATTGCCCGCCGTACCATCGCCCGCTACGCGGCCGCGATCGACCATAAGGACTTCGACGCCGTCGCGGCGATTTTCTCAGAAGACTCTGAGCTCCGTCGCGTGGGAATCGTCACCGAGGGCCGTGACGCCATAGCGCGGTTCTATTCGGAGCACCTGCCCACCGTCGGGCAGATGCGCCATCACATGACCAACATCTTGGCCGAGCCTGAGGGAAACCTCATCGTGGCTCAATGCCTGTTCAGCTACGTGCAGGTTCTCGACGAGGGCGTTCGTTTCGGATGGGGCAACTATGACGATGTCATCAGGCCCACGACCGACAGCGATGGCGTGTTCGTCGAGAAGGAGATCACTGTCCATCATTCGCAGGTGTTCCCGCTGACCGATGTAAACCCGGACATGCTCCCCGGTGGGATCCAAGGTATCTGACGTTGCAGAACCCTGTCATCCGGTCCCGTCTAGTAGCGCCGCGGTGAGCGCGCCGCCCGCAAAATGGATTCACCCTGCGCTCTGTTTGGTCATCCTGATGTGGGGCGGTGTCTTCATCGCGACTGCCAAGCTGCTCCCGTCGATGGATTCGCTGCAGATGGTGACCGTCCGGTTCATCATGATCTCCATCGCGTTCTTGGCGATGTTTGCGGCAGTCCCCCGCTTACGGCCCCGCATGACGAAGCGACAGCTCGGCATCTTGTTGGTCGCCGGCGCACTTGCTGTCCCAGGCGCTCAGTTGCCTGTTGTGCAGGGTCAGGTGTATCTGTCGCCACCACTCGTCGCAGTGTTCTTGACGCTGTCGCCGGCATGTGCCGCGTTGATCTCCAGGGTTTGGCTGAAGGAGCGGTTCGGACGCCTTCAGGTGGCCGGGTTCGTCGTCGCCTTTGGTGGATCACTGATCGTCATCCTGACTGGTACCGGAGCGGGAGGGTTGACGGTCGACAACCCTTGGGGCGCGGCGCTGGTCTTGGTCAGCCCGCTCTGTTGGGCGGGCTACACCGTGATGTCGAAACCGTTGGCCACGCTGTATCCGCCTATGACCGCCGTTGGCGTCGGGGTCATTGCCGGCACGGCGGTGATGTTCCCGTTGTATCCGCATGCGTGGTCGGCCGTCGATGACGTGTCGGCCAGTGGCTGGCTTTGGCTGCTATATCTGGTGTTCGCAGGCACCATTGTGACGTACTGGATTTGGTACAAGGCGCTGGCACAGATGCCGGCAAGCAAGACCGCCGCCTACATGTATGGCGTCCCTTTGTCTGCGCTGTTGTGGTCGTGGGTCGTGCTTGACACGGTCCCCAACGGTATGGCGTTGCTTGGGGGAGCAGTCGTCATTGTCGGCGTCCTCATGACGCAGTGGTCTGGTTCCGCGGCGAAGGACGCTTCCCCGTCGGTGGACGAGAGTTCTGCTTCGGCGCAGCCGTCAGCGTGACCGCACGCTACGTCGATCCACCCGACATCGACCCGCCTGAATCCCAGGGGCCCGCCGACCCAGGCGACAGTGAAGACGACGGCGGCATTATGAGTCCGGCGTTCTTCTTGATGGGCGCGACCGCAGGAATGTTCTGGCTCGGTATCACCAGCACTATTCCCGTGCTGCCCCGGTTCATCCGCGACGAACTCGGGGGCGGCGACGTGATGGTGGGGGCCATCATCGGATCGTTGGCGATCGGCGCCATTGTTGCCCGGCCTCGTCTCGGCCGGCTTGGCGATACTCATGGCCGTCGATTGTTGATGGCCGGTGGTGGGTTGGTCGCAGGCCTCGCCACGATCGCCCATGTCGCGGTCGAGGCTCAGGCCCCCATGTTTGTGCTCCGTATCCTGTTGGGGATCGGCCAGGCAGCCTTCATGGTGGGTGTCACAACCATGGCCCTTGATCTGGCACCGCCAGAACGGCGCGGTGAGGCGACGGCATACACGCTCGTGGCCATGCACTTCGGCATTGGGTCGGGGCCACTGTTGGGCGAGTGGGTATTCAACACGTGGTCGTTCGACGCGGTGTGGTTGGTGTCGGCCGCGGTGTTTGGGTTGTCTGGCGCCATCGCCACGCTCCTCCCGGTGATGCCCGCCTCAGCCGATCTACCGCCGAGCGAACGAAAGCGGTTCCTGCATCCGGCCGGCCTCATGCCAGGAGTGGTCCTCGGGGTGGGCGTGATGGGCTACGTGGGTTACAGCGCTTTTGTCCCCTTGTTCGGCGAGGAGATCGGGATCGACAACGTCGCGCCGCTGTTCTTG
>CAWKYX010000134.1:0-9364 GCA_963854265.1 Acidimicrobiia bacterium
TGAGTATCTGGTTGAAGAGGGGTCTTGGCGTATCAGCTCCATGCGTCCGACATACTTCTTCAACTCGGACGCTTCTAAGGACTGGATGCGAGCCGTAGGCGAACTCGGTAAATAAGTTGTCCCACGTTCTTCGCAGGGAAACAGGCGGAAGACTAGGGTGCACGCCGTGAAGCTGACTGCCGACGACCGTTTAGACATCATCGAGCTGCCGGCACGTTATGCCGATGCGCTGGACCGACTCGAACCCGAGAAGTTGCGCGACGTCTTCACGGACGACGCGGTCTGGGAGGTCCTCGATGGAGGTCCTCGCCTCGTGGGAATCGACGAGATCATGGCCTTCATGGGCCGACCCGAGGTCCATCCTGGCGCCCATCTGATGACGAATATCTATATTGCCGGTGTCGACCAGGGCGCCGACGGCGGAGGGCCGGTCGTCCACCTGGCCTCCAGGGGCGTTTATCCCATCGGTCCATCCGACCGGCACAACCCCACAGCCGTCTTCTACGGGCACTACGAGGACGACGTGGTCCGGTCCGATGGTGGCTGGCGGATCCGCCACCGCCGCTATCAGCACGGCTCCTGAGTACTGAAGCCTGAGCGGGCAGGTGCGCACAGTTTCGTCGCCCATCGCGCGGCGGTGCCAGGCACCAGCGCGCGACGGGATGGGGCGGGGACGCTGACTCGCCACGGGGAGAGCACGGTTGCGATCACGACATCGTGATCGTCAACACCGCGGCGGTCGATGATCTGATCCTGCTTGGTGGTGCGTAGCAGGTGTTGCCGTTAGCGAAGGTGCGAAGACCACAGATCACGCACCACAGACCACAGGGGCTCTCGAACTCGACGGGCCGCGTGCACCGTCGCCCTGGGCTCCATGGCGTCGGGCCGGTTTGTTATCGTGTGCCAACTCTCACCGCACGGAGGCCCGATGATCTGGGGCGAGACAGTCGAGTATTGGGGTCGGTGGCAGCGTGATTCCGTCGCCGTCCGGTTCGGGCCCCAGGACCTGACTTGGGGCGATCTCAACGATCGTTCACGATCGCTGGCCGCGGGGTTGATCGGTGTCGGCGTCGGCCACGGCGACCGGGTTGGTCTGCTCATGTCGAATCGGCCCGAGTTCCTCGAGGTCGTGGTCGCATGCGCCCGCCTCGGTGCGATCGTCGCGCCATTTAACCTGCGCTTCACGCCACCCGAACTGGCGTTCGTTGTTGGCAACGCCGACTGCTCCGTTGTCGTGACCGAAGCAGCGCTGCGTGCAGGCCTCTCAGAAGCGCAAGCCAATGCGCCTGATCTGGTTGTGATCGATGCCGATGACGGGAGCCTCGCTGAGCTGACCGCAACTACCACCGCGCCACCGGCGACCAAGGTGGCGACCGAGGACCCACTCTTCATCTGCTTCACGTCGGGCACAACGGGCGACCCGAAAGGTGCGGTCCTCACCCACCAGAGCTGGTTCTACGCCTCGATGGTCAGGTCTCTGCAGGGTGGCATCAACTGCCAAGACCGAATCCTGCTTCCCTTCCCGCTGGCATTCACCGGTGGTCTGGCCCTGAGCATGGTCGCGCTGTGGTCGGGGGCAACACTGGTGCTGGAGCCGGCGTTCGAACCTGGACGAGCCCTCGAGCTCATCGAGTCACAACGCATCACCGTGTTCATGGCCGTGCCCACGTTGTTCGAGCAGATGGCATTGCACCCCGAATTCGCGGCCACCGACATATCGTCGCTGCGGTGCGTTTCATCGGGGGGTGCGACGGTCCCGGTGCCGCTCATGCAGATCTACCTGGACCGTGACATCACCATGACTCAGGCGTACTCGCTCACTGAGGTCAGCGCATCGGGGATCACGTTGCCCTATGACCAGGCGCTCGATCGGGTCGGATCGTGTGGTGTGCCGGCCATGCACAGCGAAGCCCGCATCGTCGACGAAACAGGTGCCGAGGTAGCGCCCGGAACCGTCGGCGAGATCGCCATTAAGGGCCCGGAAGTGATGGCGGGATATTGGCGCAATCCCGAGGCCACCGCAGCGACCCTGCGGGATGGGTGGTGCCATACCGGTGATCTCGGCACCATGGATGCCGATGGCTTCTTCTATGTCGTCGATCGGGCCAAGGACATGTTGATTTCTGGTGGGATCAATGTGTATCCGGCCGAGATCGAACGGCAGCTGTCTGGCCTCGACGGCGTGCTCGAGTTGGCCGTCATTGGTGTACCCGACGAGCAGTGGGGTGAGACCCCCGCTGTCATTGCGGTCACCGATGGTCGCGAGGTGACCGGTGCTGACGTGCTCGATCGCTGTGTTGGATCGTTGGCGGACTTCAAGTTGCCTCGCTATCTCGTGATCCGCCAAGAGCCACTACCCCGGAACATGTCGGGCAAGGTCCTTAAGGCCGACCTGCGCAATCAATACGGCGACCTGCCCGCGCAGAGTGAGCCAATCAGGTGATGCAGTCATGAAGGTCGGCATCGCCATGCACACCACTGATCAAAGCATCCCACCTGACGAGCTGGCGATCGCCTGTGAGGATCGCGGCATCGAGTCATTGCTGTTCCCGGATCACTCCCACATTCCGACCAGCCGCCAAACGCCGTGGCCCGGGAGCATTACGGGTGAACCGTTGCCCGAGGAGTACAGCCGCCTCATCGACCCCTTTGTGGCTTTGGGTGCGGCCGCAGCCGCCACAACGACACTGCGCATAGGGACAGCGGTGACCTTGGTGGCCCAGCGCGATGTCTTGCAGTTGGCCAAAGAGGTCGCCACCGTCGACTGGCTTTCCGGTGGTCGGATGATCTTCGGTGTGGGCTTCGGCTGGAACGCCGAGGAGATGGCCAACCACGGTGTCGGCATGGCCGACCGCTGGGCCATCGTCGCCGAGAAGCTCGAGGCTATGAAGCTGTTGTGGACACAGGACACGGCGACTTTCTCGGGCGACCATGTGCAGTTCAACGAGAGCTGGGCATGGCCGAAGCCGGTGCAGCAACCCCACCCACCCATCCTGATTGGTGGTGGTTGGGGGCCGAGGCTGCTGGGCGCGGTAGTGCGCCACGCCGACGGCTGGATGCCGGTGTCGTCGCGGTCATCGATCCAGAGCCGCATCGACCTGTTGCACGCCGAAGCTGCACGCCAAGGTCGCGATCCGTCCACCCTGTCCATCACCATCGCCGATGCCAAGCCTGATCTCGATGCTCTTCGGTCGCTGGACGGTGAAGGGGTCGAGCGAGTGTTGCTGTCGGTGCCCGTTGGCACTCGCGACGAGACGCTGCGCTTGCTCGACACCTACGGCCAGCTCGCCAGGGCCGCTGCTGGGTGACCTCGCGGTGGGTGACCTGGTTGGGGATGACCTAGTCGCGAACATCCCCGCCGGATTTCGCCCCGTTGATAAATACCGCATAGATCCCTGAGTAGTCACGTACTATGCACGGATGGATCAACCGAAAATAGTTCTCGCCCTTCTTGGGACTGCGGCCAAGGTGACGCGACGCCTGGATGGCTCCTTGTCAATGATCAAGGGCATTTCGTTCAGTGAGTATCAAATGCTCGCCGCACTTCGAGACCACCCGGCAGCCGCTGCCACCAGGGTCGACCTCGCCGCGGCGGTAGGGCTGACGCCGTCTGGAGTCACACGGGCGTTGAAGCCGATGGAGCAGCTCGGTTTCGTTGAAACGGCGAAGGATGCCCGCGATGCCCGCAAGTCGCTGGCCACACTGACCCCAGCCGGGATCGAGTTGGTCGTCGACGCCGATGGGGTAGTGGGCGATGCCATAGCGGAGCTCGGCGGCCTCGATGCGCTCACGTCCAGCGAGCGCAAGAAATTCTTTCAGATCTTGTCGGACTTGGGGAGTGGCTGAGGCTGCGCGACTCCGCTTTGAAGACTGTGTCCCGTTCGTGTCGGCACCCTTGCTGCGCGACCTCCTGCCGGTCGGGCAGGCAGCGGAGTCGCTACGGACCTTCTGTGCTTGCGATCACTCGGCGGACCACGCGTCGGCGAGAAGGTGGATCGAACGCAGGCGGGCCTCGATTGCGGTGGCGTTGGGCACCACAATCAGTTCATCGGCGTCGGCGAAGCTCTGGAAATCACGGAGCTGAGCTCGGACGTCAGGTGGGGTCCCAGTAGCCGTGTGGCGCATCATGGCCGTGATCTGGCCGGCTTGGGGTGAGACGACCAGCTGATCGAGCTCTTCTTCGGTGAAGTCTCGGCCGCGCCCGAGGAACGAGGAGATCCGTCGCCGCTTCACCTGCTCTTGCATGGCGTCGGCCGCTTCGGTTGATTCGGCAACCACGACGTTCATGCCCGCTATGACGTGGGGCTTGTCGAGCTGAGTCGACGGTTTGAACATCTCGCGGTAGAGGGCAACCGCTTCGTTGAGAGCTTCGGGTGCGAAGTGTGAGGCGAAGCCGTAGGGGAGTCCCAGGTGTGCTGCCAATTGGGCACCGAAAAGCGACGAGCCCAAGATTGTCACGGGAACGTTCGTGCCCGAACCCGGGATGGCTTGTACCCCGTTGACCACGCTTTCGCCCGACAGGAAGGCCTGGAGCTCGACCACGTCTTGGGGGAAGGACTCGGCGGCCATGTGGTCTCGTCGCAGCGCGCGTGCGGTTGCCTGATCGCTACCAGGGGCCCGGCCCAGGCCGAGCTCGATACGACCGGGGTGGAGGCTGGCGAGGGTCCCGAATTGTTCAGCGATCGCCAGAGGGGAGTGATTCGGCAACATGATGCCGCCCGAACCGAGCAGGATCCGATTGGTGTTGGCTGCGACATGGGCGATGAGAACGGCCGTTGCCGCCGAGGCAATTGATGACATGTTGTGGTGCTCGGCGTACCAGATGCGTCGATAGCCCCGTTGCTCGGCTGCCTGGGCAATCGCGACGGTCGCATGGAGTGCGTCGGCGACTGTGTCGTCGCGTCCCACCATCGCGAGATCGAGAATGGAGAGTGGCACCTCGGAGCTCGTCATGGGTAGAGGCTACGCGAACACAGCGGCGGCGATGGCGGCTGCTTCGCCCACGGCGAGGATCGGTCCATGCGCCTCACCGAGGTGCCGACGACAGGTCTGACGTCCTCGCCGGCTGGGAATGAGGGGCTCGGCACCGGTGAGGTGGGCGAAGAGTTCGATCCGAATCAGAAGGTCGCCACGGTGGCCGTGGCAGGACTATCGCCCTTTGTCCGATGAGGTCGCACCGATGGTGTCGATTGGGCGATCCTCGGCTCGCCACTCCGGGAAGCCGCCGTCGAGACGCTTGGCCGATTTGCCACCATTGGTAAGCAAGCGCACGGCGTCGTCCGCATACACGCAATACGGACCACGGCAGTAGGCCACGACGTCGACGCCGTCGGGGATGTCGCCGACTCGGCCTGCCAGGTCGGTGATGGGGATGGATTGCGCGCCGGCGATGTGGCCAGCGTTGAACTCTGCAGAGCTGCGAACGTCGAGGACGATGAGGTCGCCACCTTCGATGCGGCGCGCCAGCTCTACCCGGCCGATGGAATCCAGGCTCGAGCGGTCACCCAAGTAGGCATCGGCGAGTTGGGACAGGTTCTCGACGTGGCTGTCGGCGACATCGCGCATCGCCGTCCACAGTTCTTGGACGCGGTCTGATGCAAGCCGGTAGTAGATGTGGGTTCCCTCGCGGCGGGTCACAACCAGCCCGATGGTAGCGAGTGTGCGGAGGTGAAACGATGTGTTGGCAACCGATTGCTCGATCTCGCCGGCAAGTTCGTCAACGCCTCGCTCGCCTTGTGCGAGGATGTCGATCAGCTCAGCTCGGCGACCGTTGCTCAGCGCTTTCGCAACCTCGGCGAAGCCGTCGAACAGCGCATTCTTGGCATCTCGTCGTGTCATGTGGGGCTGATCCTATCGGATAGTCAAAGAACTACTTGATAAATGTCCCCTTTGAACGTCATTATCAAGTTATCACTTGAACATACATCCACTGATTGGCGACGAAGATGACGACCAACATCGGCAATGCAGCGAACCTGCCCGACGACACAAGCGAAGCGCACTTCGGTGGAAGCACAGCAAGCGAATCGCCCGTTGACCGAGACGAACTCCGCGCAGAGGTGCAGGCAAAGTACGCCGCCGTTGCGATCGCTCCCGACGACGAATTCCACTTCCATACCGGACACGTCGCGGCCGAGCGTTGCCGCTACGACATGACGGTGATCGATGCGCTCGCGAATCAGGCAGTGGAATCGTTTGCCGGAGTGGCCAACCCATTCGAGCTTAGGAGCCTTGAACCAGGCGAGCGTGTGGTCGACCTCGGATCAGGTGCTGGCTTCGACTCATTCGTCGCTGGCATCGCCGTTGGGCCCCAAGGCCACGTCATTGGGGTCGACATGACCGACGAGATGTTGGTCAAGGCCCGAACCACAGCCACCGAGATCGGCGCAGACAACGTCGAGTTCCGCGAGGGATTCCTCGAAGACCTGCCCGTTGAAGATGGTTGGGCCGATGTGGTGATATCCAACGGCGTGATCAACCTGTCCCCCGACAAAGAGACGGCCTTCAGCGAAGCTTGGCGGGTGTTGCGAGCCGGCGGCATCATGCAATTCGCCGACATTGCCAACGGACTCCCGGTGCCAGAAGAGGCGATGCGCCACATCGACCTCTGGACCGGTTGAATTGCCGGAGGCCTGCCGTGTGCAGGATGGAAGAAGATGCTCGAAGAGACGGGCTTTGTCGACGTCCAGATCGGTCCGGCGGTCGACACGTTCGGCGGCGCCAAGGGTGAAGAGAAAGCCCGGGCGTTTGACGTGAGTGGCTAGTCGTTCTGCGCCAGGAAACCCTGAGCCTGGATGCTGACCTCTGCCAAGATTGACGGTTCCATGCTCCCGGCCCCGAACGGCCGGCCTGCCCCGGGCGGGCACGAGTGGGGGGATAGGCGCAAGGACTGCAGCGGACAATTGCTCCCGACCCGCTGAAGTCCTTAGTGCTGGGTGAGTTGCTCGGTCATCTCAAGGAGGGCAAGCGCCGTCGCTCGGTCGCGGCGTCCCAGGCCGCATGAGCTGGAAACGTCGACGCCCTCGGGGCGGAGCTGATCGAGTATCTCGAGGATCTGGTGGTGCTCCTCGACGGAGCGTTTGTCGTGAACGAAACCGGCAACGAAGCGGACGTCAGCGGGAAGGTTCATGTCGGCCAGCGGGGCGTACCAGGCGGGGTCGACAGGCGGTGGGTCGCTGGCCTCGGCCAAGGGGACATGCACGTAGTTGAGCTCGTGGGTCGAAGGCCATCCGGCGATCAACTGGTTCGTGAAATGAACCATCTTGTCGAGCGACGGTGCGCTGATGAGTGCTTCGTTGTTGAGGTCGCCGAAGCACAGGTGGATGCCAAACGGTGCTTCCGGCCGGATCTGTTTCACGAGGTCCAACACTGTGCGCAGGGCGATCGAGACCGCGAATTTCGGTAGCCGGTATGCCATGGCCAGCTCGCCGGGCACCTCGAGTTGAAACTGGACGTCACCATTGGTGAAGTCCAGGATCTCATTAGCTTCGGTTGCGAGACGTTCGGTGAACGCGCTGGCGTACCGGAGTGCATTCGGCGGTGACATCATTCCAAACGTCATGCCGAGGGCGGTAGGGAGCCCAACCTGGAATCGAAGATCCGTTCGGCCGGCTTGGTCGGCCTGTGCCTTGAAGAGGGGATAGCTCTGGCGGGCGAACGTGCTCCAGCCCAGATCGAGCTGAGCTGCGAGTTCGGACTTCTTGGCCTTCGGCTTCAGGCGAGCCCCCGAGTCGTAGTCGGCAGCGAAGCCGTCCTCGTTGCGCGTCGCGGGACGGACAACTGTCCAGTTGTCGGTGTCGGCCTCGCAGCGGTCGGCGATCGTCTGCACCCATGCGGCACGGTCACCTTTGGGGTGCGCGTCGGTCCGCTCACCGATCTCGCCATCGGGGAGCGCCATGAGCGCCGGCCCAATCTTGTCCATGGCAACCTGCATGGCCTCGGGCTCGTCGTCGAAGGGCAATGACCCCACGAGCAGAGCGTTTCGGTTTGTCCGGGTACCCATGGTCATCCTCCGTGTGCTGTCTAGACCGTACAACGCTCGGCGTTGACCTCGGGCGGGTGATGGGCACACCCTTCGCCCGCCATCTCCGAACATGGCGAACCGCTCACCTGGAAAACCAACCAGGTGACCGACGGCGGGGTGGCGTACGCGCGGTGTCGCTGCGGCCAGTCCGCCAATAAACCCCTCTGCGACGGGTCGCACCAAGAAGCCGGATTCACCGGCTGAGCGCACGGAGGTTCCGGCCGTGATCCGGTCCGCGTTGGGTGACGCGGCCTGGGCTTGTCGACGCAGAACGTTGCCGGACACGGCACTAGCGTGGTCGCATGGGATTTGGAGGTTGGCCGGTCGAGGCGATCGAGTTCTTCGAGCGACTCGAAGATGACAACACGAAAGCATTCTGGACTGAGCAGAAGCACGTCTACGACCAGTGTGTGAAGGCGCCGATGGAAGCGCTCCTGTCCGAACTCGAGCGCCGGTGCGGCGAAGGCAAGATTTTCCGCCCGTACCGCGACGTCCGCTTCAGCAAGGACAAGACGCCGTACAAAACCAACATTGCCGCCAGCATGGCCAAGGGTGGCTACGTAAGCCTGTCCGCCGATGGCCTGGCGACCGGCACTGGTTACTACATGATGGCGAAGGATCAGCTGGCGAAATATCGGGCGGCCGTTGACGACAACAAGACCGGTCGCCAGCTCGAGCGCACCTTCGCGAAGCTTGCCGATGGCGGCATCGACGTGACCGCCCACGACAGCCTCAAGACCGCGCCGCGCGGCTATGCCAAAGATCACCCTCGCATCGAGTTGCTCCGCATGAAGGGCTGTATTGCATGGCAGCAGTGGGACGTCGGCGCGTGGCTCGGAACGTCCGAGGCCACGGACCGCATCGTTGCGTTTCTGGACTCGGCGAAACCACTCGTGAAGTGGCTCGAGACCAACGTGGGGCCCACCGAACTCGTCGACGAACGCCGGGGCTGAGCCCGCCGAGGCTGCCGTAGCGGATCGGTCGCCGCAATCTGGTTCTCACTCCGGACGCTGGCGCGCCATGATGGTTGGATGGAAGAACAACCAGTCGAGCTCAACGCCTACTCGTCCCGGATCACTCAGCCCAAGAGTCAAGGCGCATCGCAGGCGATGCTGTTGGCTACGGGTCTCAGTCACGAAGACCTGAACAAGCCCCAAGTTGGTATTGCGGCATGTTGGTACGAAGGCAATCCGTGCAACATGCATCTCGACGGACTGGGTCTTGAGGTCAAGCGGGGCGTGGTGGAGTCCGGCCTGGTGGGCATGCGCTTCGACACCATCGGGGTGTCCGATGGCATATCAATGGGCACCGACGGGATGTCCTACTCGTTGCAGAGCCGCG
>CAWKYX010000135.1:0-9323 GCA_963854265.1 Acidimicrobiia bacterium
AGTCGGACTCGGTGATGACGAGGCCGCCGCGCCCATCGGCTGCGACGTAGTGCGCAATTTCGCCATCAGATGGTCCCCGCTCGGGAAAAACCGCCAGCATGGCCTGGACCGATTCTCGTGACTGATCACCCTTGAACTTGTACCGCGTTGCAAAAAGCATTCCCGCACTCTCTTTCTCTGTTGTCAATTAGGGTCCCGCAGCTCGCACGGGCCCGTGCATTGCACGTGCCTGGTCAAGGCTGGGAGAATCCTCCCCCTAGAGCGAAGCCCGTTTCTGTGTCGGAGCGATGGGCGACCAAGCATTGGTTGAACGCCGCACGACTGCTGCAGAACAAGACAGGCCATGAGGGTCAGTCGACGGGGCTGTTCAAAAAGCCCGGCGCAGGGTCGGTGGGTCTCCCGCTGGTCTCCACCGATGACGCGCTCACTCGGACTTGGAGGTCGTCGTGGCTGGGTCATTCATCATTGCAATCTTGTGGACAGCCATGGAGGTCCTCGCCCTTTTCGTGGCTATTGGGTTCTGAGGGCACCGGGATGTGCTCGGCGAACCCACCAGAGCCGCGTCGGTAACCGCAGTGCCTGGTGCGACGGGTTTGAGTGCGATGTCGGTGCTGTTCCTGTTCGTGGCGTCGTACGACAAGGTCGAGGAATATGAGGTGGGCATCCCGATCAGCTTCGGCAATGCGCAGGCTCGTGTTGGGCCCGGGATCGAGTCCCAGGCTCAAGGCGGCGGTTCTTTGAACCTCGACCTTCGGGTGCAGTGGCGCATTCCTGTCGACGGAGCGGTTGATATCTATCGCAACGTCGGCACGGACAAATCTCAAATCGAATCGGTGGTGATCGTTCCGGCCGTCCGTGAGTGCCCCGCAACATCACGATCAACTACACACCCGAAGGTGCATTTACGAACGATCGTGAAGAGATCAGAGACAGGACTCTGGACTGCATTCGGGCCGAGGTTGCCCCGTTCGGTATCGCGATCCCCGACATTTTCCTCGGTGAGGTCGCTTCCCGCGAGGCACCCGATGCCGGCTTGGCCAAGGAAGAGATTCCTACGCTCATCGAGGACCTCTGACGCTCAGTGTCATTTAGACCTGAGCGTCGGATTCCGGGGTCGTGACGAGCTCGTCGAGCAGGGTGAAGCCTGTGCCTACTGAGGCGCGCACTACCACGAAGACGAGCAGCGCCGACCCGAAGATCGCCATGACCACTCTGATGTGGAATACGTCGGCCAGGAAGCCGCCGATCAACGCCGAGATAGGAAGGAAGGCCAATGTCACCATCAGCCATACAGACATCACCCTGCCGCGGTACCCCTCGTCGACCTGCACTTGGAGTGCAGTACTGAGGTTCACCGCACTGAGCATGTGAGCCGCTCCGAGGAAAAAGAACCCGGCCAACCCCACCGCGAGGTAGGGCGTGGCTGCTCCGATGAGCACCCCGGTGGCGTAGGTCGTGATGGCGATGATCTGGATGTTGGAGCGTCTGACTGAGCTCCCGGGCCCGGTGATGTAGATGGTGCCGACAATGGACCCCAAGCCGGAGAACATTGCGAGAGCACCCAGACCGCCGCCACCGACCCCGTAGGCATCGTCGGCAATGCTTGCGGTGAGCGCGAACGTGAAGACCGCTGCGAAGAACGCGATCACTGCTTGGGTGACCATTGCCAGTCGCATGGCGACGCGCTGACGGATGTAGTGGATCCCGCTGAAAAACTGGCTCAGGAATCGCTCGTTGGTCTGGATCGGGGTATGGGTCAACCGAACGGTCGCGACGAAGACCGTTGCGACGACGTAACAGCCCAGCGTTCCGATGAACGCCAGACCCGGCCCCGACGTGACCAAGAGGACCGCCGCAATTGCGGGCCCAATGGTCCGCCCGGCAGTGAAGGAGATCGATATGAGTCGGACTGCGTCGATCAACAACCGGGGTTCGACCAGCACTGCGCTCATTGATTGGATCGGCGCCCACTGGAATCCGCCCAGGACGCCGGTACAGAACTGCAGCATTAAGATCCGCCAAGGAGTGAGCTGACCCGTCTCATAGAGCGAGATGAAGGCAACGCTCAGCGCACATTGCAAGACGTAGGCGCTGAGCAGGATCGTCTTTCTGTTGACGCGATCGGCCAGGATCCCGGCGACTGGGGTGCCGATCACGGCAGGGAGCAGGACGGCGAAAGAGGCGGCACCGACCCAGGCGTTGGAGTCGGTGAGGTCTTTCACCAGGAACGGGACTGCCAGGTTCTGGAGGAACTGGCCGATGTTTGCGATGGTGATCCCGGTGAAGAACCGTGAGAAGACGGGGTCACGGATCGTCTCGCTTGTCGATGGGCTCAGTCTCGGCATGCTCGTTGTTCACTCGTGGCGCACCCGATCGCCGTGGTGCTCGCTCACACTACTGCGCATCCACCAGACGTTTGGCCGACATACCGAGCGCGGAGGTCCCGACCCGAAGATCCGCGTCCGGTAGTTCTCAACCCATGCCGGCACGCGCGTGGAAGTTGGTGGCACCCTCGGCACCCGTCATCAGACTCAGTTCGTCCGGCGTGAGGTCGGGAGTCTCGCCGTGGTTACGGCGGCGCGTAGGTTTAGCCACGGAGCGTCAGGCAGACCCGAACCTGGATGTCGGTCGACCGGGTGCCAACGTTGCCCGCACCATCAGTCGCGACTGCCGTGATGGTGACCATGCCCGTGCTGGAGATTGGTCCAATCGTGCCGGTATGGACGGTGCCTGACTCGGCGAGAACGCTGCTCCCGGTGCTCCCGTTCTCGTGGATCCAGTTGGCCGCGACGCTCACCACCCCGACGTTGTCGGCAGAGAGGACGACCACGTCGATGGGGCTGTTGGTGCAGATCTGGTCTTGAGCCGTGACGCGTGTGACCTCGGGGGCGGTGGAGTCGACCTGCGCGGTGACGGTGACGGTCGCCGGCCCGGAGGACGAGGTGATGGTGAGAACTCCGCGGTAGGTGCCATCTTGAACACCGGGTGCCAGTGCGATCTGGAGAGTCTCGGTACTTCCGCCGGAAACGCTGCCGGCCGGTGCCACCACAAACGGTCCGGTAATGGTGGCTGCCCAATCGGCCGTTGTCTCGCCGGGGTTGGTGAGGGCCAGTGACGCCGTGAGGGAGAACCCGAGTTGCACGCTTGTGGCCTCGACCACGATCGATCCCGGTGTGAGAGGCACGGGCGGTGCCGTTGGGGCGGACGTGGGTGCTGGCTGCGGAGTCGGTGTTGGCAGAGGTGTGGCCGTGGCCGTGGGTGTGGCCGTTGCCGTTGGCGTCGGTGTTGGTGTCGGTATCGGCGTGCTGGTCGGGACCGGCAGCGGAGTTGGAATCTCGGTCGGTGCCGGCACCGGGGTTGGAGGGTCGACAGTAGGAGTTTCGACGACTGGCGCCTGCGGCGGCGATGCTTGATTCGCTGCTGTTTCGAGGTCTGCCGGCACCCCGCCATCGACCTGAGATCCGATGGCGACTGCTGCGCCGAGTACCACCAGCACGATCGCGGCAACGGTCAGCCACCAGGCCACCCCGTGCTTTCCGGCACCGTCGACGGGGTTCGGGAAACCGTCGGAGTTCCAGGTCCAGCGGGCTCGGCCCTTGGGCGGAGGGCCGGGGGTGCCGGGGGTACCGATCGCCGCCTCCATGGCGGCTGCAGTCTTGACCTTGAGGGCCATTGGTGCCGCAACAATCGGAAGGACACCGAGGTATCGGCCCGGCACCAGCACCGCTGCTTGGGTGCCCTGGCAGATGTCGCAGCTCTGGACATGACGGGTGACTTGTGATCGAACATCGAGGGTGAAGCGCCCGTCCCAGTGGGTTAATAGGGTTTGGAGCTGATCGCAGTCCTCGCGCCCGTGGCGGGCGATGAGCAGGGACCCGAGCGCTTTCTCGATGCGGCCCTTGAGCCGTGACTGCATGACGTGGAGGTGGCTGCTGGTGACACCCAGGGCATCGGCCAGGTCTGCACCCTCGAGGCCTTGTCGAAGTTGAAGTTCGAGCAGGTTCAGGTCGCGGTCTTGAAGCGATCCCGCTGCGTCCCAGAGCAGCTGGGCCGATTCGGCGGCCAGTAGATTGGTGTCATGGTCGGGGAGTTCAGCGTCCATCTCGCCCGCCGCCTCTAGCGCTGTGTTGTGCTCTCGATCTCGTGCCTGATCGACGATCTGGTTGCGGGCGATGGCGAAGAGCCAGGATCGCAACCGGCTGGGATCTCGTAGTGTTTCGAGACGTTGCGCCGCTCGAACGAAGGTTTCGTGGGTCGCGTCGGCTGCCTGCTCCGTGTTGCGGAGTCTCGACAGGCAGAAGGAGTAGATCCGATCGGCGTACCGTTCGTAGATGACTCCGATGGCCGACCGGTCGCCGCTGAGGGCAGCGGCTACCAAGGCTGCATCGGGTCGATCGGTCACGGTCGTCATTCTTACCCACTTCGGGGGGCGAGAACTGCACTGGTGTCGTCATGTTCTCGCCCCCGTTCCTTCTGGTGTCGCGATCGCCGGTGTCGGCGCTGATCGTTGGTGTCGTGGATGAGAGCTGGGCTCAGCTTTCGGCCCGCCGGCGAGTCGCAACCAAGGCCACAGCGGTGAGCGTGGCGAGGCCGATGCCGATCAAGACAATTCCCAACGCCATGCCGCTATCGGAGTTGTCGGTGCCGATCAGCAACTCGGAGCCGGCAGCGAGTTCGTCGTCGGCGGTATCGTTGGTGTCGATGTCTGTGTCCTCAGTGGGGACCGGGGTTGGCTGGTCAACGGTTGTGGGGGCGGCAGGTTCCTGTGTGGGGACGACGGGGGCCGGCTCTTGGGCGACTGGCTCTTCGATGGCTTCGTCTGGTTCGACCGGTTCGACCGGCTGGTCCACGGGGGCGGCTGCGGGCTCTTCGGCGGCTTCGCAGATGAAGTCCAGATGTTCGCTGCCTATGGCGATGTCATTCGATGTGATGTCGAAGTCGATGCTTTCACCGGGTGACACTGCAAGCAGCCAGTCTTCGGAGCTATGAGCTGCAATCTCAATTTCCATGTGCGGGAGATCGGGATACTGCACGCCGATGTTGGCGGTGTCGTCACCGTGGTTGATCAGGCGAGCGTGAGATTGGCCCAAGTCGCAGTCGCTGAGGACCTCATATGAGGGGGAAGGAAAAAGGCAATCCAGCTTGATCTCTTGGTCAAGGAGGGTGTCTATCTCCGTGGTCATGAAGACGGCCGCTTTGATTAGGACGTGGATCGACTGGTTCTCCTCGACAGCGACCAGCTCCTCTTCGGACCCGCCTGAGGACGGGATCAGGCCGTTTTTGACGCTGTCATCATCGACGTAGAGCCATACAAACCAAGGTGCCGGTGTGTAGTTGGATACTGAAATGTCGACGGTGCCGGTCTCACAGTTAACTTCGGCGTTGACGCTCGGAACGTCCGGGTCGAAGAACGGACCGATCCAATCAAACTCCACCGGGATGACCTCCCAGATAGGGGTGTCGTCCGGTTCTATGTCGAGCTCATCCAAATCTACAATGAGTTCTTCCAAAATGATTGGCGGACCAATTGGGAGAGGAGGGCCCCCCGGGGAGGCCCCGGCTGGTGCGCTTAGGGCACCAAATGTGGTGATGGCGAGAATTAGGGCCAGCAGCGTTCGTGCGGTGATCGTAATGGGCTTGCTTGTGATGGACATCGATGTCTCCTGTGTGTGATTGACACAGGAGAGACGCCGCGACTCATGGGTTCTTACACCCCGGCAAGAAAATTTCGAAGATTTGTTTCCTGATCTAAACCCACTCCATCGCGCGCTGGTGCCAAGCACCGCCGCGCGATGGCTGCGTTGATTGCTTGCTGATTGTCGGCCGATGGCCTGTTGATTTCCCGCGTCGCGCGCTGGTGCCTGGCACCGGCGCGCGATGGGGCGCGCTCATGTGCTCGGTGACTGAGTTCGACACGTTCGGCTCGTGGGTTCTGTGCCATGTTGGGACGATGACTAACGAGCTGCTCTATGACGTTTCCGGCCACGTGGGTGTGATCACGTTCAATCGGCCGGATCGTATGAACACCATCACCGGATCGATGTTGGCTGCCCTGTCGGAGTTGCTGCTTGAAGCCGATGCTGATGATCAGGTGCGGGTCATTGTTCTCACCGGTAACGGACGGGCGTGGTGTGCTGGTCTCGACGTAGGCGCAGCGGCATCCGGTGAGGGAATCGGTGGCGATGGTGCCTCCGGAGCGACCGGGGAGTTCAACCTTCGCGATGCGCCTCCCGTCGTACTCAACAAGATCGATACGCCGACGATCGCCGCGCTGAACGGTGGCGCTGCCGGCTACGGGATGGACTTGGCGCTCGGGTGCGATATTCGCATTGCCGCCGATACAGCCAAACTCTCAGCTGCCTACACCGCCCGCGGCCTGGTTCCCGAGTCTGGCGGCACGTGGTTGCTGCCGCGCATTGTTGGTTGGTCAAAAGCCGCAGAACTGCTGTTCACGGCGCGCACACTCAGCGCAGCCGATGCGCTGGAGTTGGGACTGGTCAGCGAGGTGGTTCCCGCCGACGAACTTCGCGACGCGGCACGGGCCCTGGCTGAGGAGATCGCGGCGAACGCCCCGCTGGCGGTCCGGGCATCGAAGCGCCTCATGCGCCACGCGATGACCGAAGACCTCGAAGACCACGTGCAGCGTCAGTACCTCGCGCTCCTGGCGTTGTTCGGTACCGAGGACTTCCGGGAAGGCTTGGCCAGCTTCTTGGAGAAACGCCCTGCGGACTTTAAAGGCCAGTAGCCGCAGCGAGGTCCTGGCCTTCGGCGGCGCTATGCCGAGGGGGGCACGGACCCCCGGGTGACCGCAACGTGCTGGTCTGGCCGAGATTGCCGAGGTCACGGTCCCTCAGCCGGGTCGTGCAGCGTTTGGGAACACCCGCTCATCAAGCCGTCGGAACGGTCAGCGCGGTCGATCGCCTTTGATGGTGATGCGGCGCATTCGCCGTTCGTGACCGGCGTAGTCGAACAACGCGTAGTGCTGGACGCTGCGGTTGTCCCACATCGCGAGCGATCCAGGCTGCCAGCGGACCCGGCACGTGAATCGTTCCTGCACCGCTTGTTCGAACAAAAAGCTGAGGAGCGCCCTGGACTCGGCGGAGCGCAGGCCCTTGACGCCGATCGTGAACGCCCGGTTGACGTACAGGCTCTTGAGGCCGTTCTCTGGGTGTGTGCGGATGAGCGGATGCTCGACGCTTCGGGAGGCGAGGTCGGCATCTTTGGTGGTCATGGCCTTGGATGTCGTCGATTGCCCGTTGGGTCCATATTGAGGCCCTGCGGAATGCACCCCGACGAGGTCGCCAAGCAGGCCCTTCATCGTGTCGCTCAAGGCGTCGTAGGCAGCGTGTTGGTTGGCGAACAGTGTGTCGCCTCCCACGGGCGGGACGGTGACCGCGTACAGAATCGAGCCGAGGTCAGGCTCGTCGAGGAACGTGACGTCGGTGTGCCAGCCGCCGCCGAAGTTCGTCCGATCATCAGACTGCGTGACGACATCGACGATCTCGGGGTGGTCGCTGTTCCCTTCGATAAATGGGTGCGTATCGAGCGGTCCGAACGCTTGGCCGAACCGGATCTGCTGGTTTGGCGTCAGGTCCTGATCGCGAAACACCAGCACGTGATGGGTGACGAAGGCACGTCGGATGTCGGCCGCGAAAGTGGAGGAGAGGTCCTGGCTCAGATCGATGCCGTGGACCTCGGCTCCGAGTGATCCGGCGAGCGGCCTGATGTCGAGTGACGTCGGTGTGGTCATCGATCTCCTGTCTTGTGCCTCGTGAGACCTTACGCGGCGTTGCCAGGCCCCGTCGCTGCTTCCTGCCGCCATGCCTGCAGCCTCGGTGCCCGGACTCTGCCGCGGCTTGGTGGCCGCGTGCTCGTCTACGATCCGGCCGTGCCCACCATGCAGCGTGACCATGTCCAGACGTTTCTCGAGCGGGTGGCACGCGAGGTGGCTGATGGACACCTCCCCTCCTGCCAGGTCGCTCTCGGGTTCGAGGGAGAAATCGTGGCGCACGAGGTCTTCGGAGATGCACAGATCGACGATCGCTACTGCGTCTTTTCTGCAACTAAGCCTTTCGTGGCATCCACGGTGTGGACGTTGCTCGCTGACGGCGACATCACCCTCGACGACAAGATCGCCGATCTTGTCCCCGGCTTCGGCGAGAACGGGAAGGGTGAGGTCACCCTCGAGCAGGTGATGCTGCACACATCAGGCTTTCCCCATGCGCCCATGGGCCCCGACATTTCGACTGACCGGGATCTTCGACTTCAGCGGATGTCGACATGGCGGCTGAACTGGGAACCGGGAACAGCGTTCGAGTACCACCCGACGTCGGCGCACTGGGTACTGGCGGCAGTGATTGACGGTGTCGTGGGGGCCGACTACCGATCGGTGGTCGAAGAACGGATCACCGCCCCGATGGGGTTGCAACGCATCCTCGGTGTCGGCGCTGACCAACAAGACGGGATCCGCGACCTCCAACTCGTGGGCGAGCACGCGACGCCCGACGAGCTCGAGGCGACCTTTGGTGTTCGGGCATTGCCCGTAACCGAAGTCACCGGCGACGCGGTGATGATGTTCAACCGGCCTGATGTCCGAGAGACCGGTGTGCCAGGTGGCGGAGGTTTCGCGACTGCTGCAGACTTGGCGACCTTCTATCAGCACCTCCTGCATGATCCGCTGGAGATCTGGGATCCTGAGTGGCGACGCCGAGGTACCGCCGAAGTCCGCAACTCCTTCCCCGATCCCATGGGTGTCCAAGCCAACCGGGCCCTTGGGTTGGTGGTGGCCGGCGACGATGGCGCGGCAAACATTCGTGGTTTTGGACGCACCGTCTCGCCGGCAGCGTTCGGCCACAACGGTGCCGGCGGTCAGCTGGCATGGGCCGATCCGGTGACTGGGCTGTCGCTGGGATATGTGACAGATGGCTACGACGTCCACGAGATCCGCATGCCCAGACGTGGAACCGCCATCAGTTCCCTCGCGGCTGTTTGCGCGGCATGACCGTGTCGACATGACCGACGGGTTCGGCGCCGCCCGAGCAGCAGCGTTGGTGGCCGATGCTGAGTCGTGGGACCTCAGCGCCACGCGCGTGGCCACCACCGACGACATCCCCGTCATTGACGTGGAGCGGCTGTTTGCCACGGGGGATACCGCCGAACTCGATCGCCTCGCCGACCAGCTGCGCTATGTCGGCGAGAACGTCGGATTCCATTTCCTGGTCGGTCATGGGATCGGCACCGAGCTGATCGAGCAGATGTTCGAAGCGGCCGCTGCATTTCTGACGGCTCCGGCCACGGTCAAACAAGCCATCGCGATGGACAGC
>CAWKYX010000136.1:0-9207 GCA_963854265.1 Acidimicrobiia bacterium
ATCGGAGGTCGTTCTGGTGCAGACGGCGTTGTCGACTGGTTCGTCCAATGTTGGAGCGCATGGCGCCGTAGCCTGTGCGCCGTTTCGCTTTGGGCCGGCGTCGTCGGCTGAGATCCACGAGCCAACGCGCGACGACCCCAGCGACCTCGTTCGTCTCGTCGAAGCTTGTCGAGAGGCTTTCGACACCAGCGGAATGTCCTTACCGCGGCGCCCATGGCTTGAAATGTTGGGCTCGGAACTTGCTTTGGACGACGTCGCAGGTGATGAGTCCGGCGCCGACGCCTCCAACCCAGGTCTCGTGGCCATCGCCCTTGCCGATAATCCCGACCACCAGCGTCGGCGGCCGGTGTTGTGGCCAACCGCCGATGGCCACCTTGGGTTGTTTGGTGCAGTCGGGTCTGGGACGACCTCGGCGCTGTTGGCGGCTGCTCTGATGCCTGCGCGGAGCGCGTCACCTGAGGAGTTGCACATGTATGCGCTCGACTTCGGCGGCGGCAGCCTGGCTGTGCTGACGGACCTGCCCCACGTCGGGGCCGTTGTGGCCGCGAACGAACGCGAGCGCCAGGTGCGACTGATAGCGATGTTGGCCGCCGACGTGGTTCGGCGCCGCGGGCTGCCCTCAGCCGATCGCTTTCGAGAGCCGCAGGTCATCGTTGTCGTTGATGGTCTCCCCGCGTTGCTGTCCGAGTTCGAGGGCATGGAAGGCCAAGACACCGGGGATGCGCTCAAACGAGTCCTTGCTGAGGGGCCCGGAGTCGGCGTTGTCCTCGCCTTGACCGCGGACCGTCCCATGGCGGTCTCGATGCGGCTCTTGAGTTCGGTGACGCGGCGGCTGCTCTTCAAGCACAGCGACCCCGGGGACTTTTCCACTATCGGCATGCGTCCAAAGGACCTGCCTGCCTTTGTGCCTGGCCGCGCCATCGATGGGGAGTCTCGACTGGTGGTGCAGGTCCCGTGGGTCCAAGACCCCCGCGCCGAAGTCGACGCGCTTGTCGAGTCCTGCGACTTTCCGCTTTGCTTGCCGGCACGGGTAGACGTCATGCCGACGGCTGTGACAATGGGAGAGCTTGTCGGGCACGTTTCAGCCGGCGAGACGTTGCGGCTGCCGCTCGGAATCGCCGAGCAGGATCGGACGGTTGCCACGGTCGAGTTGTACCCGGGGGAGCATCTGTTGGTTGCCGGGCAGGCGCGCAGCGGAGTTTCGACGACCCTGCGCATGATTGGACGGTTGGTCGCCGATGTATGCCCGGACGCCGTCATGGTTGCGATAGCCGACGAGCGCTCGCCCTTGCGAAGCGAGACCGAGATCTTCGATGGGCTGGGCACGATTGATGAGCTCCAACACGTCCTCGAGGTTGCCGCGCACGGCGACGGGCGTGACTGGGTTGTGGTGGTCGACGATGCGCATTGCATCGACGACCCCGGTGCACTTGCGGCGGTTGTGGCCGCGGGGGAGCGCTGCCGGGTGATCGTGGGCGGCCGGGCGGATCAGTTGCACGGACACTTCGGACACTGGACGCGCCAAGTGCGGCGCAGCGGGGCCGGGCTGTTACTGCAGTCGCGGCTGGACACCGATGGCGACTTGCTCGGCGTCCGACTGCCGCGTCGTCTGGGTGTTCCCATGCTGCCAGGACGGGGGTTCGTGGTGTCTCGCGGCGAGGTTGCGCTTGTTCAAGTCGGCGGCACCGACCTCGCTGCTGCATAGCGGCGCTTGATTAGCTCGGAGAAGTGGTTGGTGGTTTGGATGCATATCAGTATGTTTGTTATCGTTTTATGTATTTCAACCTAAGGTGCCGCTATCCCAACATCACCGTTCGGGACCAGCCGATACCGCCACACGGAGTTCGTAATCGAGTGACGTCTCGGACCCAACTGAAGGAGATCCGACATGCCAGAACACATTGGTGGCGCTCTCGCCGACATTGATGCTGTCTTCGCCGACTTGGGCCGTGCGCAGAGCGCATCGGACTTGCACGGGGAAACGTGGCGACCGACGTCGCCGCTGCGCTCGGCGAAGTGGACGATGTGAGCCGAGCCCTCCGAGGAGCGGTGGCCGAACGAGCCGGCATGCTGCAAGAAGAGATCAGTCGTGCGGCAGCAACACTGCAGGCCGCCGACTGGGCCGGCGGGTCGCGTGTCGCCGCCGATGCAGCCGAAGCACAGCTCAACAGCGATGTGGGCACCACGGTGGAAGCTGCACGGGCCGGCCTTGAGTTGTTATCGGCCGCGCTCGGCGATCAAGTGCAGGCGTTCCACGACGAAGTGAGCGGCGAGTTCAGTGTCGTGATGGGAAACATCCGCGATGCCTATGAGGAACTGGCCCGCGGCACGCAGTTGTTCGCCGAGAACCTGGCGCAGGCCGACCAGACTATTTCGTTCACCGGCTAGTCGCGCTCATGTCCGCACCCAGCGGGTGGTCCCACAACGTGGGATCACCCGTTCGGTCGTTTTGTGTCTCGATGAGTCCTTCCCGTGCGGCATCTGGCGATGTGGGCGCAGGCACCGACGATCGTCGGCAATGATTGTCGAATGGAACTGAATGCCGTCGAGCGTCGCATCCTGGGATCTTTGGTCGAGAAAGCGGCGACGACCCCCGACAACTACCCGCTGTCGTCGAATGCACTGGTCAATGCTTGCAACCAGTCGAGCAACCGTGATCCCGTGATGAACCTTGACGAGCGAGCCGTTGACACCACGATGCTTGAGCTGCGGACCAACGGTCTGGCTCGGACAGTCACCGGGGGCCGCGCCAACAAGCATCGTCACGTTCTCGACGAAGCTTGGGGTCTATCGCCTGCGGAGCTGGCCGTGATCGCAGTGCTGTTTCTGCGGGGTCCCCAGACCGTGGGGGAGCTGCGCACGCGTACCGACCGACTGCACGACTTCGCCGATCTCGCGGCAATCGACCAGACCCTCGCCAGGTTGGTGGACCGCTCCGATCCGTTCGTCACCCATCTGGAGCGGCTGGCGGGCCACAAGGAGCGGCGCTGGGCCCACCTATTGGGCGACGAAGACCCCGCTGCTCACGGCGGTGACGACGGCCAAATGGGTGATCCCGGGGGCGGTGCTGGGAGTCCAACGAGCCCTGGCGTACCGGGCCTGTCGCCGCCGACCCACGCCGAGTCTGATCTGGGTGAGGAAGTCGCACGTCTCAGGGCTGACGTCGACCGGCTGTATGCCTTGTTGGGCGAATCGCCCATGGCGCCGTGACGGTTACGGCGATCGTTGTATGTGGAGGGCCCGCTCCCGATCCTGGTGTGGCGGCGTTGTTGCCGGCGTCGGCGGTTGTGATCGCCGCCGACTCGGGACTGGATCATGCGGTCACGCTGGGTCTGGCCGTCACCACCGTGGTGGGCGACATGGACTCTGTTTCGGCGCCAGCTCTCAAGAGGGCTCGGGCCGAGGGTCTGGCCATTGTCGAACATTCGCGCGACAAAGACGCCACCGATCTGGATCTCGCGCTGTCGATTGCCGCCGGCCTCGCCGATCGTGTCGTGGTGGTGGACCCTGGGCTGGGACGCCTCGACCACAGCATCGCGAACACATTGCTGCTCGGAGCCGAGCGTTTCGCTGGCATCGAGCTGGTCGCATATTCCGGGTCGGGAATGATCACCGTTGTGCGCGGGACAAAGCGCCTAGCGGGCGCAGCGGGCGATCACGTCTCGCTACTCGCAGTTGGGTCGGCCGCTCATGAGGTGACCACCGAAGGTCTGCGTTGGCCCCTCGAGGCTGCATCGCTGGAGCCGGGGTCGACCCTGGGGGTCAGCAACGAGCTCGTCGGGGCAAGGGTCTCGATCAGCGTTGGCCGAGGTGTGGTTCTGGCCGTGCAGCCGAAGCGGGGACGCTTCCCGGAGTGAGCGGCCCCTAACGCCCGCGAGCGGTCCACCTGCCGTCATGGCGTTCGAGGTTGATCGGCAGCCCGAAACACTCACCAAGCAAGTCCTGGGTCAACACTTCTCCGATTGGACCCGCAGCGAGTACCGACCCTTCCAGCAACAGCAGCACGTGGGTGAAGCTGGGCGGGATCTCCTCGACATGATGGGTGACGAGAACTGTCGCCGGTGTGTCGTCTTGGCCGGCCAGGTCGTCGAGACTGGCGACGAGCTCTTCGCGACCGCCGAGGTCGAGCGCAGCGGTGGGCTCGTCAAGGAGCAGGAGTCCCGGATCGGTCATCAGGGTCCGCGCGAGGAGGACCCGTTGGCGCTCGCCCGAGGAGATGTTGCCGAACGTCTTGTCGGCCAGGTGTGCAACGCCGAGCCGGGACAATTGATCGCGGGCCCGTTGGTCGTCCTCGTCGGTGTACGCGTGCCACCAAGGTTCCAGCGCCCCGTTCTTGGCGGTCTTGACCACGTCCGTCGCGGTGAGTTCGGGACGCAGCATGTCGGCGAACCCGGCGCTGGTGAAGCCGACGAGAGGACGGAGCTTGCGGATGTCTACGCGCCCCAGGCGGTTTCCGAGCACGTCGATGGTCCCGCGTGTTGGGTGCAGATAGAGGCTGGCGATACGTAGCAACGTCGTCTTGCCGCAGCCGTTGCGACCCAACACCACCCATCGCTGTCCTGCCTCAACGGTCAAGTCGACACCATCGAGGATGGTGCGTTCGTCCCGGTCGAGTCCGACCTGGTGTAAGACCAGCGGCGCAAGCGGGGGCTCGGCAGACGGCGTGGATGGAACTTGTTGTTGACTCATGTTGTGCTGTGGGAAATCCAGGTCGTGTACATGTCTGCGTAGTAGCCGCCGGTGGCCACGAGTTCGTCGTGGGTGCCGAGCTCCACGATGCGCCCATCGTCGACAACGGCTATGCGATCGGCCTTCATGGCTGTGGCCAGTCGGTGCGCAATGATGATGGCTGTTCGGCCTTCGAGCAAAGCCTCGAGCGCTCGCTCGACGCGAGCCTCCGACTGGAGGTCCAAGTTGGACGTGGCCTCGTCGAGGACGAGGACCCGTGGTCGGGCCAAGAAGGCCCGGGCCAAAGCCAGTAGTTGCCGTTCGCCTGCCGAGAGCGAGGTCCCGCGTTCGTGGACGGGGGTATCAAGGCCTTGTGGGAGGTCGCGTACGAGGTCGTCGATTCCCGCAGACGCAAGCGCCGCCCAGAGATCTGCGTCGGTCGTGTCCGGGCGAGCAAAAGAGACATTGTCACGAACCGAGCCTGCGAAGAGGAACGGCTCTTGGGGAACAACTCCGAGCTGGGACCGCAGCGACCTGATGGACACTTGTCGGAGATCGTGGCCATCGATGGTGACGACGCCAGACTGCGGATCGTAGAAGCGGGTGATGAGCTTCGCGATAGTGGACTTGCCGGCACCGGTGGGTCCAACGACCGCCAGGCTCTCGCCCGCTGCCAAGGTGAGGGTCACGTCGCGCAGGATTGGTGTGTCGGGCCGGTAGCCAAACTTGACATTGCGCAGTTCGATGGCGCCCTCGATCGGCGGCAGGGTGATGGCGTCGTCGGCCTCTGGTACCGACGGCTCGGTAGCCAGGAGCTCGCGGAGTTTGCGCACTGCGGCTTGGCCCTGCTGGTAGCCGTTGTAGAGCTGGGTCAGGGACTGGATCGGGGCGAAGAACGCGGCGAGGTATAACAAGAACGCGGTGAGCTCGCCGATCTCAAGATTGCCGTCGATTACCAGGCGGCCACCAATCAGCAGGATCATCGCCTGGCCCAAGACCGCGATGGCCTCGGTCCCCGGCGTGTAGATCGAAGCGGCGCGAATGGCGTCGAGGTTTGCGGTCTTGTGGTCACCCACGACGTTGGTGTGGTGCACCACGTTGTGCCGTCTGCGGTTGTGGGCGGTGATCACGCGAATGCCGGCGAGGCTCTCCTGAAGGTCCGACAAGACATTGGCGATCCGGTCTCGGACCGCGCCATAGGCGGCATCGGACTTGCGTCGGAACCAGTTGGAGAGCACGAAGGTGATCGGCAAGACGACGAGCAACGTGATGGCGGCGAGCGCAGGGTCGAGCACGAACAAGATGACCGTGATGACCACCAGGGTGAGCCCCTGGACAGCGAAGGACACGAGGCCCTCTTGGAACAGCTGTGACAGCGCTTCGACATCACTGGTCATCCGGGTCATCAAGACCCCGGCCTTTTCGTTGGTGTAGAAGTCCAGCGACTGACGCTGCATGTGCGTGAACACACGAACTCTGAGCGCTCGGGTGAGGTCCTCGCCCATCTTGCCGGTGTAGCGAATTCGGACCCAGTTGTTGAGCCCGCCCAGGATGATGAAGACGACGTACACGATGGCAACAACAACAAGAACCGACTTGTCGCCGGGCGTGACGCCATCGTCGATGCCGATTTGGGTCAGCAGCGGGCCGGCCTGCAGCGCGACCGTTTCGATGATGACAAGCAACAAGGCGCCGGCGAGGCGCCACCGGTGTGGCCACAGGAACGATCGAAGGGTGAACGGCGCCGTCGGGGGGTGGCGGTGGTCGAACGTGACGGCTGGGTCGCCGTGGTCGGGTTCGAGGTCCAGAACCGCGTCGACCTCGGCCTGGAGATGACCGGGCACCCCTGCATGGGGCAACCCGGCATCTCGTGCTGAGGTCACCGAGTTGGAGCCGCCGAAGCCGGCCGGAGGTCCGAAACCCATGGCTAAGCCCCGTCGCTGTCGTCGTCGGCCTCGGCCAGAATCTGGACATACCGCGGCTCGTTGGCAAGGAGATCTTGATGGGTTCCGTCGGCCACGATCTTGCCGTCCTCCAGCAATACGACCCGGTCGGCAAGGGCGATTGTGGAGAGTCGATGCGCGATGAGGACCGTCGTGCGATCTCGGAGCAGCTCGTCCAGCGCACCATGAATCGCAGATTCGACGGTGACATCGATCGCGCTGGTGGCGTCGTCAAGAATGAGGATCGGTGGGTTTTCCAGCAAGGTACGGGCGATCGCGATGCGCTGACGTTGTCCACCCGAGAGCGTGTAGCCGCGCTCGCCGACGACAGTGTCGTAGCCATTGGACAGCTGGGTGATGAACTCATGCGCCTGTGCAGCGGTCGCGGCCTCGATCACCTCGTCGATGGTCGCCGTTGGTCGCCCATAGGCGATGTTGTCGCGGACCGACGTTGAGAACAGGAACGGTTCGTCGAAGACAAGTCCGATGTGGTGGCGCAAGCTGGCGAGCGTGACCTGGTCAACCCGCTGGCCGGCGAGGAGCAGTTCGCCGCTGTCGATCTCGTAGAACCGCGCCAGGAGACGGGCAATGGTGGACTTGCCGCTTCCGGTGCGCCCCACGATGGCGACCGTCTCGCCGGCTTCGATGGCGAGGTTGAGTCCGATGAGTACGGGCAGTCGGCCGGTGGACCGCACGGCATCATTGGAGTCGTCGCCGCTGCGGTCGGTGGTGGGATCGGTGTTGGGATAGCGGAAGTGGACATCGCTAAAAACGATGCTGCCACGTGGATCGCTGAGCTCGTGGGCGCCAGGCGCATCGGCAATCTCGGGGTCCTCGTCGAGCACTTCGTAGATGCGCGCCGCCGACGCCCGAGCGCGTTGTGCCTGAAGGAGCACGAAACCAAACATGCGAAACGGAGCCTGCAACATGATCACGTAGGCGTTGAATGCAAAGAGCGTGCCGATGGAGACCTCACCGTTGATGGCGAGCACACCGCCATAGAGCAGCACACCCGCCATGCCGACTCGGGGCAACGCTTCGATGAACGGGTTGTACTTGGCCCGCGCGGAAATGGCGCCAACGTTGGCCCAACGAAGATGGTCGGCGGCTCGAGCGAGCAGGTTGACTTGGCGCTCTTCGGCGGCGAAGGACTTGACGACGCGGGTTCCGTTGATGTTCTCGTCGACGATGGTGGCGAGTTCGGCCATGCGAGCTTGGCTCACCCAGGTCAGTGGGAAGACCGTGTTTCGTAGGCGCTGGCCAAACACGTAGACGCCCGGCAAGGTCGACAGTGCCACCAGGGTGAGCGGGAGGTGAATGGTGAGCATGAACGCGAATGCAATGACGAACGCGATGCCGCTCATCAAGATCAGTGGACCAAACGCCAGCAGTAACTGAATAGAACGAATGTCGCTGTTGGCTCGTGAGATCACCTGACCTGATTGCGTCCGGTCGTAGTACGAGAACGACAGCGTGGTGAGGTGGTCATACAGGAGCGCCCGGAGGTCAGTCTCGACGTTCCACGCCAGTTCGAACATCGAGTACCGGTAGATCGCGCCGAACGCGAAACGTCCGGCTGCGAGCCCCAAGAGCACAAAGATCCAGGTAGTGAGCTCACTGCGGTCGCCAATGTCGGTGGCATCGATGGCGGAGCGGGCCACTGCCGGGACTGCGACCTGCATGACCAGCGCAATCGCTCCGGTGATGCCCCCAATCGTCAGCGGCTTGCGATGTTGGCGAACCACGGGCAGCAGCCGCTTGAACCAGCCGAGTTCGGTATCGGGGTCGATCGACGAGCGGGGAGGCGCGTGGCGCGAGAGTTCGGCGACGGGCTCGAAGTCGGCGTCTCCGACACTGGTGGTTGGATCGGTGATCAGGGTCCCGAACTATACCGCCGCCAAGGCATTGGCCTTGCGTTCGAAACCCAGTGAATCGAGGTTCAGACTGCCGGCGCGTCCACTAGTGTGGTGATCCTGATGGCGCGGATGGTGACCGAATAGACACCACGCTTGGATTGCTGGGTGTTGCCGCGCTGATCGCGGCGACTGCCTTCTTCGTTGCTGCCGAGTTTGCCTTCGTCGCGGCAGACCGTACGCGCATCCAACAAGAAGCCGACGATGGCAGCCGCGCGTCCCAGGGCGTGTTGAAGCTGCTCGGTGACCTGTCGTTTCAGCTGTCAGGAGCACAGCTGGGGATCACCGTTGCCGCCGTTGTGCTGGGGTTCATTGCCGAGCCCGTGGCGGGGTCGATGATCGAGCCGCTGATCGAGTCCGCAGTTGGCGAGGGCGCGTCGCGCGGCGTGTCCATCGTCGTCGCACTCGTGCTGGCCACGGTGTTCACGATGGTCGTGGGCGAGCTCGTTCCAAAGAACGTTGCCATCGCCCGGCCAGAAGCCACCGCCAAGCTCCTCGCTCCGGCCTTTCGGTTCTACAGCTTCGTTGCCGGACCGTTCATTCGGGTCTCGGATGGTACCGCTGACTGGCTGACCCGGCGTCTCGGGGTCGAACCCGCCCAAGAGCTCAACCGGTTGCCCGAACTCGAGGACGTCGGATTCTTGGTTCGACAATCGGGCGCCGAGGGCACGTTGGCCACCGAA
>CAWKYX010000137.1:0-9146 GCA_963854265.1 Acidimicrobiia bacterium
TGTGAACAACGGGCATCATGCCCGTATCACGAACTGACCGGTGGAACCCCACACCTCAAAGTGTGGCCATCACCACTTGAACCCACCCAGACCCCAACTCAACAGAAAATCCGCAGAGCAGCCAAAGGAGGCGTTAGCCGACGACGCTGCGATAGCGGCAACAACAAGCGTGAAGCGAACCCGCCAAAATCGGCCGAAGGCATGGCGGGCAAGCTCGCGCTAGATCAGGCCGAGGCTACGGACCGTGTCGCGTTCTTCGACGAGCTCGGTGGCGGAGGCGTCGATCTTCGAGCGGCTGAAGTCGTCGATGTCGAGGCCTTGCACGATGGAATATTCGCCATTCGCGCAGGTGACGGGGAAGGACGAGATGATGCCCTCGGGAACGTCGTAGCTACCGTCGGATGGGATCGCCATCGACACCCAGTCGCCATCGGGGCTACCAAGCACCCAGTCATGCATGTGGTCGATGGCTGCGTTTGCGGCGGAAGCTGCCGACGATGCACCGCGGGCCTTGATGATGGCGGCACCGCGCTTTTGGACGGTGGGAATGAAGTCGTCTTCGAGCCATGCCTGATCGTTCACTGCATCAGCGGCGCTCTGCCCGTTGACTTCACAATGGAAGAGGTCGGGGTATTGGGTCGCTGAGTGGTTGCCCCAGATGGTCATCTTCTTCACGTCGCTGACCGCGACACCCAGCTTTTGGGCCACCTGTGTGGAAGCCCGATTGTGATCGAGACGGGTCATGGCGGTGAATCGCGCAGGATTAATATCGGGTGCCGATGCCTGGGCGATCAGCGAGTTTGTGTTGGCAGGGTTGCCGACCACGAGGACCTTGATGCCGCGGCTGGCCTGATCGTTGATGGCCTTGCCCTGGGGACCAAAGATCCCGCCGTTGGCCTGAAGGAGGTCGGCGCGCTCCATCCCATCCTTGCGGGGCATCGCTCCAACCAAGAGGGCGTAGTCGGAGTCGGCAAAGGCGACATTGGCGTCATCGGTTTTGACGACTCCTTCGAGCAAGGGGAACGCGCAGTCGTCGAGTTCCATGTGCACGCCATCGAGGGCGCCGAGCGCCGGCGTGATCTCGAGAAGTTGCAGGACGACCGGCTGATCCGGCCCCAACATCTGGCCGCTGGCGATGCGGAACAACAGGGCGTAGCCAATCTGGCCTGCGCCACCGGTCACGGTGACACGAACGGGACTCTTGCTCACGGGGAAACTCCTCAGTTTCGAGATGGCGAGCAAATGGTAGCCACCGACATGTCCGTGACGACCACTCGCACATCAGGAAGAGAATCGCGACCCAAGCACGAGAGACAGCGTCGCGGGGCAAATAGCGATGACATCGCGATGATCTGACCGCTGCATATTGGCCTTTTTCGTCGGACTCACCTCGAGGAGGCGGTGACATGACTGCACACCCGACGGTGCGCGGCGACACCTCGGACCGCGCTTCACAAGGGAAGCGCCGAAGGTCGGATTAGCTCGCCATCACTGATTGCCGCGACAGGGGCCAAACTCATTCTTTGGCGCGGCATGGGGTGATCGAGCCACCATTGTCGGAATGGCCCTGCTCGATAGCTGGTACGAACAAGCACGTCTCGCCCCGAAACGCATCGTGCTGGCCGACGCTGGCGACGGGCGCGCAGCTTCGGCGGCAGAGCGCCTGCGCCGCGATGGCCTGGCCGATGCCGTAGTTGTGGGGACCGACGTCGTGGCCTTGGAACAGGTGGACGATCCCCGAGTCGCCAAGACAACAGAGGCCTTGGTGGCGATGTTGGCCGAGCGTGGACGAGCGGTTGACCTGGCCGACCCGCTGGTCATCGGAGCTGTCTTGGTGAAGTCCGGCTGGGCGCACGGCTGCGTGGCCGGAGCCAGCCGCTCGACCGCAGATGTGATCACAGCCGGTCTTCGAGTGCTCGGCACCGCGCCCGACGCGCCGGCCGTCAGTAGCTCGTTCCTCTTTGTGCTGCCCGACGGTCGTGCAATCGTCTACGGCGATTGCGGGGTGATCCCCGATCCCGATGCAACACAGCTCGCGGGCATTGCCGTGGCGAGCGCGCGAACGTTCCGTCAACTCACCGGTGATGAGCCTCGTGTCGCAATGCTGTCGTTCTCGACCAAAGGATCGGCCTCCCATCCTCGGGTCGACAAAGTCGTCGAGGCCACCGCCAAAGTGCGATTGCTCGAGCCCAACCTGGCCGTCGATGGTGAGCTTCAATTCGACGCGGCGTGGGTGCCCGGCATCGCCGAGACAAAGGCTCCTGGATCGCCCGTGGCAGGCTCAGCGAACGTGTTCGTGTTCCCTGACCTCGACTCCGGCAACATTGCGTACAAGATCACCGAGCGGCTTGGTGGTGCAACCGCGATGGGGCCCTTGCTGCAGGGCCTCGGTGGCATCCTGCACGATCTGTCGCGAGGTTGTTCGGTCGATGACATCGTGAACGTGGCTGTGATCGCCAGCTTGCAGACCGCCTAACGCATGAGGGCGTGCACAAGACGATCGTGGTATCCACTGACTACTCGACATAAAGGCAGGCATGGCGCTAGCTCCCCTTGACAAAGGCAAGGTCGTAGCCGCGGCTTGCTCGCTTGCCGATAGCGAAGGACTCGATGCCCTCACGCTCACCCGTGTGGCCGACGAACTCGGCGTTCGTCAACCAGCGTTATATCGGCACGTGGACGGATACGACGATCTCATCGGCAGCCTCGGGATCTCGGGTCGCGAGATACTGGCCAACGATCTCACGGAAGCGGCGGCTGGCGTCTCCGGAGATTCCGCGGTTCGGGCCCTGGGCCACGCATGGCGATCGATGGTGCGGGACCACCCGGGGATCTACGCCGCGACAGATCGCCACCCGGGTTCGGGCGACGCCGAGCTGGAGAACGCAGTCGAGCGAGCGGTCGACATCATTAATCCAGTCCCTGCTGGGCTTCAACCTCGATGCCGACCATCGAGTACACGCTGCTCGTTCACTGCGCAGCGCATTCCACGGGTTCGCTCATCTTGAGTCGGGCGATGGCCATTCCGACCCCCACGATCTCGACGACAACTTCGATCACCTGGTCGAGATGTTGTGCGCTGGGATTCGCAGCTTGCAGACCGTCTGACGGCGATGCTCGGTGCTACTGGATGGCGCGGGTAGACAACCGCCAACACCAGCCAGCCCCAATCAGGCTGAGGAGCGTGTGTTTCCAATCCAGGACTCGTACAGCGCCCGGTATCGGCCACCCAGTGCAACCAGTTCATCGTGCGAGCCTTGCTCGACAATCTGGCCCGCATCGAAAACGACGATGAGGTCTGCACGCTCGGCTGTGCTCAAACGGTGCGCAATCGAGATCGTGGTCCGGCCGGCAGACAGGCGTTCGAGCGCCGAGGTCAGTGCAACCTCGGTCTCGGGGTCGACAGCGCTGGTCGCCTCGTCCAGTACCAAGACCCCGGGGTCTGCCAGTTGGGCGCGAGCCAACGCGACCAACTGGCGCTCCCCAACCGACATCTGCTCACCCCGCTCCCCCACTTGGGTTTCCAGACCATGGGGCAACAAGGCCACCCAAGACTCAAGGCCCAAACGTTCGAAGGCCGCCAACACATCTTCCCGGGTCGCTCCTTCGCGGCCGTATGCCACGTTCTCACCCAGGCTGGTGTTGAACAGAAATCCGTCCTGAGGAACGATGCGCAGCGCCGAGCGACGAGACGCGGCATCAACCTCGCGGATGTCGACTTCGCCGATCCGAATCGTGCCGCTGGAGGGATCGGCCAGACGAACGAGGAGTTTGGCCAACGTGCTCTTGCCGGATCCAGTCTCGCCAACAACGGCCACATTGGTTCCTGCTGGAATCGTGAGACTCACGTTGGTCAGGACAGGCCCGCCAGTCCGATACGCGAACGTGACGTCATCCAGATCAAGGCCGAGGGGACCCGAAGCCAAGACCACACCCCCGAGTGGCTCGGGGACCTCGATCGGCACGTCGAGGACCTGCAAGATCTTCCACCAACCAGCCAGCGCCGTCTGGGTCTGATCGAGGATCTCGCCGATCTCGGCGATCGGCGTCAACAGAATCGTCAAGAGGAAAAGGAATGCGATGAGCTCGCCCGAAGTCAACCCGAGATCATCACCCCACCAGACACCGACAGCCGCCACCAAGCTGAGTGCGAGCGCAGCAAAGCCGTCTGTGATGGGCGCAAGCCAGGCAAAGAACTTGAACGCCTCTGTCTGGCTGGTGAATTGCTGCTGGTTGGCATCCTCGAGTCGATCTTCGACAACCTCGCGGTATCCATAGGCCCGGATCACACCGGCGCCTTGAACCGCTTCTGCGGCTGCCCCCATCGTTGTGGCGACGCGGGTCCGGACGCCCTCGTAGGCCCGGAACTGACGTCTCTGAAGCCATCTCAGAATCGCGACCAGTGGCAAATAGATTGCTACCGCAACAAGGGTGAGCACCCAGTTGTAGAAGGCCATCACACACAGCGTCGCAACAATGACCACCGTGTCGATGGCCCATGCCATCGCGGCCCACTGCGCGAATTGAGCGAGTGTCTCGACGTCGCTGGTGACACGGGCGGTCAGTACACCGGTCCTGCTGTCGGTGTGATCGGCGAGGCTGAGCTTGTGAATATGGGCGAACGTGCGCTGGCGCAACTCCATCAGCGTCGTCTCGGCTACCTGGACCAAACGAAGATACGTGAAGCGGCTCACGACTGCGAGCACGAGGATCACGACGACCGCCAGGAGGCATGCGGTGTACACGAATCCTGGCCGATACCCGTCCCGAAGGCCTCGATCCAGGATCAGTTGGATCAAGATCGGGATGGTCAAACGCCCGACAGCCATACAAAGCGCCATGGCTAGCGTGATCGCGAATCCCCGTCGGAGCTCAGGGCTGGCCGCGACACCGCGCCGAAGGACGGTGAGTGCCCCAATGTCGCCGCCTTCGGCATCGAGGGAGCCCCCCCGCTCTTCGCTCATGAGGCCTCGTCCTCGTAGGCCTGTGCGAGCGCGGCGTATGCAGGCACCGACAGGAGCTCTTGATGGCTACCCGTTGCAGCGATCCGACCATCGGCCAAGAAAATGATGCGGTCGGCCAGCTGAATCGTGGAGAGACGATGGGCGACGATGAGTAGCGTCAGATCGAGCTTGGCCCGCAGGTTCTCGAGGATTCGAGCCTCGACAACAGGGTCGACGGCTGCGGTGGCATCGTCGAGGAAAAGGACCCGCGGTCGGCCCGCCAAGGCTCGCGCAAGCGCGACCCGCTGACGCTGCCCGCCGGAGAGGGTGACCCCACGCTCGCCAACGACCGTCCTGATTCCCTGCGGCATCTGCTCTACGAAATCGAGCGCACCCGCCAGGCGCAACGCTTCGCGAGCTTCGTCTTCGGTTACGGGTCGAGCCAACACGACGTTCTCGAGGATGGTGTCTGCGAACAAAAACGTGTCCTGAAACGCGAGCGCCAGGGCGGAGGTTCGGTCATCCACCGTCAACTCGTCGACGGAGATCGACCCGATCGACACTGTCCCAGAAATGGGCGGGTGCAACGCGGCGAGTGTGGCGGCGATAGTCGACTTGCCAGTGCCGGTGGCCCCGACCAGAGCCACAGCTTCGCCGGCGGCGACCTCGAAGGTGACGTCGTCGAGGACAACGATGCCGTCATAGCCGGCCCGGACAGAGGAGAAGCCCACACCGACCGGACCGGGTTCAAGCACACGTTCGCCACCAGCGATGGGTGGCGTGGGGACATCGAGGACACTGTCGACCCGCTCCAGCGCCACCACAGACCGAGGCATCTCCTCGAGGAAGAAGCCGACTATCCGCATAGGAAACGCCAAAAGACTGAAAAGGGCCATAGCCCCCACGAGGTCGCCAATGGTGATCGAGTCCTGGTCGACCAGCCATGCCCCAATGCCCAGGAGTCCAACAACCCCGAGGTTGGGCAATGCATCGATGACCGGTTCGAACAGCGCACGCAAGCGCCCCACATCGACCCGGCGGTCGCGCAGCTCCGTGCTTGCGACACGAAGCCGGTCGACCTCGGCGCGCTCTCGGCCCAGCGCCTTGACAACCATGACCCCATCGAAGCTCTCGTGGGCAATGGAAGAGACCTGTCCAACAGCGCGCTGTGCCTCAGCGGCTGGTGCATGGACTTTGCGGGTGTAGTAGTGATTCATCGTCGCGAGCACCGGGAAGAGCACCACGGCGATGAGCGACAGGAGCGGATGTATCAACGTCAGGCTGACGAGGGAGACAACGACCAGCACCACTGAAGCAGCGGCGAAGGCGAACGGCATCAACATGGTCGCTGCCACCGTGACGTCGTTGTCGGAGTGGGCGAGCAACTCACCGGTCGGCCGGGACTGATGGAACGACATTGGGAGGCGGAGGTACTGCTCGAACAGCGCTCGGCGCCATTGGGTCTCAGTGCCGTAGCGGGCTCGGGCGAGGAAGTAGCGACGCAGGACGGCGCCCAGACCCCGAAACGCACCGACAGCCAGGATGAGTCCAACCCCGGCCCAGACCCGCCGGTTACTGACACCACCCTCGTCGAGGCCAGGCACGATCACCTCGTCGGTGACCCACCCCAACACGCGTGCGAGAGCTACCACGGCGACCGAGAAAATAGCTGCGCCCGTGAGCGCAATGGCGTGCGAGCCCGGCATGGCGCGCAAGGACCGGCCCAGGAGGCGGCCGCCACGGCGGAACACCTCGCTGGTCGTGAGCTCGTCGGCTTCCAATACGGTCTCAGGCACAGCCCCCCACGCTACCCAGGGGTGGAGCCACCAGAGGGGAAGATTCCGAGATCCCCTAAGCGACAAAGGCGCCGGCTGAACCGACGCCTTCAATCAAAACCAATGGGAGGGCTACAGGCGATCGGCGATGGCCTGCGCGAACTCCGAACACTTGACTTCGGTGGCGCCCTCCATGAGGCGAGCGAAGTCGTAGGTCACTACCTTGTCGCCGATGGTCTGCTCGACAGCAGCGATGATGTCGTCGGCAGCCTCTTGCCAGCCGAGGTGTTCGAACATGAGCACGCCCGACAACAGCACCGATGACGGGTTGACCATGTCCTTGCCTGCGTACTTGGGGGCCGTCCCGTGCGTGGCCTCGAAGATCCCGTGGCCCGTGACGTAGTTGATGTTTGCACCAGGTGCGATGCCAATCCCGCCGACCTGGGCAGCCAAGGCGTCGGAGAGGTAGTCGCCGTTGAGGTTCATGGTACCGATGACGTCGAACTCAGTCGGGCGGGTGAGCACTTGCTGGAGGGCGACGTCGGCAATGGTGTCTCGGACGAGCACCTTGTCACCCGGATCGCCGCCGCAGTCGTCCCACGCAACAGCAACATCGCTGAACTCTTCGCGAACGAGCTCGTAGCCCCAGTTCATGAAGGCACCCTCGGTGAACTTCATGATGTTGCCCTTGTGGACCCAGTGCACAGACTTGCGGCCCTTCTTGACCGCGTATTCGAGAGCGGCTCGCTGAAGGCGCTGGCTGCCAGTCTTGGAGATCGACTTGATGCCGATACCGGAGTCTTCACGGATCTCGCGACCGAAGACCTCGCGGATCATCTCGCGGAGACGGGCTGCTTCAGGGGTACCGGCCTCGGCCTCGATCCCGGTGTAGATGTCTTCGGTGTTCTCACGGAAGATCACCATGTCAACCAGCTCGGGGCGCTTGACCGGCGAGGGCACACCCTCGAACCAGCGGACCGGGCGCAAAGATACGTACAGGTCGAGCAGCTGGCGCAGCGCAACGTTGAGGCTGCGGAAGCCGCCGCCGATCGGTGTGGTGAGGGGGCCCTTGATGCCGATCAGGTATTCCTGGAACTTGTCGACGGTTTCTTGGGGAAGCCAGTCGCCTGTCTCGTTGAATGCCTTCTCGCCGGCGAGCACTTCCATCCATTCGATGGTCTTGCCATACTTCGCGGCGGCAGCATCGAGGACGAGTTTGGCCGCGGGCCAGATGTCCATACCGGTGCCATCGCCTTCGATGAAGGGGATGATCGGGTTGTCCGACACGTTGAGGGTGGAGTCGGCGTTGATCGTAATCTTGTCGGCCATATCGGCTTCGATCATACGACGAGATGGCGAGCTTCGCCGCGGTTATTCCCGCTGGAGCCTCTCCCCCTTGCTTCAGGCTTCACAGCTCAGGGCTCAGGAACCTGCCAAGGGGTGACGTCAACACGTCGCTGCCGCGACAGCGATGCCTAGGCGGTGGCTTTCTCGGCTGCCGCGACGGTGTTGGCCATCAGAAGAGCCCGCGTCATCGGCCCGACACCACCGATGCGCGGCGAGAGCCAGCCGGCAACTTCGGCAACGTCATCATCAACATCGGACACCAGTTTCTTGCCTTCGAAGCTGACGCCGGCGGCAACCACCGCGGCGCCAGGTTTCACCATGTCCCTCGTGATCATGCGGGGTGCGCCGGCGGCGGCGATGAGGATGTCGGCCTGGCGGGTATAGGGGCCGATGTCTTTCACCCCGGTGTGGACCACGGTCACCGCAGCGTTTGCGTTGTGCATCTTGAGCGACAACAGGTTGGCTAGAGGTCGCCCGATGGTCAGGCCGCGGCCGACGATCACAACGTGGCGGCCCGCGATGGTTACGTCGTAGTGCTCAAGCATCATCTGAATACCTGCCGGCGTACACGCGATAGGGGCGTCCACACCTTGGACCAGCCGACCCAGGTTTACTGGGTGCAGGCCGTCAGCGTCCTTGTGAGGCAGGACACCCATGAGGGCTGCCTCGTAGTCGAGACCCTTGGGAAACGGGTATTGCACGATGTAGGCGTGGACCGCGCCGTCAGCATTGAAGTCGTCGACTGCCGCGTCAATATCGGCCTGTGTCGCGTCTGCGCCGAGCACGGCCTCGCGAGAGTGCATGCCAAGGGCCTCTGAGTCGCGGTGTTTCATCGCCACATAGTTCTGCGATGGCCCGTCATCGCCCACCAAAATCGTGCCGAGCCCTGGGGTGACACCAGAGACTTTGAGCGCATCAATGCGCAGTTGGAGATCCTGTTTGACCTGGGCCGCCAACACTTCACCATCGAGCTTGATCGCAGTCATGACGCCATCATGTCAGCTGACACCGCCAAGCCGACGAAGCCAAAGCAGACACGCCTGATGATTTCCCATGACGCCCCTGACACCCCCATCGCGCG
>CAWKYX010000138.1:0-9003 GCA_963854265.1 Acidimicrobiia bacterium
CGGCGATCAGGTCCAACCACGGCTGCTCGACGAGTTGGGGAACGTGGACGACGCCATCTTGCCAATACTGCTCGATCACCTCGGGGGTGATCTTCGATTGCCAGTGGGTTGTCATGGGTCCGAAACTACTGGCTCGGCACGACGCGAGGCCAGTGTGAGGTTTGTGTTCAGCGGGTGACGGCTGGTGCCAGGCACCGACCGTCACTGGTTGTGGACAAGTTCAGAGCGTGTGCCGTTCCTGACAAAGCTGCCCGGACCCCTGACACCGCGCATGGCACCGACCATCAGGGGTTTGTGTTGAGCGGGTGACGGCTGGTGCCTGGCACCGACCGTCACTGGTTGTGGACAGGTTGTGAGTGGGGGTTGGGCGTTGCGGTACTGTTGGCCGGTGAGCGAACAAGCAACGGGAGAGGTCCGGCGGCTGCTGGGGCCGGTGCGCCAGGTCGGCTACATCGTGGCTGACATCGAAGCGGCCGCGCAGAGTTGGGTCGAGCGGTTGGGTATCGGGCCGTGGCGGGTCAAGCACGGTATTACGTTCGACGAGTGCACTTATCTGGGGACATCGATGGACCTCAAACTCTCGATCGCCACCGCCTACTCGGGCGGTATCGAGATCGAGCTCATTGCCCAGCCCGGCGGACCGGCCTCGATGTACACCGACTTTGCCGCCCACTCGGGGGTTGGAGCTCAACACGTGTGCTTCTATCCCGCCGACTATCCAGCGGCGCTCGCACATCTGCTCGCGACCGGACTGGACATCGTCCTGACTGGCGTGATCGGAGGGGTCGACTTTGCTTACCTCGCTGATGGCCACGGCCAAGTGATCGAGATCGCCGATATCCCCATGGATGGTTTGGCCTCTCGCGTCGAGCGCGCCAGCGCCGCTCCCACGTGGGACGGGTTGGACCCGATCGTGATCCGCTGAGTCGCAGCGGACCACTCAACCCAAACTGCCGGGGGCACTGTCGCGGTCTTCACCCCACGGCGGCCCAGCGCTTGGCAGCGATCGTGTGGACGATGGATTCGGCAGTGAGAAAGCCATGCGAAGCGCCAGTCACCTGGTTGCGGGCCATTTCCGTGTTGACCACGACGGCGTTGAGGAGCTCCCGACCAGCGATCAGACACCGACGAACCACTCATCGAGGCGCGACGACCTTTGGCTGCTGTCATCGCCGGGGGAGTGGTTGCCGATGAGTTCGACCTGACCGGGCTCGATCCCGACGTTGTCGTCGAATATCTCCTTCACGGCTATGTCTGGCCGTGTTTCCATGACGTTCGACCCGCAACCGCAATCGAGAGTGTTCAGCTGCTGTTCCGTCGCTGCGTTGGTGTTGTGTCGTGATGGCCGAGACGGCTTCGCTCTGGGCGAAGCACGACATCGGGGATCGATCGAGCCGTGACCCGGGGTTCATGCGCCGCTCGAGAAGTCGTGGCAGGATTTGTGCATGACCGACGAAGCGATCCAGCAAATCCTCGACCGCCAAGCCATCACTGACGGGTTGCACTGGTACACCCGTTGGGTCGATCTGAACCGCGTTGACAAGCAGGTCGAGATCTTCACCGAAGATGGCCGAATCACGTTCTACGGCGACGACGATTGGACGGTCGGCCGGGACAATATCGAGGCCATGCTGACGCCATCGGTGGCTCGCTACGCCGCTACCCACCACTACATCAGCAACATCGAGATTGATTTCGAGGGCGCCGACGACGCTCGGGTGCTCTGTTATCTCCACGCGTGGCATCGTCCCGCCGACGGCGGCGAGGACTACACCCTTCGCGCTCAGTATCACGATCGTTGGACCCGGACACCTGAAGGTTGGCGCATGACCGAGCGCCGGCTCAAGACCGCCGGTACCTCGAAGCGGAGCAGTGGCTCGAGCCTCGAGTCAATCGGGCGCGCCGAGTAGCGACGCCCACAGGGCCGCTTGGCCGTGGCGCTACTGGGCGAGCCAGCCGCCGTCGACCGCCAGGCTGCTGCCGGTGACCATGGCCGATGCCGGGCTCGCGAGATAGAGCACGGCGGCGGCCACGTCTGTTGCCGTTGCCATACGTCCCAGCGGAGTCCTGTCGAGGATCGACTGGACCACATCAGGCTGATCGAACACCGGTTGGATGAACGGGGTCTCGACAAAGGTGGGAGCGACGGCGTTGACGCGAATCGCGTGTGTTGCCCACTCGACAGCGAGGGCGCGCACCAGGTTAACGACGCCTCCCTTGCTGGCGTGATAGGCGGGGTTGGGGAACACCGATCCGCCGACGTGACCCATGATGGAGGCCATCGCGATGATGCTTCCGCCGGTGTCAACCATGTGGCGTGCTGCCTCGCGTGCGCACAGGAAAGTCGCGGTGAGGTTGAGGTCGACGACGGCGTGCCAATCGGCCATCGAAGTCTCGAGGCTCGGCGCTCGGAGTGAGCGTCCGGCGCATGTCACCAGAACACCACATGAATCCAGGCCTGCAAAGAGGTTCACGACAGCGGTTTCGTCGGTCACATCGACAGCAAAGCCGACCCCGTCGACCTCAGCTGCGGTCTCGTTGGCGAGATCGGCATCGAGGTCCACGATTACGACGTTTGCTCCGGCCTGGGCCAGAGCATGCGCAGTTGCTCGTCCGATGCCGCTTGCGCCGCCGGTGACGACGGCGGTTTGGCCGTCCAGGCGCGATAGCGCTGAGACGTCAGGAATTGGTGGTCGCAGGTCGGGCATGGTCCCTCGATCTCGTCGTTCGCGGCAGGCAACAAAGATAGTGCGCTGCCCAGCCGAGCGTAGCGAAATATGAACGCACGTTCAATTGCGGCAAAGCCCGAATGTCTGGTTCGGCGAGTGGTAGAAATGCCGGACACTGTGAGGGGTGTGGCTTGACCGCCAAGTCCCTTGACGACCATGTCCGAGGAGACTTCACATGAGCGACCGCTGGATAACCGATTGGGAACCGAGTGCACGGTTTCCGCTTTACACCCGGGCCAACGCCGGTGAGATCATGCCGACCCCGTGCAGTCCCATTGGTTGGGACCTGGTCTGGGGTGGCGGCGTTGCCAAAGGTTGGGCCGACGGGTGTCACCGCTCCGGGACGTTCGTGCCGTCCGAGACCGACCCCGGTCGCCCCGACTACATCGGCTGCATGGGCGGTTACGTCTATCTCAACGCGTCGTTGATCCGACTGGTGGGGGTGCGGAGCCCAGGAATGTCGGCTGAGATGATGGACACAGCCTTCCTCGGCGACCATCCCGACGTTCCTCCATATGTGGCTCAAGATGGCGACGAAGCACCCCAGCTGGAAGCCGCAATCGAAGCGACCATGGCAGGTTTCATGGGTGCCACCGAAGACCCTGCCGAGCTCGCCGAGGACCGGGCCATGATTCTGTCGGTTCGCGCCGACCGGCCCGACCTCGCATCGGCCACGGAGGCCGAGCTGGTTGCCCGTGCCCGGTCCATGACGGCGGTCATCCGCGAGCTGTTCGAGCCCTATTACCTCTTCGGGACGGCGTCGGCGATCGGTCCGGGAATCTTGGGCGAGCTTTGCGGTGGGATTGACCCGAGTTTGCCCGGTCGACTTATCTCGGGCCTCGGGGGCATCGACTCGGCTCCTCCGGCGCAGGCCATCTGGAACCTGAGCCGTATGGACCCCGACTCCGACGAATTCGAGGTCGCGCTGGCCGAGTTCCAGCGCGAGCACGGAGCGCGCGGTCCCGGTGAATGGGACCCTGCCAACCCCAGCTGGGAGATCGACGCCGGGCCGGTGTTGGTCGCCGCCGATGCCATGCGCGGCGCCCACGACGACCTTGCGCCGGCCGCCCGCCACGAGCGCGCCGTTGCAGACCGGATCGCCGCAGAAAGCGAGGCTCGCGCCGCGCTTGGCGACAACGACGAAGCCTTGGCCACGCTCGAGCTGGGCATGCGTATGTCCAGGATCTTCGTCGGGGCCCGCGAGCGCACGAAGTTGAGTGAGATGATGGCGGTTCACGAGATCAGATTGCCGATGTACGAGCTCGGACGCCGAATGGCCGAGGTGGGCGTTGTCGACGAAGCCCGTGATGTGTTCCTGCTACTCGATGCCGAACTCGACGCATTCGTATTAGATCCAGGATCGTTCTCGGTGTTGCTCCGCGAGCGAAAGGTAAATTTTGAGGCGTTGGCCGACCTCCAGGATCCATTCATCATCGATGGTGTCGCGCCGCCATTGTCGGAATGGGCGTTACGCACGAGCTCTGCCGAGCCCGTCCATGTCGGCGAGGTTCTTCACGGTGCTGCGGGGAGTCCTGGTGTAGCCACAGGGCGCGCTCGGGTCATCCTCAACCCCACCGATTCACGCGGGCTGGAGACGGGTGAGATCTTGGTAGCGCCGGTCACCGATCCGGCGTGGACCCCGCTGTTCGTGCCTGCCGCCGGCGTTGTGGTCGATGTTGGTGCGCCGCTCAGCCATGCAGTCATCGTGAGCCGAGAATTCGGACTGCCGTGCGCTTGTAGCGTGCATCAGGCCGCTCAGCGCATCCCCGACGGAGCACTAATCACCGTCGACGGTTCCGCCGGCACGGTAACCATCGTCGAGTTGCCCGCCTGAATCGGCTGCAGGCCGCGTTCAAGGCAGCTCGCTGCTTGTTGGGCCGCCGAACCCGACCGACTTGCCGAGGCGGTCCATCAGTTCTCCATAACTCACCACATGGTCTCCGAGTATCCACGCCCCAGGTCGTTCATCGTGATGTTCAGCGCACGAGCGCTCGAACAAAGGACGAGATCATGGCCATCAATCAGGTGTTTGCCCCCAGATCTGTAGATTCCAAACACGTCTCGGCGGACGTCGTCGCTGTCGGTGCACGCTGCGCCGGTGCAGCTCCACCGTTGGGGCCTGCTGGATGAAGTCGTCGCAAGCGGAGGGTGTGGGTGTGTGCGGCCGCAGAGACGATTACTGCTCAGCGACGCTCCAGCGGCGTCGTGAACGACGCGTTCGACGCGCTCGTCGCGTCCACATCATCCGAACTCTTTGACCGAGCGTCGGAGCCAGTTGCCGCCCATAGCTGAGTTCGTCAAACTCCAAAAGCAGCTGGCGGCGGCAATCGAAGACCAGGCTGCCGAACTGGCCGCTCGCGGGCCCCTGCAAGCGCTCGCGCCGGCGGCCTGAGCCGTAGGCAATCGTGCTCTCAACGTGACGAAAGAGCCGAAGGCTGCTGTACTTCCCCTCGTGGGCCGTCTGCGGGGATGGCCAGAGGGACGAAACAAGATGAGTAATGCAACAGCGACAGCAACCAAACTCTTGGCGCGCGCCGGGGTGACCATCGGCGGCGACGCGCCTCAGGACATCCAGGTTCACGACGACCGACTGTGGGAACGGGTCATGCGCGACCGTGAACTCGGATTGGGCGAGAGCTACCAAGACGGCTGGTGGGACGCGAACCAACTCGATGAGTTTCTTGCCGTCGTCCAGGCTGCCGACCTGCGGTCCATGATCCGACCAAGCCCGCAGATTGTCGCGATGATGGCTAAGGCCGCGATCCAGAACCAGCAGACGAAGCTCCGGGCGCGCAAGAACGCACAAGCTCACTACGACATCGGCAACGATCTCTATGAGCGCATGCTTGACAAGCGGATGATCTATACGTGCGGATACTGGCGCGACGCGCACGACCTTGACACCGCACAAGAGGCCAAGCTCGACCTGATCTGTCGGAAGCTGGATCTGGAACCTGGGATGCAGCTGCTCGATATCGGATGCGGCTGGGGTGGGTTCGCCCAGTTTGCGGCAGAGCACTACGGGGTAAACGTCACGGGGATTTCGCCGGCCATCGAACAAGTCCAGCTTGCTCGGCAGCGCTGCGCTGGTCTCCCCGTTCAGATCGAGCAACTCGACTATCGCGAGGTCGAGGGGCAGTTCGATCGCATCACCTCGATTGGCATGATGGAGCATGTTGGCCCACGTAATTTGGCCACGTTCTTCAACAGCTGTGAGCGTCTGCTCGGGCCCGATGGGCTGATGTTGCATCACACGATTGCTTCGAACGACTGGAAGAAATCCGGCGACCCGTGGTTCGAGAAGTACATCTTTCCGGGCGGGGTTTTGCCCTCGCTAGGCCAGATCGCCAAGGCCGCAGGCTCGGCGTGGGCGATCGAAGATGTGCACAACTTTGGACCGGACTACGACCGAACATTGATGCAGTGGCAGAGAAACATCTCCGAGCGCTGGGACGAGATACCGCACTATGACGAGCGGTTCCGCCGCACTTGGGACTACTACCTGAACGGCGCAGCCGCGGGCTTCCGTGTGCGCGTCATGCAGCTCTACCAGGTGGTCTTCAGCCGGGCCAAGCGCAGTAGCGAGGCCTATTGGGCGGTGCGCTGAACGCCTAGCGACCCAGCACCTGGGCGACGCGGGTCTTCACCGCGGGGAGCATCTCGGCCTCGAACCACGGGTTCTTGGTCAGCCAGTGACGATTACGTGGCGAAGGGTGGGGGAGCACGATGCGCTCGGGCAGATGGTCTTGCCACTGGGCGACGGTCTCGGTGAGGGTCTTTGCCCGGTTCTCGATGTAGCGAGCTTGGGCATAGGTGCCGATGATGATCTCCAGCCGATCTCGCGCGACCTGGGCGAGTAGTTTGTCGTGCCAGAGCGGTGCGCACTCGGGCCGTGGGGGATTGTCGCCCGACGCGGCCGCCCCGGGGTAGCAGAAGCCCATTGGTATGAGCGCCACGATTTGGTCGTCGTAGAACTCAGCGGCCGTCAGACCCAGCCAGTCGCGGAGCGTGTTACCGCTGGGGTCGTCCCAGGGGATTCCAGATTCGTGGACCCGTCGGCCCGGTGCCTGCCCAATGATGACGACCGGCGCACCGGCGCCGACCTGCACGATCGGGCGTGGGCCGCTGGGCAGCGAGGCCGCGCAGACTGTGCACGCTCGTACCTCTGCCAACAGGTGGTCGAGAGGTTGCATCGGCGCACTGCTTCCATCAGGGTTCGGCGACGATCCAGCCGCGGCGTTGCAGCTCGGCGGCCAGGAGCTCGGGGCGAATCTTGCGCAGGGCTTGTTCGGTCTTGGACAGTTTCGGCGCCGGGGTGGGTGGAGGGGCATCGGCGCCTGCGTGCTCGGCTTCCTGGAGCTGATCGATGAATGCTTGGGCCTCGCCGTTGGTGAACTTGCCACCTGCTTGGCGCTGGGTGAAGCCCATGGGTCCACGTGCGTCGCGAAAGTCGACGTGACCGGCATTCTGGAGCAACTCAAGGAGGTCCTTCACCTGTCGGTGTGTTGCCGGGGGGCCTGACTGTTCACCAAATGCCATAGCCGCAGTCTCGCGCAGCGCGGTGACAGTCTCGGCGAACCTCGTTGCGAGGCGGCACCTATGGGCGCGGGCGGCAGCCCGCAACTACGATGTTCAGATGCTCGAGACGAAGAAAACGTTCTGCCGTATCTGTCACGCTGCTTGCCCGGTGGAGATTGACATCGAGGACGGCAAGACCATCGTCGCGGTTCGTGGCGACCGGTCTGACCCGTTGTTCGAGGGCTACACCTGTATCAAAGGTCGACAACTGCCCGACCAATATCACGACCCGTCCAGACTCCGTGGTCCGCTACGCAAGGGCCCCGGCGGGATATTCGAGACGGTGAGCTCGTCTGATGCACTCGACGAGATCGCCGCCAAGATTGCTGAGATCGTCGAGCGTCACGGCCCCCGATCGGTCGCCAGCTACACGGGCACGGGCGCCTACCAGAACAGTGTCGGCGTGCCGGTGGCTCAGGCCTGGCACCGCGGCTTCGATTCACCATCCATCTACACCTCGCTGACTATCGACCAGCCTGCCCACCGGTGCTCGTTGTCCCGGCTCGGGGCATGGGAAGGCGGCTGGGACAACTTCACTGATTCGGATGTTTCGCTCGCCGTTGGTTACAACCCGATGGTGTCCAGCTATGGACCCGGGTCGGGTCTGCAGGGCACCAACCCATTCGTCAAACTGCGCGAGGCCAAGGCTCGGGGCCTGAAGCTCATTGTCATCGACCCTCGCCGCAGCGAGTTGGCCACCCAAGCCGATGTCTGGTTGCAGGTGCGACCCGGCGAGGATCCCACCCTGTTGGCCGCCATCATCAACGTGATCCTCAGCCGCGGTCTCCACGACAAGGAATTCTGCGAGGCCTACGTGGAGCCCGGCCAGGTTGAGGTTCTTGGCGCCGCAGTGGCCCCGTTCACCCCGGACTATGCCGCCAAACGATGCGACGTCGCTGCCGCGGATATCGAAGCAGCGGGAGAGATTTTTGCCGCTGGGCCGCGCGGATCTGCGGGTTCAGGTACAGGTCCCAACATGGCGCCCCACGGCACACTTATGGAGACGCTGGCGCTGACGCTCAACGTCTTGTGCGGTCGTGTCAACCGCGAGGGGGACGCCCTCGAGAGTCCCTTCATGTTGGCTCCGAGCGATACTCGCCGAGCACAGGTCATCCCGCCCAGCGACCCGACGCCCGGAGAGCCGCAGCGCGTCCGCGGGCTCCGTGGTTTGGCCGAGGAGATGATGACCAACGCGCTCAACGACGAGATCCTTCTGGAGGGCGACGGCCAGGTCCGTGCGCTCATCGTCAGCGGTGGCAATCCCATCCAGGCATGGCCCGATCAGCACAAGACCATCGCCGCTATGGATGCCCTCGAACTCTTGGTGGTCATCGACCACAGGATGACGGCCACCGCCGAACTTGCCGACTTCGTCATTGCGCCACGAGGCCAGCTTGAGCGCTCCGACGTACCCAACGTCATGGACCGGCGCTTCCCCAAGCCGTACACCAACTACACCGATCCGGTCATTGATTCGGGCGACGACGTCCTCAACGAGTGGGAGGTGTTCGGCGGGATTGCGGCGCGCAACGGCACGCCAATCGATCTTCCCGGCGGCCGCCTTCGTGTCGGCGACGACGATCTCGAAGATGGCGAGGTCATCGACTACGTCTTCGCCGACGCCCGATTCCCGATTTCGGAATGGCGCGAGAACCGCGGCGTCATCCATGACAACCGCGTCCGCGTCGTCGCTGCC
>CAWKYX010000139.1:0-8977 GCA_963854265.1 Acidimicrobiia bacterium
AAAGGAACAAATGAGTGCTGAGCCATATCAAACACTCTTCTGATGTACCAAATATTCACCAACACTCCTGGAGGAGCTCCTATAAACAACATTGGTATTACTACAAATGGTACCTTCAGAATAAATTCCATTGGGTGAACTCGATTACCTGTAAATACCGTGAACGACGTTGCTGAGTGGTGAAGAGCATGGAATTCCCACAAAGGCCTGAACTTATGTAAAGTCCGGTGATGCCAATAAACAAGAAAATCTACAACTACGAAATACACAAGAATTTTAAGGAAACCTGAAGGAATGTCTGCAATTAGATTAATTCTCCACTTAGAGAAGAATCGTGGAAGAACAGCTGAGAAGCCCGCTGTAACAATTCCTGGGATTACCCATGCGAAACCCAAAAAAGCTATTGGTGCTAGTATCAGATCTACTCGGACACTAGGTTGAAAACTAATTATCCTTGCAAGTGCACTTTTCTTTTTGAGTACTATCCAGTCAATCAGTAAAACAAGACCAATTGAATAGACGTAAGCTCCCTTTGATCCAAATAACGTTAGCTCTCTTGGCCACTGCTTGAAGGGAGTAATGATTTGAGAGTGGACACTCTTCCAATAGGCGGGATGGTTGGACCGAAGGTATATAAACCAGAGAAGGACCAGAAATCCGTAAAGTCCAATCTTAAAAAGTGTCTTTACAAATGGTGGTTTACAAAAAAAATTCATTGCTCCGTATTGTTCTTAAGATATTTTATCTACTTCTTGTGGCGGGGGCAGGATTTGAACCTGCGACCTTCGGGTTATGAGCCCGACGAGCTACCATACTGCTCCTAAGAAACAGCTTATAACTATGCGCTATGACTGGTATTTCCATCTTTAGATATGAATATAGCTAGACATAGTGAATAGTCGGATGGAATCCGGATGGAATTTCTAGACAAATATCAGACATGTCGGGTTATGACGGTGCGCTTGCCTCCCGACGGTCTTCCGTCTCGGCGATCCCGAACGACCGACACTCTGGGCGTGGTTGTTGGTGCGCTCTGGCACGAATCAATTAGTCACGGTGTGGATGCGTAGTAGTTCCCTGAGGAGCGTCGGCGTGCCGATGGTCAGGGGTCGGTGGTGGATGGTGCGGGCGATTGTGGTGAGGTCGTCGCGTTCGGTGCCATCGATGAGGGTGAGGCTGTGGTCGCTTGCTGCGTCGATTGCGAGCCATTCCGCGAGCGCCGCCTGACCCATGCGTACGATTCTGAGCGGTGCGACCGTCGTGCGGGAGTGCGTGGCTTTGGAGACAGTGGCTACGAGCGGCGGTTCGCCGGTGTCAGGCCCGGGTGGGTTGGTGATGAGACCAGCGTCAAAGATATGGCCCCACAGGATGTCGATGTCAGAGTCCGGGTCGGCTAGGGCGATAGGGACGTGATTGGTTGCGAGGCCAGACCGCAGCGCAGCGACGAGCGGGCCGATAGACAGGATGGTCGCAGTTGACGCCACGATGAAGACGGGGCGGTACTCGCCCAGTGGACGGTTGCGAGTAGCGACGGCGAGGCACTCGGATTCGAGGTCGCCGGATGGCCCAAGAGCGGTGATTCTCGTTCCGCACAGGACGCCGTCAACAGCTGCCGAGAGCTCCGAAGCGGGCACGACCACGACGAGGTCTGTGATGCACGCTGTTGGTGCTGCTGGAGGCTGGGCCGGTGTCCTCATGATCATTCCAGTTCGTCGAGGTCGACTGGTCGGTGCTCGGTGGCTGATTGCTGGCATGCGAGCGCGACCCGGAATGCGGCGAGTGCGTCGTGGTGGTCGACGGTCGGTTTGGTGCCGTTCGCGAACGTGAACGAAACAGTCGCGTTGTCAGCGAATCCTTCGATGCCTTCTGGGTCGACCACGAGGTTCGCCGTGCTGGCATAGACCGACACGATCTCTTCGCCCATGAGCATCCGGGCAGCATCGATGTCGTGGATCAGCACGTCCACTGGCTAAGCTTCCCAGCAGATCAGAGCAGGAATGGGGCGGCACAGAGATCGGACAGCGCCTGTAGTACGGCGTAGGGAACAACCTCACTCGTCGCCGGATTCAAATTCGACGGCCGATTGGCGATCTCGAAGCGGTAATGGCCGGCCGCGCCCTCAGCTTCGATCACATGCCGGGTAGACAGCGTGTTCGGATCGGCAACGATCCGAACATCGACCAAGTCCCAGCTCTCTAGGGCGAGGCCGAGACTGGCGGCAACGTTGATGGACTTGGGGAAGCTGATCGCCGCCTGGCGCGCAGTGCCTTCGAATACGGCCGTCACGGACGCTCCGTCCTGGAGCTCGGCGACCAGTTCGTCAGGCATCCACGGTTGGATGAGCACGCTTGGCCGCTTGGTCGTGGTCAGCTGCACGCGGTCCAGCGGAGCCAGCCGATGCGCGGCGCGAAGCACGTCGAGACCACCCACGGCACCCGTACACATCACGACGCGTCCTGGCCCGGCGGCTCGAATGGCCGTCTCCAATTCGCCGTCGGCCAGCGCCCCCAGCGAAACAAGAACCAAGTCGACGCCCTGCTCGAGAATCTCTGTGCCGTGATCGCGCACCAGTTCATGGCCGGCGGCCTCGACGATGACTTGCGACATGTTCACCAGTTGGTCGAGCCCCACCTGAGCGACTGGTGGATCGATTACGGGGTGGCGAGTCGTCAGCCCGACGAGCTGCGCCGAGGGAACATCGCCCGCCCGGAGTCGAGAAGCGACTACTCGGCCGATGGCGCCATGTCCGACGACACCAACTCGGATGCGTGCCATTGGACTACAGGCTCCGGTTAGCGCTGACCGTGGACTCGACCACCTCGAGCAACGCCGCCAGCTGTATCTGTTGCTCAGCGCCGAGCCCGCTGAGCAAAGCTGCCTCTCGCTTCAGGTGTTCAGCGAACAGGGTGTCGATGAGGGCCAGGCCGCCGGCAGAGAGCTGGGCAAACGTGACGCGGCGATCGTTGGGATCGCTGACCCGTTTCACCAGCCCCAGTCCTTCCAGCTGGTCCAGCCTGCCCGTCATCCCCCCTGAGGTGAGCAACGAGGTGGCGGCGAGCTCGGATGGCTTGGCCCGATGCGGGTGGCCAACGCGCCTCAAGGCGGCCAGGACATCGAAAAGTCCCAGCGTCAGACCGTGCGGGTACAAGAACTTGTCCAGGTGAGTGTCGAGTCGTCGGTTGATACGCGCGATGCGTCCGAATACACCGATAGGCGACGCATCGAGATCGGGACGCTCGCGTTCCCAGTTGGCAAGAATCTCACCAACGTGGTCTCGATCGGTCACCTGAACTCAACCGTGGCGAGGGCCTCGGCCGTCATGTCCACGACACGGTCGACGTCGGCCTTGTCGAAGGTCAGCGGCGGGTAGATCCCCAAGTGGTCCTCTTGTGCTCGGACGAGGACACCGCGCTCCTGAATGGCTCGGGCGGTCTCGCCCACGAGCGAGATCGGATTGTCGCCACCCAACTCGATCGCAGCCAGCATCCCTTCGCCACGTACCTCCGCCACGAGGCTCACATCAGTCAGTTCTTGGACTCGTTGTTGGAGATGTCGGCCAACGTCTTCTGCGTGCTCCACGAGGTCCTCCCGCTCGATGATGTCGATTACGGCTAGCCCGGCCGCACAGGCGGCGGGATGGCCTGAGTAGGTATACCCGTGCATGAGTTCGATGCCACCATCGTCATCGACGAACGCGCTGTGGACGTCCTCGGACGCAATAGCGGCGCCCATGGGGATGTACGCCGATGTGAGCCCCTTGGCGGTGGTCATGATGTCGGCGACCACGTCGTACCGGTGGCCGCCAAACCAGTGACCCAACCTACCCCAGCCACAGACCACCTCGTCGAGGATAAGAAGCACGTCGTTGGCCGAACAGAGCGCCCGAACCCCAGCCAAGTAGTCCTCGGGCGGTGGATAGACACCACCGGCGGCCTGGACAGGCTCCATAATTATCGCCGCTACCGTCGCCGGGTCCTGGTACTCCAGCTCTTGCGCCAAAGCTGCCAGGTCGTGGGCCACTACCTGGCTGCACCCTGACAGCAGAGGGCCAAAGGCGGTGCGGTTCTCGGTAAGGCCACCGATGGAGATGCCACCGAAATTCATGCCGTGGTAGCCGTTGTGAAGCGAGATGTACTTGGTCTTTTGCCCCAGTCCGTGGCGCCGCCAGTACGCCCGAGCGATCTTGAGGGCAGTCTCCACCGCCTCCGATCCGGAGTTCGTAAAGAAGACATGATTCAGATCACCAGGCGTTCGGGCGGCGACCTCGGCAGCGAGCTTCTCGGCCATCGGGTGGGAGTAGCCGAACAAGCAGTAGTACTCCAGGGTCTCCAACTGGGACCTGACGGCCTCGGCAATTTCGGACCGGCCGTGACCAACGATCACACATGCAACGCCGCCGGCCGTTCCGTCCAGCAAACGGTTTCCGTCGGCGTCGATCACCGAGTTGCCTTCGCCCTTGACGATCTGGCGAGGCGGAGGACCACCGGCCGACGTGAAAGGTTGCCAAAGTTCTGCGGTCATTCGTCGCTCATTCCGTGTTGGTCGACCGGTCACTGTTTCTGGCATCTCGCCAGCGCAACAGCCCCTCGAGTTCCCCGATCCGATGGTTGGGCCCGCTCCGTACCAGTATGAGGTGCTGCGCTCCAGCGGCCACGTAGTCGTCGTAGAGGTCGTCGGTACCGGTCTCGAAGAGCGCGACCGTCCGCACGACATCGGACGGATCTCTTTGCGCAGCAATGCAATGTTGATCGAGGACGCCGTTGAGGTGTCGTACCTCGTCCGGGGTGCCCCAGCCATTCCATAGATCGGCGTGGCGGGCGGTAACACCCAACGTCAACTTTTGCCCGAGACCCCCGATCAACAGCGGCACCGCGCCCACCGGTGGCGGATTGACCCGTTCCAAACGACGTCGGATGCGCGGGATGGCGGCCTCCATCTCCCGAATGCGGTCGCCATCGCCGGGTCTAGCGAACCCGTACTCGTGGTAGTCACGGTCCATCCAGCCCGATCCCAGGCCCAGCACCAGCCGGCCGTCCGCCGCGTGGTCGACGGTGCGCGCCATGTCGGCCAACAAGTCGGGGTTGCGGTAGCCGTAGCAAGTGACCAGCGCTCCAATGGTGGCTCGGCTGGTCAACTCCGCCATGGCGGCCAGCAGTGTCCAGCACTCGTAGCTCGAACCGTCGGGATCGCCATCGATGGGGAAGAAGTGATCGAACGTCCATATAGAATCGGCGCCCATCTTGTCAGCGGCGAGCCAGGCCTCGCGGAGCGCAGCCCATGGCGCATGGTTGGGTCGAATCTGCACCCCGACTTGCAGCGATGCGGTCACGATCCCGGGCCCGCCGTTGGTTCGGCCGATGCAAGGCCTGTGATCAGCGCAACCACATGCTGGGCGTCCACGTCACGTGCACCGACGACATCGACAAGCGTGCCGCGGCGCATGACTGCTATGCGGTCAGCTAGCCGGAAGACTTGATCGAGGTTATGGCTGACGATGGTCTGGGTAAGACCACGGCCCCTTAAGCCAGCGATGATCTCCTCAACTCTGGTGGTCTCACTGACACCGAGAGCGGCCGTGGGCTCGTCCATGAGGAGCACGCCGCTGCCCCAGTTCACTGCCCGGGCTATTGCGACCCCCTGCCGTTGACCACCCGAGAGGCCCTCAACGGGAACTCGGACGCTGGGTATGCGCACGCCCAACTGCTGGATCACCCGCTCGGTCTCCTGTTGCATGGATCGATGTCGCAGGAACGTGAGAAGTCCCCAACCAACCTTGAGCTCTCGGCCCAGGTAGAAGTTCTCGGCCGCCGTGAGATTGTCGGCCAGAGCGAGATCTTGGTACACGGTCTCGATCCCGGCATCCCGGGCATCTTCGGGTGAGTGGAACCGAACGGGTTTTCCGTCAACCTCCACCACGCCACGATCGGGGTGCTCGGCTCCCGACATGATCTTCAACAGCGTGCTCTTGCCGGCCCCGTTGTCGCCAACGATCGCCGTGATCGATCCCCGCGGAAACCCTAAAGAGATCCCCGCTAGCGCCTGAACACCGCCGTAGCGCTTCTCGACGTCACATACTCGGAGTGCGTCTTCGTTATTGGTTGGCTCGGACTGCATCGCCACTCCTTGGGTAGTCATTGTTTTGGTAGAGGCACCCGAGGACGTAGCCCGGCGATACCGGTACCCGGTTGATCTGTACTCCGTAGGGACTCAAGGCGTCTTCGACGGCGTTGGCGATAGCGGCCGGCGGCGAGATAGTGCCTGCCTCGCCGACGCCCTTGATGCCCAGAGGGTTCAGGGGAGAAGGCGTCTCCAAGTGGTCAATAACGATGTAGGGCATCGCATCCGACGTCGGCAACAGATAGTCGATCAGGTTGAGATTCCAGGGCTGGCCGATCTCGTCGTAGCGCGCTTCCTCGTAGAGAGCGGCGCCGATCCCTTGTGCCACGCCACCGGCGATCTGACCATCGACGATCTGGGGATTCAGCAGCGGCCCGCAATCGTGCACCACGACGTAGTCCAGGATCTCGGTCATACCGGTCTCGGTGTCCACCGCGACCCGCGCCACATGAGCCCCGGCCGCGAAGGTAACCGTGGGGGGCTCCCAGTAGGACCGGGCCTCGAGGCCGGTGCCATGTTTGCGCGCGAAATCGCCACCCGGAGCGAACCGCGCCGCCACAGCTGCCACAGACTCGTTCTGCGACGGGGTGCCTCGTACCGAGATCTGCCCATCGAGGACGTCCAGGTCGTCCGCCGCGATCTCCCAGTCATCGGCCAGTGCTTGGAGCATCCGGCTGCGCACCTCGGTTCCTGCTTCGACGATGGCGCTCCCGGCGACAACCGCGCTGCGGCTGGCGAGTGTTCCCCAACCGTGGGGCACTGCATCGGTGTCGCCCGTGGTGACATGGACGCTGTCGGGGTGTAGACCGAGGGCATCGGCTGCTACCTGGGCAAAGACTGTCTCGTGGCCTTGCCCCTGGGGACAAGCGCCCACGGCCACGAATGCTTGACCGTCGCTGTCGATGCGAACCAACGCGCCCTCAAAGGGCCCGACACCAGTGCCTTCGACGTAGGTCGACACACCAAGACCTACCCTGCGGCCGTCGGCCATGAGCGCCCCTCCACGCTGGTCGGAGTCGGCATTGGCCAGCTCTAGAGCGCGCTCGAAGAGAGCGGGAAAGTCGCCGCTGTCGTACACAATGGGCGCGCCGTCTCGGTAGTTGATCCCGACCGCGTAGGGCATGGCTGCAGTGGGAATGAGGTTCCGGCGCCTGAGCTCGAGTGGATCCAGTCCCGCTTCACGGGCACCGGCGTCAAGGATCCGGTCCATGGCGAAGACGGCCTCGGGTCGACCGGCACCGCGGTAAGGAGACAGCGGTGTCTTGTTGGTGACGACAGCAGTTGCCACCACGTCCAGAGCGGGTACGTGATAGCAGCCGCAGAGATGGGCGATGGTGTTGTAGGGCTGTACGACTCCCAGCGGGTTCGCCGCTCCGCTGTCCATCACAAAGCGGTCGCGTAGGCCCAGGATGCGACCGTCGCCATCAAGCGCCAGCTCGATGTCGTGTATCTGGTCGCGTGAGTGGATCGACGCCGTGAAGTGCTCCGACCGGTCCTCGATCCACTTGACTGGGACCCCCTGCACCAGCGCCAGGTGAGCGACGATCGTTTCCTCCGGGTAGGGGATGGCCTTGCAGCCGAACCCGCCTCCCACATCGGGCGCCACCACGCGGATCCGGTTGATCGGCAGGTTCAGCGCATCGGCCAAAACGGTGCGGACCGGATGCGGAATCTGGGTGGATGACCACACGGTCAGCCGGCCGGTCCGGGGATCTAGCTCAGCCACCACGCCCCGACCCTCGATTGGGCTGGCCGACAACCGCTCTGAATGCACTCGACGGCGCACCACGGTGGCAGCGGCGTCGAATGCGGCGGCGACGTCGCCCTTGGTCACGTGCAGCTGGAGGCTGCGGTTGTCGGCCCAATGGTCATACAGAAGAGGCGCATCGGGCAACAGCGCGGCATCGGGGTCAACGACCGACGGGAGCTCCTCGATGTCGACGACGATGAGATCCGCAGCGTCTTCGGCCACGTAAGGGTCGGTGGCTACCACCACTGCAACGATTTCACCGACGTGGCGGACTCGATCCACCACCACGGGTAGTCGGTTTTCCCGACGGATGAAGGAGCCCTCCGACTCAAGCAGGTCTAATAGTTGCTCTTCGAACACGCCGCCATCGGCCTTCGATGGAGCCATGACCGGCAGTGTTGCCTCGAGGTCCTGACCGGTCAGGACCACCAAGACGCCCGGGAGGGCACGGGCCTCTTCAGCATCAACGCTGCGGAGCAGTCCGTGAGCAATGTCACTGCGAACGAAACGGACGTGATGGCATCCCGGAGGGCAGATGTCATCGATGAAGCGGCCCTGCCCACGGAGCAAGCGATCGTCTTCGCGGCGGGGGACCGACGTGCCCACATATCCTGCGCGCACAGACCGTGTTTCCCCGATAGCGGTTTCGTCGCTCACGACGCATCCCCTGTGCCCGGTCCCACGCCGAGCGCGCGATGCGCTGCCCGCCGAATGCCGACGTACCCAGTGCAGCGACACAGATGGCCCGAGATGGCGTCGTCCACGTCCTCGCGGGACACAGCAGGATCGCCCTGTTGCAGCGCTGCCAGCGAACACAACAGCCCCGGTGTACAGAAGCCGCACTGCAATCCATGCTCTTCATGGAATGCGGTCTGCAACGCCGTCATCTCACCCGGCGGTGCCAGGCCCTCCACCGTGACGACCGTCTTCGCCTCGGCTTGCGCTGCCAGCATGAGACAGGCGCGAGCGGGAAGCCCGTCCACGATGATGGTGCACGCACCGCAGACTCCGTAGGCGCAACCGACGTGGGTTCCGGTGAGGCCCAAGCCATCGCGGAGCACATCGACGAGGAGCGTTCGGGGCTCCACCTCGACCTCGACTGGACTGTCA
>CAWKYX010000140.1:0-8922 GCA_963854265.1 Acidimicrobiia bacterium
GCGGGCGCCCGCATCCGAGACGCCCCCTTTCACCACGATCACCGGCTTCAAGGCCGTCGCGGCGCGGATCGCATCGAAGAAACGTCGCCCATCGGGCACGCCTTCGACATAGACGATGATCACCGCGGTCTCGGGATCATCGGCCATGTAATACACATAATCCGCGATGTCGATCATGGCCTGGTTGCCGGCGCTCACGGCCCGGCTGATCCCGATGTTGGCCTGGCGAGCAAGGTTCATCACCGTTGAGACCAGGTTGCCGGACTGACTGGCGATACCAATACGGCCTTGCGGCGGGTACGGCGCCACGATCTGAGACCAGAGACGGTCGGGCGTGGAAACCAAACCCTGCCCATTGGGTCCCGCCAACACCATGTCCAACTCCGCCGCGAGGGCAACAACTTCGTTCTCGAGTGCGAGACCATCGTCGCCGAGTTCGCGAAACCCGCCGGACACAATGAACGCCGCTCGGATCCCCTTAGCTGCAGACTCCCGCAACACCTCTGGTATGGCGGGACCGGGAGCGCAGACCATCACCAGATCAGCGACATTGTCGGGAATGTCGGCAACGCTGGCCGTGGTTTGGACGCCAAGAATCTCTGGGAGGTCACGGTTGGTGGCAAAGATCGGTCCGTCAAACCCTGCTGACAACACGTTGTGCAGCGCGACAAACCCGAACTTTCCGGGGTGAGTCGAGGCGCCGGCCACGACAACGCCCTTGGGTTCGAACAGCGGTTTGAGATCAAATCGGCGAGTCACGTGGATACCTCTGGCTTGAACACCACGAGTGCATCGACGGCAACCGGCTGATCGCCGCACACGATGAGCGGGTTCACGTCAATCGAGTCGATGTCGTCACGGCTCTGAGCACACGACGCAATCCCTGCCAGCGTGGCGATCAGACTGTCTCTGTCGACCGCCGGCTCACCCCGGAACTCATCGAGGATCGCGGGGTTGGCCAAGTCATCGAGCATGCCCGCTATGTCCTCATCTGTCGCCGGGAGCAACCGGAACACGACGTCAGCCAGGAGTTCGGCAAAGATCCCTCCAACGCCGAACATCAGCGTCGGCCCGAACTGTGGGTCAATCGTGACCCCTGCAATCAGCTCTCGCGTTCCCGATACCTGTTCGGCCACCAGCAGCTCGGCGCCAAGTGGGCCCGATCGCAATAGGTCGCCCGCCGCATCAGCCACCGCATCATCGCCCACCAAGCCCAGGCGGACTCCGCCGATCTCGGTCTTGTGCATAATCGCTGCGCCGCACAGCTTGAGCACCGTTGGGTGCCCGATTTCGCGAGCCGCTGCGACCGCTTGGTCTGCCGTCTGGACCACAACCTCACGACTGACCCGAACGCCAAACGTGGCCAGTAGCTGTTTCGCCTCGTGTTCGGACAGGCCTCTAGGGTCGTCCATGTGCCTGCGTTGGTCGGTTGGGGATACGGGGGCTCGTCACGGCGGACAATATAGCCCCCGCCGTTCGTGCCACTCCTATGGGGAGCCGAGGTTCTCCTCGAGCCAGCTGTTTGAGGTCCGATGGGCACGAACGTAACCTCGTTGGTGTCGGGCGGGTCACAACTTCAGTAGTGGACGATCACGATCCGCTCCTGAATGTTCCCGGAGTTCCCACCAATGCTCACCACTGCGCTCGTCATGGTCGTCACGGCCTTCGTCATCACGCAGGTCGCGATTTTCACGACCACCGTCTATCTCCATCGCGCCCTCACCCACAAGGGGGTCACGTTCCGATCCCCGGTAAACGACTTTTTCAAGACCGTCACCTGGGTCACGACCGGCATCCGACCCCGCCAGTGGGTAGCCGTCCACCGCAAGCACCACGCCCATACTGACACCGACCAAGATCCCCATTCACCACTTATCTTGGGTTGGTGGACGGTGCAATCCAAGAACGTGTTCCTGTACCGAGACGCCGCTGGTGACCCCGATGTCGTCGACAAGTACGCCAAGGACCTTCCAGAAACCAGGTGGGATCGGGCCCTTTTTAATCACGCCTGGGTTGGGCTCGGCCTGCTGGCCGCGGCGCTGGTTCTGGTACTCGGCATCGTACCGGGATTTCTCACGGTCGGCATCCACGTCGTCATGTACCTCGCGCTGAGCGGATCGGTCAACGGTCCCGGCCACCACTTCGGCCGCAAGACATTCCCCGACAACAGCGGGACCAATCTCCGGTGGCTGACGCTGCTCACCGCAGGCGAAGGCCTCCACAATCACCATCATGCGGCCCCCACGTCTGCCCGGTTCGCACGAAAGTGGAGCGACCTCGACCTTGGCTGGTGGGTAATACGCGGAGCACGAGGCCTCAAACTTGCCGACGTCCGCCACTCCGATGTCGATGCACTCGCGCGCAAGGCCGCCCCAGCCAGAACAACCTGAGTCTGTGCCCCGGTGATGTTCGACGCCATCCGCGCCCGCCTTCGTTAGAGTCAGCACATGGACATCGTCGCCGCAGTCTTCATCGATGACATCGAACTCCGCGAGGTCGCGGGCCCCTCGACGCGCATCGACCTCCGTGGAATCCAGTTCTCGGCCGCCGCGCCAGAACCCGTCCCGCTGACCTGGGCCCCGCACCTGGTTGTCATCGTTCACTGCGGGCTCGACGAAGCCGGAACCGGAGCTCTCGAGGTGGTGTACCGGCGAGACGGTGAGCAAGTCGCACGCAATGCGCAACCGCTGCAGGTCGAGGCAGGCAAGTTCAGCTACCGCCTCGTGCGCGGCGAGATCGACTTCGACGACTACGGCACCGTCGAGGCGCATTGTCGGGTCGATAATGGCCACACCGTCGTCGTTCCCTACACGCTGCTCCCGCCCGCTCCCGACGACGAATGACCGGGCGGTTCGGGGCAGCGGTCTCAGAACACCCGCTCCTCACCCACGCCACCGGCGAGGTGGTTGGCCAGGTCCTCGACCAGGTCGGCGAGGCCCCCGACATCGCAATCTTGTTTGCCACCGGGCCGACAACCGGGGCGCTCGAAGATGTCTGCGACGCCGTCCGGTCCATTTTGGCACCAACGACCTTCCTGGCGTGCACAGCGGTGTCGATCATCGGCAATCAGCGCGAGGTGGAGAACGTTCCGGCCATCAGCCTTTGGGCTGGTCGCATCGACGATGCGACGGCGGTCCGACTAGTCGCTGATCGCCAAGGCGACGGCTGGGCCATCTCGGGCTTCCCTGCTGGTATCGAGCGAGGCACCCTGGTATTGCTCGCCGATCCTTTCTCGGTCCCCGTTGACGGACTACTGCATCACCTTCACCAAATCGCTCCTGATCTCGTGGTTGTTGGCGGCTTGGCGTCGGCGTCGGGCGTACCCATGGGTAACCGAGTAGCGCTGAATGGGGAACTCGTAGCCAACGGTGCCGTGGGAGTCATCGTGCCCGAAGGAGCCACCCGAACGATCGTTTCGCAAGGGTGCCGCCCACTTGGCGATCCATTCACCGTCACCCGAGTGCAGCACAACCTCATCGGCGAGCTTGGCGGACGACCCGCCCTGGAGCGACTCGAGGAGATCATGGGCGCCGCTGACGAGGGCACTCGGGCGCTCGCGAAACAGGGGCTCCACATCGGCACAGTTGTGAACGAGCAAGCGGTGGACTTCGGCCGTGGAGACTTCTTGATCCGTGCTGTGGTTGGGGTCGATCGTGACACGGGCGCGGTTGCCGTCGGCGATCACGTACAACTCGGCCAGACCGTCCAGTTCCAGATCCGCGATGCAGCCAGCGCTGACGAGGACCTGAGCAAGCTCCTCGAGGGAAAGTCAGCAGCCGGCGCGCTGTTATTCACGTGCAACGGTCGCGGCACGAACATGTTCGCTGAAGCGGACCACGACGCCGCGCTGATTCACGAAGCGCTCCACGCCCCGCTCGCCGGCATGTTCTGCGCCGGTGAGATCGGGCCGGTCGGGAGCCGGAACTACCTGCATGGGTTCACAGCCAGCATCGTCTTATTCGACTGATCGTGACCCATTTCGAGCCCGAGCGTTGGCTCATGGCAGCTCCGGCTTCTCAACTTCTGTGGCCCTTGATATTGATGCGCCGCGAGCCCACCCCCAAGCGTTAGTCTGAGCCGCGGTCTTTCTGCGTCGTCGCGTCGGCACGCAGGGATCGTCAACACGGGATGGCACGGCGCCTTCTCGCGTGGAGCCGAGGAGCACCCGTGGCCGATCAGTTGAGCCTGCCCGACATTGAACGTCGGGGCATCGATGTCATTCGCGGCCTCGCGATGGACGCACCCCACGCGGCACGATCTGGGCACCAGGGAACTGCCATGGCCTTGGCGCCACTGGCCCACGTCTTGTTCACGCGCATCATGAACTACGACGCAGCCAACCCAACGTGGGCAGACCGCGACCGGTTCGTGCTCAGCGCCGGACATGCCTCAATCCTTCAGTACGCCATGCTGCACTTGACCGGCTTCGGGCTCACGTTGGATGACCTCAAGAACTTCCGGCAGTGGGGATCGCAAACCCCGGGCCATCCCGAGGTGGGCCACACCGCGGGGGTCGAAGTCACAACCGGCCCGCTCGGCCAAGGAGTGGCCAACGCCGTCGGCATGGCCATCGCAGAACGTTGGCTGCGAGCCCGACACGGAAGCGATATCTGCGACCACAACGTTTTTGCGGTGTGCGGCGATGGCGACCTGGCCGAAGGCCTCAGCCACGAAGCAGCTTCGCTAGCGGGTCACCAGAAACTCGGCCGTCTCGTGTACATCTACGACGACAACCACATCTCGATCGACGGGCCGACCGAGCTCTCGCTCTCCGACGACGCTGCCAAGCGGTTCTCCGCCTACGGCTGGCATGTCAACAACATCGGCGAGGCCGCCGAAGACTGTGACACGCTCGAGGCTGCGTTGCGCGAAGCCATCGCCGTCGACGATGCGCCTTCACTGATCATCATGCGAAGCCACATCGCGTTTCCATCGCCTGACCAGACCGACGACCCGCATGCGCACGGCTACTCGCTGCTCGACGACGAGATCGCCGCCACCAAGGCGGTCATGGGGTTGCCCAACGAGTCGTTCCATGTGCCCGACGATGTGCTCGGTTGGTACCGCCAGGCCGGCACACGTGGCGCCGGGGTTCGTGAGCGATGGCAGTCGCGCTATGAAGCATTCAGCGACGATCGAGAGGGACTCGACGCGTGCCTGGAGGGGCGCGGGCTCAGCGATTGGGCCGCCAACCTTCCCCACGTTACCGTGGGCGAGAGCGTCGCAACCCGCAAGGCCAGTGCATCGTGTCTCAACGCGATCGTCGCTGCCGTCCCGGGCCTCGTTCCCGGCGGCGCTGACCTGACGGGCAACACCGGAACCGAACTCAAAGATGCCACGGCACTCACGCCCGAGGAGCCAGGTGGACGTCAGCTCTACTACGGCGTTCGCGAGCATGCGATGGGCGCCATCATGAATGGCATGGCCCTCCACGGCGGCATCATTCCGGTGGGCGGCACCTTCCTCGTGTTCAGCGACTACATGCGCGGTGCCGTTCGTCTCGCTGCGCTCTCCCAGGCCAAGGTGATCTATTCCTGGAGTCACGACTCGGTTGGGGTCGGCGAAGACGGCCCGACCCATCAGCCCGTCGAGCAGCTGATGTCACTTCGGACCATCCCGGGCCTGCGGGTCATCCGTCCAGCCGATGCCAACGAGACAGCTGCTGCTTGGCGCATCGCTATCGACGGCGATGGTCCCACCGCGATGATTCTGACCCGCCAGAATGTCCCGGTTCTCGAAGGAACACTCGACGCGCCCGTCGATCGGGGTGCCTACGTCCTTCAGCGGGCACAGGACCCCGCTGTCGTGTTGATCGGTACCGGGTCTGAAGTCAGCCTCTGCGTTGATGCCGCAGCGCAACTCGACCGCGACGGCATCGCAACTTCTGTTGTATCGATGCCATCGTGGGACCTCTTCGACGCCCAAGATCGCGACTACCGCGCCTCGGTCCTGCCAGACGGAGTGCCGACGCTGTCAGTCGAAGCCGGCGTCACACTTGGATGGCGCGCCTATGCCGATGTCTGCATTGGGATCGACCGCTTTGGAGCATCGGCACCAGGCGACACGGTGATGGACAAGCTGGGAATCAACGTCGACAACGTCGTTGCCCAGGCGAAAGGACTGCTGTGACCCGTCTTCACGAACTCTTCGACAACTGCGGCCAGAGCCCGTGGCTCGACAACCTGCGGCGTGGCTGGATCACCTCAGGCGAACTTCAAGCCTGGGTCGACAAGGGTGTGCGCGGCCTGACGAGCAACCCATCGATCTTCGAGAAGGCCATCGGCGGGTCCGACGACTACGACGACCAGTTCGGGCAACTCGTTACCGCTGGCACGAGCATTGAAGACTCCTACTGGGAGCTCGTCACCACCGACATTGAATCCGCGCTCGCGATTCTGTGGCCGGTCTATGACGCGAGCGACGGCCTCGATGGTTTCGTGTCGGTTGAAGTCGATCCTGGCCTCGCCCGCGATACCGAAGGCACGATCGCAGCAGCCCGGGCGCTCGACACCGCCATCGACGAGCCAAACCTCTATGTCAAGATCCCGGGCACGGCCGAGGGGCTGCCGGCCATTCAACAGATGATCAGCGAAGGCCGCAGCATCAACGTCACCCTGCTGTTTTCGATCGAGCGCTATAGCGAGGTCATGGAGGCCTACATCGCCGGTCTCGAAGCGGCCGAGGGCGAACTGTCTGCCATCTCGTCGGTTGCATCCTTCTTCATCTCGCGCACGGAGTCGGCAGTCGATAGTCGCCTCGACGCCATTGGAACGCCACAAGCGCGCGGCCTGCGAGGCAAAGCAGCAGTTGCCCAGGGGCACCTGGCCTACAAGTTGTTCTTGGAGACGTTCTCTGGACCTCGCTGGGAAGCGCTCCAGGCCCGAGGGGCCCGGGTACAGCGTCCGCTTTGGGCGTCGACTTCCACGAAGAACGCTGACTATCCCGACACCTTGTATGTCGATCAACTGATTGGCCCCAACACGGTCAACACGTTGCCCGACGGCACCTTGGTCGCGTTCTTGGACCATGGCACTGCGGGCCGCACCATCGATGTCGACTTCGAAGGTGCCGCAGCAATCCTCGACGCGGTCGCAGCAACTGGCGTCGACCTCGATGAGGTTGCAGCCACACTCGAAGCCGAAGGTGTCGCGTCGTTCGAGAAATCCTTCGATGATCTCCTCGGCACGCTGTCCGACAAGGCTGCCAAGCTTGCCTAACTAACCGCCACGTGCGGCGTTGGCGGTTGTTCAGCGGGCTGAGTATCGACAGCGGATGGCTTCGAACCTGGTTGTGTCCTCCGTGTGGCTCGGTAGCGAATCACGTAGTCGGTTGCGAATTGAAACCATGTTGAGTAGTTTGACGTCGACATGTCCGAAGCCACTCGCACCGCATCGCAGTCGCCACCGCCGATGGCACCGGCAGATGAATGTTCGATCGCGACGACATTGCAGGTCATCGGCGATCGTTGGACCATGCTCATCCTGCGCGATATTTTCCGAGGCGTTCGCCGCTTTGGTCAACTTCAGTCCGACCTGGGTATCGCCAAGAACATCCTGAGCGAACGACTCCAGCGCCTTGTCGACCATGGCGTCCTCGAACAGGTTCCCTACCAACAGCGCCCGCTGCGACACGAGTACCGGCTGACCCAAAAGGGCGCCGACTTGTCCCCCGCACTTGTGGCCATCATGCACTGGGGTGACCGCTGGTATGCCGAGCAGCCGCCGACGGTGCTGGTCCACGCCGACTGCGGAACTCCTCTCGAGAACGTGACCCGCTGCCCGCAATGCAGCGAGGAAATCGCCCCTTCGCACATCTCCAGCCGACCTGGCCCGGAAGGAACCCACAAGTGAGCACGCTGCAACAGTTGATGGCGCAAGCACGAGACATCCGTGACCGCCATCACGGAACGAGGGTCACCTACTCCCCAAAGGTCTTCATACCGCTGACCATGTTGTGCCAGGACAAGTGCGGCTACTGCACGTTCGCGCAACCTCCGGCACGGCTCGACGCTCCCTACCTATCGCCCGACGAGGTCCTGGCAATCGCTCGCTCCGGCGCTGCCGCCGGCTGTCACGAGGCCCTGTTCACAATGGGCGAGCGACCGGAACTCAGATATCCCGTCGCACAGGAGTGGCTCGACCAACACGGGTACGAAACAACGCTTGAGTACCTCGCGGCCATGGCCCAGATGGTGCTGGACGAGACCGGGTTACTGCCCCACGCCAACGCCGGTGCACTGCACAGCCCCGAGCTTGCCGCGCTGCGTTCGGTGAGCCCGTCGCAAGGGATGATGATCGAGAGCCTCAACCCGGACCTGGAATGCCACAGAGGGGCTCCGGACAAAGAGCCCGAACGCCGCCTGGCCACCCTCGAGGCCGCCGGCGAACTCAAAATCCCCTTCACTACCGGCATCCTGGTCGGCATCGGCGAATCCCGTCAGGATCGCATCGACGCGCTGGAAGCAATCGCTGAGTCGCATCGACGCCACGGCCACATCCAAGAGGTGATCGTCCAAAACTTCCTGCCGAAGGAGGGCACGGCGATGCACAAATCGCCCCCATGCCCAGACGACGATTACCTCGAAGCAATCGCGCTTGCTCGGACAATCCTGCCTCCCGAGATTCACCTCCAGGCTCCTCCCAACTTGTCCGACGACTTCGGCGTCCTGCTCGATGCCGGTATCGACGACTGGGGCGGCGTCTCGCCGATCACCGCCGATCATGTCAACCCAGAGCGCCCATGGCCCGCCTTGGATCGCCTGCGCGAGGTCACCGAAGCGGCCGGTCATGTTCTCGCCCCCAGGCTGACGATCTACCCCGAATACGTCATCGACGCGCACACCTGGATCGCCGAGTCGCTGCACTTCAATGTGATGGACCGCGCCGACGCCGAGGGCCTTGGACGCGACGACCCTGGTGCCGT
>CAWKYX010000141.1:0-8900 GCA_963854265.1 Acidimicrobiia bacterium
TCGGTTCCCCAGACGGCATCGACCCCTTGGAGCACCGACAAGACTCGCTCGAGCCCTGCGCCGGTATCGATGGATGGTTTCGGCAACGGGAGCTGCTCGCCATCGGGCTGCTGGTCGAACTGCATGAACACGAGATTCCAGATCTCGACATAGCGTTCGTCAGCCTCAGGGTTCGCCGGCCCTCCGGTGGGTCCATACGCTGCGCCCTTGTCCCAAAATATCTCCGAGCAAGGACCATTTGGACCGGTCTCGGCCATGCGCCACCAGTTGTCCTCGTCGAGGCGCTGAATGCGTTCGACCGGCACGCCGACCTTGGTATGCCAAATATCGGCTGCCTCGTCGTCGGTGAGGTGCACGGTCACCCAAAGTCGGTCGGGGTCGAGTCCGAGGACCCCGGTGAAGAACTCCCACGCCATGGGAATGGCGTCGTCTTTGAAGTAGTCGCCAAAGCTGAAGTTGCCCATCATCTCAAAGAAGGTGAGATGGCGGCTGGTTCGCCCGACCTCGTCGAGGTCGTTGTGCTTGCCGCCGGCACGCACACATTTCTGGACGGTGGTGGCTCGCTTGTAGGGCGGGACTTCATCGCCGACGAAGAACCCCTTGAAAGGGACCATGCCGGCATTGGTGAACAGCAGCGTGGCGTCGTGCGGGATCAGGCTCGCCGACGGCACGATCTCGTGGCCGCGTTCGGCAAAGAAACCCGTAAAGGCCTGTCGGAGTTCGTTCGCATCCATGAGCGCACCAGCCTACAGCTGGCTCCGGCCGCGACACCTCGGACATACGCCGCTGTCAGGCACGGTCTCGCGAGATCTTTGGAGGACGACGCTGGTCCCCGACGCCCGTCACTGTGTCAGTCAGGAACCGCGCGAAGGTCGGCGCGGGACCCTTCTGCGACCCGAGCTTCCGCGTCCTGTTGATACTGGAGCATCGTGGACCGGCCTTCGGAGACTGCGGCCTTGATCGTCGTCCCTGCCGACTTGGCCTTCTTGCCCACAGCTGTGCGGACATCGTCGGGGACGTACCGCGAGACCTTGCGGTTCACGGCACGCTTCACCCAAAACGACGAACCCAGGCCGGCACTAAACCCAGCACCCCACCAGATCACTCTCTTGAACATCTTGGCTGCCTTCCTGGTCGGGCCGGAACTCACTCGCCAACGCAATTGTCGGGCTCTGCTCCGGGGAACTTGTGCATTTGTTCGCGCTTTGTGTCCGAGCCGTTCGGCCCTTGGATCGCCTTCGGCTCGTCTTGTCAGCCGGCTCGTTCGTCGGGTTCACGTTGCCCCCGCAAACGCCGGGCTGCCCGTGAAGTTCCTTTGACCAGTGCTGCAGTCTTGATCACGGGTTTCGCTACCGCACCGTAGGTCACCTTGGACAGGGTGTCGGCGCGGGCGCTGACCCGCTCAGCTGATGCAATCAGGCCGTCGACTCGGCGGAGGTCGTCGTCCATTGTTGTGGCCCGAGATTCGATCTGCGCCATCGTGGAATCTGCGTGCGTGCGGAGATCAACCGCCAACTCACGGACCTCGTCGGCAGAACGTCGCAACATCATGATGGCGACGACGGCCATCGCCGTCACACCAAGAGCGACGAAGGCAAGAATGACTGCGGCAAGATCAGTTGCGGTCATGGACTGGCGTCCTCTTCGTCGTGGCTGGCCATACGCCGGGCGATCTCGGCCTCAAACCCAAGAGTCGTGGGCTCGTAGTAGCGATGTGACTGGAGGTGCGCTGGGCGATACTGCTGCCCGACCCACCCTTCGTCGTGGCTGTGAGGGTAGTCGTAGCCATCACCGTGTCCGAGACTCTTCGCTCCTTGGTAGTGCGCGTCTCGCAGATGGTTGGGGACCTCACCGTGCCCTGACCGGGCATCAACCTGGGCTTTGTGGAGCGCCGCATATGCACGATTCGACTTGGGTGCCGTCGCCAAATAGACCACGGCGTGCGCGAGGTTGAGCTGTGCTTCAGGCAGCCCAACGAACTCAACCGCGTGGGCCGCTGCATTGGCGATCAACAGTCCCTGAGGGTCGGCCATCCCGACATCCTCGCTTGCCAAGATCACGAGGCGGCGGGCAATGAATCGAGCGTCCTCGCCGGCATCAAGCATCCGCGCCATCCAATAGAGGCCTGCGTCGGGGTCCGATCCGCGGATGCTCTTGATGAACGCGCTGATGGTGTCGTAGTGCTCGTCTTGGCCATATCGGAGTGCTTGGGTTCCCAACGCCGCCTCGGCATCGGCGAGGTCCACAAGTACGGGGCCGCCGTCTGATCGTGCTCTCGCCAGGGCAATCGCAACCTCGAGGCTGGTGAGTGATTGACGGCCGTCGCCCTCAGCTCGTGCCACCAGATGCTCGACGGCCTCGGGCGTCGCTTCCGCGCGTTCGGCTTGCAGGCCGCGACCGACGAGTTCGCCGATCGCCGTCGTATCAAGATTCTCGAGACGAAACAGGGTGCTGCGCGAGAGCAGCGGTGCGTTGACCTCGAAGTAGGGGTTCTCCGTGGTGGCGCCGATCAAGATGATCAAGCCGGACTCCACTGAGGGAAGCAGGGTGTCTTGTTGGGCCTTGTTGAAACGATGCACCTCGTCGAGGAACAGGATCGTTCCCTGGCCTCGCTCCCCCAGCCTTTGCTCAGCGCGAGCAGCCTCTTCTCGGACATCTTTGACCGATGCGGTCACTGCTGAGAGCTGGACATACTGCTTGGCCGTCGTGCGAGCGATGAGCCTCGCGATGGTGGTCTTGCCGGTGCCGGGTGGCCCCCAGAAGATCACCGACGACAATGTGTCGGCTTCGATGAGGGATCGCAACGGCATCCCCTTGCCGAGCAGGTGCGGTTGACCAACAACGTCGTCGAGACGTTGGGGCCGCAGACGATCGGCCAACGGCGACTGGCGCTCGAGCGCATGGGCAGCGGCCGCCGCGAACAGGTCATCAGCCATCTGGCCACCCTACTGCCACGCTCCCGCCAGATCACCAAGCCCGTGGTGCGGAACCAACGTCTCGCGTCGTTACGCGCCAACTGTGGCCCGTTGGGCGACCGGCTCGAACTACGCTCTTGTTGTGAGCGCCAACGACCCTGTCCGTCACGAGTTGTCCAACTTCAGCGATGTGGTCGCGCCGTCTGACGACTACCGCCTCGGTCGACCCATCGTCGTCAACGTGGTAGCCGACACCGATACGGCCCGTCGGATCATTGACTTCATGTCCGGGCTTGCCTACGGCACCGGCGGCACGCTCGAGAAGGCCGCCGAGCAGCTCTACCTGCTCACCCCGCCACTCGCTGACTGACCGCAGCGCGGCCAGGCCCCTCCGCCTCCCAAACCAACCCATGTTCCGGTTTGCGTTGGGCCCTGTCCCCAGCTCAACGCGTCTTGCGCTTAGCTCGATGGCGGCAAGAGGCGCAGGCCCAGTTCTTCGAGGTGAGTTGGGTCGATCGGGGTGGGTGCGCTGGTCAGTGGGTCGGACCCTGATTGGGTCTTCGGGAACGCGATGATCTCGCGGATGTTCTCTTCGCCCGCCAGCAGTGCGGCAAGGCGGTCGATGCCAAAGGCGAAACCTGCATGGGGCGGCGCGCCGAAGCGGAACGCGTCGAGCAGGAAGCCGAACTTGAGCTGCGCCTCCTCTTTGCCAATCCCAAGCGTCTCGAAGATCTTGGCCTGAACATCGGAGCGATGAATTCGGACCGATCCTGAGCCAAGTTCCCAGCCGTTGAGGACCAGGTCGTAGGCCTGCGAACGGATATCGAGGTACTCGTCGCCTGATGCGGTGTCGAGCAAGCCGACATCATCGACGTGGGGCATGGTGAAGGGATGATGCGCCGGCACAGGGTTGCCCGCATCCGAAACGGTCTCGAACAGCGGGAACTCGGTGATCCACAAAAACTCGAACCGGCCATCGTTGACCGGTGGCCGACCCAACTCCACTCGGAGTAGTCCCAAGACATGGTTCACGGTCCGCCGATCGGCCGCGATGATCAGGACCATGTCGCCTTGCTTCGCGCCGAGGCGTTCCGGGACAGCCGCCAACTCCGCCTCGGACATGAACTTGGTGAGCGCGCCTTCGAGGGCACCGCCTTCACCCACACGGAACCATGCGAGACCCTTGGCGCCCCACCGTTTGCACTTGTCGGTCAGCGCGTCGATCGCATTGCGACCAAGGGATTCGGCGCCACCTTCATGCAGAATGCCCTTGACGCAATCGACCTTGAATACGTTGGCTTCAGTGCCCTCGAAGATGTCAGACATCTCGGTGAGCTCCATGCCGAAGCGAACGTCAGGCTTATCCGAACCGAATCGTTCTTGCGCTTCGTGCCAAGACATCCGCGCAATCTCTCCGGGACGTTCGCCGGTGATCGCCTCGGTTGCGTCGCAGATGGCTTCGGACACAAACGCCAAGATGTCGTCTTGGCTGGCGAAGCTGGCCTCCATGTCGAGCTGCATGAACTCGAACTGGCGATCAGCGCGGAGATCTTCGTCTCGCAGGCAACGGGCGATCTGGTAGTACCGGTCGATGCCACCGACCATGCAGAGCTGCTTGAAGATCTGCGGGCTCTGCGGAAGCGCGTAAAAGTCACCCGGATGCAGGCGAGACGGCACCACAAAGTCTCGGGCTCCTTCGGGTGTTGACGCGATGAGCATCGGCGTCTCGACCTCGACAAATCCTTGACGTTCCATCGCTCCACGAATCGCGGAGTTGACCTTGGCCCGGGTCCGGAGGTTGCGCTGCATTCTGGGTTTGCGGAGATCGACATAGCGATGACGGAGCCGGATCGTCTCGTCGACCTCGGTGCGCTCGTGCATGGGGAACGGCGGCGGCTCGGCAGCGTTGAGGATCTCGACGCTGGCGTCACCGATCTCGACCTCACCCGTGTCGAGGTTGGTGTTGGTTGCGCCCTCGAGGCGGCTGCGGACAACGCCCGTGATGGCGGCCACGTACTCGGAACGCAGGTCGAGCTTCTCGTCGACCACACACTGCACGACACCTGTGTAATCGCGCAGATCGATGAAGGCCAGGTGCTCGCTGTGTACTCGGCGGGTGTCGACCCAGCCGCACACGGTCACGGTTCGACCAATGTCGGACGGTCGGAGTGCGCCGCAATAGTCGGTGCGCATGGTCATGAGGGGGTCTCCGTAGAAGATGGGGTGACGTTTTCGAGCAGGAGGTCATCGAGTATGGCTTTGACCGATAGAGCCAGCGCCTCGCGTGCGATCTGCTGCTGACCGCTGTCGCCACGTAGGTCTCGCACGGTAACAACCCCGGCTTCGAGTTCGTCCTCGCCGATAAGAATCGCCAATCGAGCACCAGAGCGGTCGGCCACCTTCATCTGGGCCTTGACCGATCTGCCGCCAAAACTCCGGTCGGCGCCCAACCCGGCCGTGCGCAGCTCGTCACAGACCAGCGTCGCCTGTGAGCCGTTGGTCATGTCGACCACGAAAACCTGAACAACCGTGGGCGGTGCGGCAAAAACTTCTTCGGCATCGCATGCCAACAGAATGCGATCGACTCCCAAGGCGAAACCAATCCCGGGCGTGGGCGGACCCCCGAGGTCCTCGACCAGCCGGTCGTACCGTCCGCCGCCGCCAACAGCGTTCTGTGCGGAGTCCAGCGCATCGGAGGCGAACTCGAATGTGGTGCGTGTGTAGTAGTCCAGACCGCGGACAAGCCTGGGAGAAATTTCATAGGGAATCCCCAATGACTCAAGTCCCCGGGTCACCCCGACGAAGTGCTCGGCACATTCTGGCGTGAGGTAGTCGACCATCAGCGGTGCCGCAGCAATGATCGACGCGTCTTCACGCCGCTTCGAATCGAGAACCCGCAAGGGGTTCTTTGCCAGTGTGGCGCGGGATTGATCCGACAATGCGTCGAGGTGGTCGTTGAGATAGGTGGTCAGGGCCTCGATGTACTGGGGGCGACATGTCGGGTCGCCCAGCGAATTGAGCAAGAGCCGGACACGGTGCATGCCCAGGGCTTCATAGAAACGCCAACCAAGCGCGATGACTTCCACGTCAACAGCAGGGTCATCAGCCCCCAGGACCTCGACACCCACCTGGCTGAACTGCCGATAGCGGCCGGCCTGGGGCTTTTCGTAGCGGAACTGAGCGCCCTCGTACCAAACCTTCCATGGCGGGATCGGTCGATGCTCGGCAAACGCCCGGCAAATACTGGCCGTAAGTTCGGGGCGAAGCGCCAACTGCTGAGGCGGATCCCCCTTGTCCAAGAAGTCGAACATCTCTTTGGTGACGATGTCGGTGCTCTCGCCCACTCGAAGAAACACCCCGATGTCTTCGAACATGGGCGACACGACTTGGCCATATCCGGCACGCCCGGCCAGGTCTCCAAAGACGGCCAACAGTGCGCGCCACCGATCGGTGTCGGGGGGAAGAATATCGCGAGTGCCTTTCGGCGCCTGAAACTCAGCTTTTGCCACGACGGGAAAGGCTACCGGTTGCTCCGGGAAGGTCCGTTGATGTTTCTCACCCAAACGCGCCGGCAGGGCCGAAGGAGCAGTCAGTCACGCCGGGCGGGCGGGACAACGTAGCCGACCCCTTCGACCCAAATAGCTTCCGCGGGGAGCGGCTTGGTGCTCTCGGGATCGAGAACCCATCCGTGTTCGCCATGCCACCGGGCCCCGGCTGGGGGCGCTGATGATGCCGGCTCCACGTATGCCGCATGCTCGTTGCTTTCGCCCGAATCAGCGAAGACCGAGCGCGATGTGTCTGGTGCCGGCGCCACGTTGTCGTCTAGCGGTATGGCCACAGGCGGCGGCTGGACGGTTTGGGGCGCAGCGTTAGTGGCCCTCGTTGGGACCTGAGGAATTGGAACGTCGTCGAAAATCGAGTGCCGCGAACGTGGCGCCACTGGCTCCGCGGCCGAAGGCGCAGCGGTTGCGCCGGGCGCATCAGGGTCAGGGTCAGGGCCTTTATAGGGGGCCGGATCGGCGTGAATGCATTCGTAGTGGGCTGCATCGGGGTAGGGCGAGGCAGTGGGCGTGACAGCGGGAGCGGTCGGCACCGCCTCACGAGGGCCGCGACTCTGCTCGGCCCCTCGGGGGGCTGGAGAGCCGGATTGCGGAACTGCCTCGGGACTCGTTCTCGGCGGACGGTAGGCGAGTGGCTGTGCCGGGAGCGCCTGACGAGGAGCTGGGCCCGCCCGGGGGCGCGCATAGGGGTCTGGAGACCGATTGTCGCGAACAACGGGCGGATTTCCACGTTCGGTGCTGGCCGTCCCCGCCACCTCTCGGCGGTGCGGTGCATCGGGATACGGAGCTCGCTTGGGCTTGCTCTGTCGCCTCCCACCACGTCCAGCGGTTGCAGCGCTCCACATCGCAGCCACGGCGAACAAGGCAACGCCGATCCCACCCAGCACGATCGATGGCAGCAGCGTCGAGCGCAACAATGCCGCGAGGAGCGCGGCCAACACCTCGGCTTGGTCGGGGGCGTACTGGCGGAGCAGGTAAGGGATACCGATCCCAATGATCAGGTAGACGGCCGTTGTGCCCAAGGCCCAAAAGCCCGCTCGACGCAAGATTGCAGGACGGTCAGTTGTGGCCATGAGCGCCAGGAGGGCTCCGAGCACTGCCAGCCCCGCAAGAACCGGCACAGCCTTGTCGAGCACACCGCTGACCGGCGAGGCATCCGGAACGTGCTCGGTTGGCAGAGGAACGCTCAAGATCGGGCTCGCCGGCAGAACTCCATCCAGCTCAGGGGCTGCGGCGACCAACGAAGCCCGGGCCTCCTCAGCCAACTCGCTCAGGTCGATCGTCTCAGGCGCATCGCCCTCGCCCAAGAATGCGGCGTGGGTGCCTGCGAACGCTGTGAGGATGGTTTCTTCAACCACCGGGTTCTCGAGCAACTCTGCGGTGACTTGATCGATCAGCGCGTCATCGACGGGGACTTGCCTGGGGATGATGCTGCGCACCGCAAAAGCAGTGTTCTCTGCGAGTTGGGCCCGAACCTGGTCGTTGTCGAACAATTCCTGTGCGACATCTCGGGAGCGGTCGGCATCAAAAACGGTTCGGAGGGCCACAAACCCCGACCAGGCGAAGGACCCCATCAGCAGGGAAATGCCCAAGATCGCGCCGGCGACGGATCGTCTGATCATTGGTGCTCTGTTCGATCGACCGGTGGCGCGCCGTGGGGCGGTTGGGTCGCTGGGCAAACAGTCATGGCTTCCTCGGTTGTGCAGTTGCGACACAGACGGTAGTTGGCCAACGCGACCGGGTGGCTCACTCCCCCGGTCATACGGCTCGCCATGGCGCCCGCAAGACCTTGGCTACTTCGGTTCACCTAGCCCTATCGGCGCGTCGACTGTAACGCTGAGCGCGATGTCGATCCGCGGTCTGGGCGTCCCGCTGGCCAGGCTGGGTCAGCCGCCTCTGCCAGGAACGACGCGATACGCGTCGTACACCCCATCGATGCGTTTGATAGTCCGCACCAGCCAGTCCAGGTGGCCGCCGTCTCCAAGCTCGAACTCGAACTGCATAACCGAGATGCGGTCCGTGCCCGTTCTGGTGCTCGCCGCCAAGATGTTGATGCTCGACTCGCTCAGCACCGCGGCGACGTCCTGAAGCAACCGCGTGCGGTCGAACGCCTTGACCTCGATGGCCGCCACAAACGTGCCCGCGGAGTCGTCATCCCATTCCACATCGATCAAGCGATTGGCGTGACCTGCAGCAAGCGACACGGCGTTGGCACAATCATCGCGATGAACCGACACGCCGCGGCCTCGGGTGACAAATCCCATGATGTCGTCTGGTGGGACCGGCGTACAACACTTTGCCAGCCGCACCATCATGTCGTCGATCCCCTCGACCACAACCGATGACTCGCCTCGGCTGCGCCGACGCCCGCCGCGGCCTACCTGGCGCTCGCGGTGCGTCGGCAACGTGCCAGGCAAAGCTTCCA
>CAWKYX010000142.1:0-8842 GCA_963854265.1 Acidimicrobiia bacterium
TTGGAACGGTGGGTACGGGAACTCAGTCATCATTGGCCATGGCGAGGCGACCACAACGCTCTACGCCCACATGTCTGCATTTGCCGTGAGCACCGGGCAGTACGTCACCGCAGGTCAGGTCATTGGATATGTGGGTTCCACCGGCCTGTCGACGGGGCCACACCTGCACTTCGAGGTCCGGGTTAACGGCGCACCAGTAGACCCACGCCCATACCTTCCGTAACTTCTGCGTTTAGAAGCTGAACGGCTTGGCAACCCCGAGCACACAGCCGCACGCATCGCAGGTTCGGAGTGCCACATCGGCGTTGAATTTGTCCAATGCAGCTTTGAGTTGGGTTTCGATGTCGGCGAGGTGGAACGTGACCTCATGCAGGACATGCCCGCAGCAATCGCAGTACCAGCGGAGTTGGTCGGACTCTTCGGGGGTGCGCTGGCGCTCGATGACCAAGCCCCATGAGTCGGCTGGGCGAAGCGGGGAGTGCGGTGTGCCGGCGGGAACCAACATGATCTCGCCCTCTCGGACACGATGGCGCCGGTGAGTGCCGCCGCCATCGACGATTTCGACTGCGATGTCGCCTTCGAGTTGCATGAAGATCTCGTCACCAGGGTCGATGTGGAAGTCATTGCGGGCGTTCGGCCCACGGATCACCATGAAGATGAAGTCCGAGTCCTGCCACACCACCTTGTTGGCCACGGGCGGTTCGAATTCGTCGCGGTGTTCCTGGATCCAATCGCGCAGGTTGAACGGCAGGTTGATCAGGCTCATGCAGTGGCGATCCCAACAATGACGATGACCACGATGGTGATCAAGACCAGCAATGACAAAAGGAGCATTCGCGGCAGAGCGTGAGACCGATAGTCGACTGGATTCGTGGCGTCGGTGATGGGTTGTGCCGGTACATGATCTCGAGCGTGTTCGGGCTTTGCCACGATTCCCGGTGGATCAATCCCCGTGGTGCCGGTTGAGCGGACCTTCTCGGTCCAGCGGTCGCCGTCCCACCACCGCTGCTCGTGACGCCCGAACGGGTCCGCCTGCCATGACGCGGCCGCCCCAGTCGAATTTATGGCGCTGTCCATCAGCCTCCGATGCTTTCCCTGACGCTCAACACTACACGTGGCTTGAACCGCGCTTTCGTGACGATTCCATGACGTGGCGCAGGCTGTCGGACATGAGGTGGGAGCCGCGATGGTTACGAACGAAGGGCCAGAGCGAGCGCATCAACGATGTCGCGAATCGGTGGCGCCGATGCGGCATTTACCGCGTCCAGTGTGAAGGACACCGTGGGCGGGTCGGGTTGTTGGTCGACAGCGATGAGTAGTTGGGAGGCTGTGGGATCGCCGCCTTGCAGCAGGACCTGGATGAGGCCTGCCTCGGGATCCATGTAGCTGACTTCGCCGATCTCGTGGGCGGCATCGAGGAGCTGGATGAAGACATCGCCTGGCGGTGCTTGGAGGGTGACACGCTCGGCACTCGTGGCAGGAGCTTCCGGGGGATTCTGCACGCTCGCGTCCAGCGGGGCGCCGAGCGCTAGTCGTCCACCGTTGGTGGCCGACGTCAGCGTGTCGAACGCAACGTTGAGGGCAGCCGTCCTTTCGGTAGCCGCTGCATCGTTGGCCACATCGAGATCTGGATGGCATGCCCGAACGAGGTCACGGTAAGCGAGACGGATATCGCGCCATGTCGCGTCCGTGTCGAGACCCAATATGCCCAATGCAGAAACGACATCGGGCCAAGGTGGTTGGTGTTCGCCGCTCATGACCTCACGTTACTTGCGTCGTGGGGATGCCGGTGAGCCGTGAACCCGGTGGAGGCCCGACAAAATAGTGGCGCTCTGCGCACGACTCGCCGACGTCGGAATCTGGCAGACTGCCGACGTGCAGTTCAGCCTCAGCGATGTAGCCGCAGCGACGTCAGGGCGCCTGCTGTTCAACAATGTGGACATCGACGGCATCTCGATCGATTCGCGCACGATCGAGCCAGGGCAGCTGTTCGTCCCTATCGTCGCGGAGCGCGATGGTCACGCGTTCCTGTCGGGAGCGGCCGAGCGCGGCGCTGCTGCCCACCTGACGACGGGCCTAACCACAGGTATTCCTGCCGTAGAAGTTCGAGACACCGCCGCTGCGCTTTCGGCGTTGGGTTCGGCTGCTCGCCAACGGCTGACCGGCGAGGTGATCGCGATAACGGGATCGGTGGGCAAGACCACGACAAAGGACTTGTTGTCGTCGGTGCTCTCCCGCGTGGGGACTACCCACGCCAGCTACCGGTCGTTCAACAACGAGTTGGGCGTGCCGCTCACGCTCGCGAACGCACCCGACGACGCAGCGTTCGTGGTTCTTGAGATGGGAGCGCGCGGGACGGGTCACATCGCCGACCTTTGCGCTGTCGCGGCACCCACGATTGGGATTGTGTTGGCAGTCGGCGCCGCCCACACCGAGATGTTTGGTGATCTCGATGGGGTTGCGCAGGCTAAAGGCGAGATGGTCGAGGCTCTTGGGGAGTCTGCAACAGCGGTGCTCAATGCCGGCGATGAGCGGGTCTTGGCCATGGCGGCCAGGACCAGAGCACGAGTCCTGACGTTCGGGGCCCACGGCGAGGTTCGTGCGGATGGAGTGACGGTGGACGAGCGACTCCGTCCGCGGTTCACCATCGAGTCAGCGTGGGGGTCGGTGGCCGTGGAGCTCGCCAGCTCGGGCATGCACACGGTGACCAATGCCTTGGCGGCGGCCGCTGCCGCCCTAGCCGTGGGCGGTGACCTCACCGCGATTGCCGAAGGATTGTCCGCGGTCACGGTGTCGCCGTGGCGTATGGAGATCAGCCACACCCCAGCCGGGGCGCTGGTCATCAATGACAGCTACAACGCGAATCCGATGTCGATGCACGCGGCCATCGACTCCTTGTTGCAGGTGCGGGCCAAACGCCGTATTGCCGTGTTGGGTGTTATGGCCGAACTCGGCGCAGAACAGGCCTCGCTCCATCGAGCGGTAGGGGATCGCCTGGCTGCGGCCGGCGTCGAGGTCGTGGCTGTCGGAGCGCCGGACTACGGCGCCCCCGGCGTCGATGCCGTGGAGGAGGTCCCGCCGGTCCTTGGCGAACTCGACGCAGACACCGCTGTGTTGATCAAGGGCAGCCGCGTGGCGGGCCTCGAACGCCTGGTAGCGATGCTCGGCTGAGCTCAGATTTCAGCGGTCGTGTTTGTCCACCGTGGGGAGCTCGTCGGGCATCAACGGCGAATTGGTTTGGTGGTAGTCGGCAAGGCGTGCCGCGTCGCAGACCGGGCACAGATACATGAGACGGGCGCTCTGCATCGACAGCTGGGTTCCCCGAGACTTCTCGACGATCGCCTCGAATGCAGGACGGACGTCGGTATTGCCGCATGTCTCACAACGCGGTGTGAAGTCGCGCTCCCACTCAAGTTGGCAGGAGCCACAATGCACCACGATGACGGCATCGACGGTATGACCATCGAGATTCTCGTCCTCACCACATCGGGGGCATGACACCAGTGTCGCCATCGCTGGGAAGCTACCGGCCGGTATCGTCGAGCGCACACCGGGCGTCTCCGAGGCCCCGATTTAGTGCGACCAATCATGTCGGTTGTTCTGTCACCAGAGTCAAGGTCAGGTCACCGTGTCGAAGACGCACTATGAGATGGTCGGGTCATCTCCTGGGGCTACAGCCGAAGAGGTTCGACGGTCATACCTCAAACGCGCCCGTCAGCTCCATCCTGATCAGTTCGTTGGACGGCCGGCGGCCGAACGTGCCAAGGCCGAGCGTCGTATGAAGGACCTCAATGCGGCGTGGACGGTCCTTTCTGACCGTGACGCTCGCAGGGCCTACGACGCTGAGCTCTTCACGATGGATACGCGCGGGACTCCTCCAATCGTGCGTGGCCGCAGCGAGACTTGGAAGCCCTTCGATCCCTCGCGCCCGGTTCCCCCGCGCCCAAAACCCGGGCCCGTGGTCGCCGACCAGAGCGAGATGGAGATCACCGGTGCGGCTCGGCTGCTCCGTGCGGGTCCGTTGTTGTTGCTCTTCGGGGCGTTGGTCACGATCATCGTCATCGCCACCTTCGCGACAGGTGGAGGCGATGGCGGCCCGATTCGTGGCGCACCGGTAGTAGAGCCCACGGGCGTTCCCGTGGCTTGCCTCGATCTCGCCAGCAGCGCGACCGTTCCTTGTGGCGGCCATGACGCTGTTGTGTGGTTGATTGTGGGAGCCAGCGAAGCATGCCCTGTGGACCTGGAGAGCATCTACCGGCAAGGGAGCCTGTACTGCGTGACGCTTGTCGAGTGAGCGACCGTTCCCAACGGGCCCCGATATCCTGACAGGCGCGCAATCGCACCCATCGTGGCTGCGCCCCCGTCCCCTGTTTCCCCTTTCGTTCGGTCTGGTGATCCCCTCATGCGTCGTTTTCTTGCCGCCTCGGCGGCTGTTGTTTGTGCTGCGGTCCTCATCTCGGGCCCAGGAGTCCGAGCGCAATCAGACGTTGCCAATGACATAAACGGCGACGGCCGGGCCGATTTGATCGTCGGCGTGCCCAAGGAGGGTCTCTCCGGCAAAGCCGGGGCCGGCGTTGTCAACGTCATCTACAGCAACAGATTCAAGCTGGCCAGCGCGGGGAATCAATTGGTGTCCCAGGCCGGAGCAATGCCGGGCCGGGTCGAAGCAAATGACTTGTTCGGTAGCGCTGTCGAACTTGCTGACGTCAACGGTGATGGCTACGCCGACGCCATCATTGGTTCGACCGGCGAGTCCCTTGGAGTCCAGGTGAATGCCGGCATGTTCCACGTCGTGCCAGGCAGTCCGTCGGGTCTGGATCTGGAGTCCGGGCTGGCCTACAGCCAAGGAGGCAACCTTCCCGGAACCAGCGAACTCGGCGACTTCTTTGGCTATAACATCACGAGCGGCGACTTCGACAATGACGGTTACGACGATGTCGTGGTCAGCGCACCATTTGAGGGCATCGAGTCATCGGTTCAAGCTGGTTCTTTTATGGTGATTCCCGGTGGCAGCGAGGGACTTGACACTGAGCGTGCCGAGCTGTTCAGCCAGGACGGAGACGTGGCGGGAACCGCTGACGACGGTGACTTCCTGGGTTGGTCATTGGCGACCGGCGACTTCAACGGCGATGGGTTCGACGACTTGGGAGCCGGCGTTCCGGGCGAAGATTCGAAGGGCCGCGAAGATTCCGGCGCCGTTAATGTGTTCTACGGCTCGGGCTCGGGGTTGTCGGCCGATGGCAACCAGTTGTTCAGTCAAGCCGGCTCGGTTCTCAACAGGCCCGAGGTCGAGGATTTCTTCGGCTTCTCGGTGGCGGCGTCCGATCTGAATTGCGACGGATATGACGAACTGCTGGTGGGCGTCCCGAATGAACAGCTCGGCGGCGTCGTCGCTGGTCTGGTCAACATCTTGATGGGGTCTGAAGCCGGCCTCACTAAGTCCGGCAACAACATACTGGTCCAGGGCTCGCGTGGAGTGGCCGGAAACCGTGACTTCAATCAGTTCGGTGCTGCGCTAGCCGCAGGGGACTTCGACGGAGATGGCTGCGGCGACATTGCGGTGAGCGCACACACCACCGATGTTGGCGGATCCGGATCGGCCCTATGTATCGACGATCCGCTTTGTGTCCGTCAGGCAGGCGCCGTCGTCTTGGTGTACGGATCCGAGGACTGGCCCAAGATCGGTGGCACGGCGCACTTCACCCAGCGCGGACCCATTGGTGGGAGCGCACGCGAAGACAACTTCTTTGGTCGCACGCTCGCCGCCCTCGACATCAACGGTGATGGCCGAGATGACTTGGCGGTGGGCATTCCCTCAGAAGACGTCGGCAACAAGATCGACGTCGGCCGTGTCGCGATCCTGCGGGGTACCCCCAACGGCCTTACCTCCAAGCGCAGCTATCTGATTTCCCAAGCAGGCACGGTGGCGGGCAAGCCCGAGAGCCTGGATCGGTTCGGGTCAGCTCTCGCCGATGTAATTTCCTGACGGCGACCCCATGGTCCGGTCTAGGAAAGCGAACCCTGCGAGTCCAGCGCAATGAGCGCACTCGGGGAGGTTGTTTCGCTGGCCATCAGTGAGGCGAAGGGTGCGCCAATGGTCACCGTTGAAGACGTTGCGGCTGCGGCGGGGCTAGGCCTCGTTGGCGACCGGTATCACGGCACTCGGCATCGACATGTGTCGGTCCAGGCAGCCGACGATCTGTCCGTGGTGAGTAACTCGCTTGGCAGCGACATTTCCGCACTGGCTACACGCCGCAACATTACGGTTTCGCATGGGCCGCTCCCGACCCAGCCTGGATCACACATCACCATTGGCGACGTCGGCCTGGAAGTTGTGCGTATTGCCGCGCCGTGTCGCGTGATGGACGACCAGATTGCTCCCGGAGCTCGCGCTGCCCTGCGTCGGCGTGGTGGTGTGATCTGCCGGGTCCTGCGCGGGGGTGTCATCAGTCTCGGTGATGCCGCATCCGCCGAGGCTTGAACCTCAAGCAGCAGCCGGGATTGTCGCTGCGAACCGGTAGATGCCGTCGTAGATGGCCAACGACATGATCAGCTGGACTACGCCGTCGTCGTTGGTCAGGGCTTTCAACCGGCTGAGATGCTCGGGCGAAATTGCTCGAACATCGATCGCAAATAACTCGGCGATCTCGACGGCGAGATCGAGTAGTTCTGTGTCGACTTCGGTGGGAGGCGCGATGACGGCCCAGTCGACGCGGTAGAGCTCGGCAAGGCGAGACCGAGCCGCGTTGACGATCGGCGCTGGGACACTGTCCAGTTCGGCGAGCCGACCGGCCATGGTGCTCCAACGCGAGGCCAGGTCTGGCCGTTCGGCTAGCAAGAGCACATGTGGGTCCGCCAAATTCGGTGTCGCATCGTTGGTGCCGACCCGCTGGGGCGTGTCCAGGATTGTGGTGTCCATTTCGTCGGGCTCGAAGCCCAGCGCCATCAACATCTTGGAAAACCCGTGGAAGAGGCCGAGCCCGAGGCCCAGCTCGATCAACTCGAGGCGAGCGAAGTGCTCGGCGATGTGGTCAGCCAGGGCACCTGGAAGCGGGCTTGGCGAAATGAGAAAATGATCGGTGAATGCGAGCGCGGCGGTCCATGATGGGTCCAGACCTGCATTCATGTAGTCGTCGTCGATGCGGTCTGCCAGGTCTTCGGTGAGCCCCGCCTCACGGGCGAGCGAGAACCGGACGTTGCGTCAATAGCCGCAATCGGTCAGACGGGCGTTGCGAAGTCGGACTACTTCTTTCACCCGTTGGTCGACCATTCCTTCGCGCCAGAAGGTTCCGTACAACTCGCCGAATGCCGCGCCCGCTTCGGGGGCCCCACCAAACAGTCCGCTTCGCTCTCGTGCCATCACAAAAGCCTAGCAGGGTGCCAAAAAGGAGGATCGGTTTGGGTGACCTGTGACCGATGATGCCTGATCGCAGATCTTGACACAGGGGTTCGTCGGAACGCTGCTAGCCGTTGCAGCCAAGTGACTTCAGAGGACGACGTTGACGAGCTTGCCTGGCACGACAATGACCTTGCGTGGCTCGGTGTCACCGACAAGCTCAGCGATCCGCTCGTCGGCCATCGCCGCGGCCTCGAGACCGGCCTGGTCCAAGTCGGCCGCCACGGTTAGGCGGCTGCGGACCTTGCCGTTGACCTGAACCGGAATCTCGATGGTGTCTGCAACAAGCAAGGACTCATCGGCGGTGGGGAATGGCTCATAGACCACAGAGGTCTCGTGGCCCAGTTTCGACCACAGCTCCTCGGCGATGTGGGGAACGAGCGGCCCCAGCATGAGTACCAGCGATTCCGCCACCGATCGCGGCGTTGGCCCCGGAAGTTTGGTGAGGTCGTTGTTGAGCTCGGTGATGCGAGCGATGGCCGTGTTGAACCGCAAGCCGTCCATGTCCGCTCGTACCGCAGTGATGGTCTGGTGCAGCATGCGTTCGATGTTGGCAGGTGCATCGCCATCGCTGAGCACGATCTCGCCGGTGTCTTCGTCGACGAGGTTGCGCCATACGCGCTGCAAGAGGCGGTGGGAACCAACGACGGCGGTGGTGTCCCAGACTCGGTCCTGGTCGAGGGGTCCCATGAACATTTCATGGAGGCGAAGCGTGTCGGCGCCGTAGTCCTCGTACATGTCGTCAGGGGTCACCGAGTTGCGGAGGCTCTTGCCCATCTTGCCGTGCGAACGAGTGACCGGCTGACCCTTATGGAAGAAGGCCCCATCTTCTTCGGTGACCTCGGTTGCTTCCACGTAGATGCCGCGAGCGTCCTGGAATGCGTACGCCTGGATATAGCCCTGGTTGAACAGGCGCTGGAATGGCTCTGGGCCACTGACGTGTCTCAGGTCGAAGAGCACCTTGTGCCAGAAGCGTGAGTACAACAGGTGCAGCACAGCGTGTTCGACGCCGCCGATGTAGAGGTCCACGCCGCCGACTCCGCCATCGCTGTCACGCATCCAGTAGCGCTCGACATCGGCGTCAACGAGGGCGTCGCTGTTTGCCGGATCGAGATAGCGCAGGTAGTACCAACACGAGCCGGCCCATTGCGGCATGGTGTTGAGCTCGCGCCGATAGGTCGAGGGCCCATCGCCGAGATCCAAATTCACGGTTAGCCATTCAGCGGCGCGTCCGAGTGGAGGCTCGGGGTCGGAGTCGACGTCGAGGGTGCGTGGGGCCCAGTCGATCAGTCCCGGCAACTCGACGGGCAGCTCGGCTGCGGGGATCGCCTGCGGCTCGTCGTCGTCTCCGTACACGATGGGGAAGGGTTCGCCCCAGTACCGCTGCCGGCTGAACAGCCAGTCGCGGAGCTTGTAGGTGATGGTGCCGCTGCCGCAGTTGTGTTC
>CAWKYX010000143.1:0-8817 GCA_963854265.1 Acidimicrobiia bacterium
CGAGCTGACCTACTTCCTCGACAAGAGTGGCGCCATGGCGGTGATAACCGATGAAGAACGGCTCCCCGTCGTCAAGCAGGCGCTTCACCGTGCGACCGGGGTCCGATTGCTCGTGACCGCCACCGATGGGCCGGTCTTGGACCAAGATGTTCCCGAAGCTGTCGAGGTCATGACCGTCAGGGACCTGCGGTCGGGGCCTGCCAGACCTGAGCTCGCGTACCCTCGGTCGGGAGCTGCCGCTGGCGTGCAGTTCACCTCGGGCACGACCGCCCGTCCCAAGGGAGTGGTGTGGACCCAGTCCAACTTCCTGTGGGGGGCGAAGGTCTCGGCAGCCCATCAGCAGATGACCGGCGCTGACCGCACCCTGACGTATCTCCCGCTCTTCCACACCAACGCCCAGATTTACTGCGTTATGGCCACGCTGTGGGTCGGAGGAGCGGTGGTCCTGTTGCCTCGGTTCTCCCGGCGGCTGTTCTGGCCGGCGGCAACCGAGGAGCGCGCGACCTTCGCGTCGATGATTCCTTTCGCGGTACGCGCCCTTCTGGACGACCCGGTGCCGGACCACCACTTCCGGGCATGGGGCAACGGACTCTTCGTGCCCCGGTGGGACGAGTACTTCGGCGTGTCCACGCTGACCTGGTGGGGTATGACCGAGACTGTGAGCCATCCGGTGATCTCCGAGCTCGGACTGCCGGCACGCCAGTTCGCCATGGGTCTTCCGGCAACTGAGTATCAGGTTCGCATCATCGGTGACGACGGTCGTGCGCTCGATGGTGAGGGCCAGGGACTCATCGAGGTTCTGGGTATGCGCGGCGTGTCCGTAGCCCTCGGGTACCTGGATGATGAGGCGGCGAACGCCGCTGCGTGGACGGAGAACGGCTGGCTGAGGACAGGAGATCGAGTAGAGCGTCACGAAGACGGGTGGCTCTCCTTCGTCGAGCGTGAGAAGGACATGTTGCGTGTCGGGGCCGAGAACGTGGCCGCCCAGGAGGTCGAGCGCGTGGTTGGAGCAGTTCGCGGGGTCCTGGAGGTGGCCGTGGTGGCAGGTCCTGACAAGATGCTGGACGAAGTGCCGGTGGCCTTCGTCTTGGGCACCGCCGATGCTCCCGATGATCTGTCCCAGCAGATCATGGAGCGGTGCCGGGACCGCCTCGCCGACTTCAAGGTACCCCGCGCAGTGTTCGTGGTGGATGAGCTGCCCCGGTCGACGCTCGAGAAGGTGGCGAAGAACAGGCTGCGCGAGCAGGCGAAGGAACTCCTCGGAGAGGGAGCTGAGCAATGATGATCGATCCGGAGAATGCATCCGACGAGTTGTCGGCCGTCTTCGCCGAGATCGCGGCCGCGCGCGGTGGTGGGGTCGGCAATGTCTTTCGAGCCATGGGGACGAATCCGGCAACCTTGCAAGGTGTCGGGGCCGTTGGGGCGCATTTCCGGCGGTCCACTGTGCTCACTCCCGAGATCAAAGAACTCCTTGTCTTAGCTGTCGCACACCAACGTCGGTGTGACTACGAATGGGCTCACCATCGGCGGGCAGCGGCCCAGCTCGGCTTCACCGCGGAGGACATCGCCGGCCACCTCGAGGACTCTGCCGACCCGCTGATTGGGGCAACGGTGCAGGTCGCTCGAGCGATTGCCACGGGGGCCGTGGTCGAGAGTACGGACCTTGACACCATCCGCGATGCAGGCGGCGATGCAGCCGTTGTAGAGGTGCTGACCATGGCCGGCTACTACGTCCTGCTGGCCGGTGTCATCAGCGCGCTAGACGTCCCCCTCGAGACTGGTGTGAGGGTACCTGCGTATCCCGACGAGTGAACCGTTCGGATCGGTCGTGTCCGGTCGGCGGGGCGGTCAGGTGCGGGGCGTCACAGCACCGAGTTCCGCCACCAGCTCATCGAGGTTCCAGCGGCCGCGTTTGTCGAGGGTCATCGTCGGGATGGGTGGGTCATACAGGCAGATCCGGCCCCGGTCGATCCAGAACACCCTGCCGTTCGTCTGGGCCGCGGCTTCGGAGGCCAACGATGCTACGAGGTGAGCTGCATCCTCAGGATCTCGTTCGATGATGCCCTCGGGTGGTGTCTCGATCCCCGCGGCAGCGCGACGTTCACGGGCGGCCAACATGAGCCGGGTTGTGGCGGTGGGCATGACGGCGTTACAGGTGATTCCGTACGAACTCAGCTCACCCGCCAGTGACCACGTCAGCCCGAGGAGGCCGGCCTTGGCCGCCGAGTAATTCGCCCTTCCCACCATTTCCGAGGCGATGCCACTCTGGCCGAAGGCACTGATAGACGACATGTTCACGACGCGGCCGTATCCCTGGTCCGCCATCAATCTTGCCGCGGCGTGGGTGCAGCAGAAGGCGGCTCGCAGGTTGACCGCGATCACGTCGTCCCATGCGGCCTCGTCCATCTCGAGAAACGGTCCATCGCGCATGATGCCGGCGTTGTTGACCAGGATGTCGATGCGACCGAAGGCGTCGAGGGCGGTCCTGACCATGGTCTCGGCACCAACCGTGGTTGCGGCGCTCGCGTTACTGGCAACCGCCTCGCCCCCCACCTCGACGATCTCGTCGACCACTGCGGTTGCAACGTCGACGTTGGTAGTTGCACCCTCGAGGGTCGTCCCGAGGTCGTTGACCACCACCTTCGCTCCTCGTGACGCCATGAGTACGGCGATGGCCCGACCGATTCCACGCCCTGCCCCGGTGATGATGGCGACGCGGTCGTCGAAGCGCGTGGTCCCAGGCGCCGGCAGCTCGCCATCAGGTGTCATGTCGCCGGCGATACAGGGCTTGGAGCAGTGTGGGCCAGGTCGAACTCAGCGGCGTGACCGAGCACGCTCTGCCACACATCGTCGGAGATCGCCACGACACCCTGTTCCTCCGCACGGGCCCGGTTGAGGTGACTGCGCTCGCCGGGGTAGAAGATGCCCTCGGCGCCCTCGATCAACGCTGAGCTCTTCACATACTCGATGAACGAGCTGAGATCGCGCTTGAAATCGATGAGTGGCCGGAATGCCTCCACGTTGAACAGAGCCATGAAACAGCCATCGATGATCGGCCACGGGCGAGTCAGGTCCTCGCGGAACTCCATTCCCGACAAGACGTCGGCCAACGCCTCGATCACGAACGCCAACGCGTAGCCCTTGTGCCCCTGGGACCCTCCGACGGGCAACGCCGACCCGCCACGGTGAAAGTCTGCGGGGTCCGTCGTCGGCTTGCCGTCGCGATCGATGATCCACCCTTCGGGAATCTGCTCGCCGCGCTCGGCGGCCCGGAAGACCTTCATCATGGAGACGGTTCCCGACGTCATGTCGAAGCCCAGCCATCCCTCTGTGTCGTGGGGCATGGCCACCGACCAGGGGTTGACGCCGAGCCGACGCTCTTTGCCTCCCCACGGGGCCACGAACTTCGGGCCCCAGGCACCATCGCACATCATGAGCGCGATCATGCCCTCCTCGGCGGCCATGCTCGTGTAGTCGATCAGCCGCCCGACGTGGCCCTGATAGCGGATGCTGGCCGCTGCCACGTTCGAGACCTTGGCCTTTTCGATCAGGCGAAGCATGACGTGGTGGCTCACGTAGTGGCCGAAGTTGAAGTTCCCGTCGACCATCAACGTGGTCGGGGTCTCCTTCTCGATGCTGAGCGGAGCGCCCGGTTTCAGCGTGCCATCGCGGACCGCAGCGATGTACTGCGTCCCCAACTCCTCACCATGGTTTACCTCCCCGAGCTGCAACGCGGCCAGGGCATGGCCGACGATCAAGGTCGCCTCTTCCTCGGTCGCGCCCGCGGCGCAGAGCACACCGATGCCGAACTGCTGTAGGTCGTCGGGACGAAACAGTGGCATGGGTCATATTCCTTCGGTGCAAAATCGGGCGGGGGAGGGGTCAGGGTCACGGGTTGGCGGTGAGATGATGCAGCGCACGGGTGGCAGCCAGGTCTCCGTCGGCCAGCGCCGCCAGGATCGATCTCGCTGACCCGGAGCGAACGTCGCCTGCCGCGAAGAGTCCGGCCGGTCGCGCCCTGAGCTGGTTGTCCACCGCGATGTGACCGTCGCTGTCGATCTCCACCAGGGCGCGCACTGGTTCGGTCGCGGGTCGGCGTTCGTGGGCAACGAAGATCGCCGATGCGGAGATCTCCGAGCTTGTTCCGTTCGCGTCGATGTACCGAAGGCCGGTCACGCAGTCGTCGCCCAGGATGCTCGAGACCTCGATGTTCTCGAGCGTCGTGATTGGCGGCTTTCCCGCCACCATGCGCTCCCGGACATGTCGGGGCAGCGTCGCTTCCGCGGGAACCAGCTGGGTCACCTGCGACGCGATCGAGCCGAGGTGGACCGCCTCGTAGATGGCAATCGCTCCGCCCCCCACCACCAACACGGGCCGGCCGGCGTACAAGGGGCCGTCACATGCAGCGCAGTCGGACACGCCGCGACCCATCAGCTCGGCCTCGCCGGGCACTTCCAGTGGGAGCGGGCGGGTGCCCGTGGCCACGACGGCGGCTCCGGCCGTGAGTGCGTCGAACCCGGTTCCGGACACGTGCCAGGTGTCATCGTCGGGCTTGATCTCGTTGACCTCGCCGAAATGGATGGTTGTCCCTGCGTCCATGGCCTGCTCCATGAGGGTGGCCGCCAGGTCGGGACCTGTCACAAGTCCTGGGTGCCCGGGGAGGTCATCGAGGTCGGCCAGATTGAGCAGCTGGCCGCCCAGTCCGAGCATGTCGACGATGGCCACGTTCAAGTTGAGCGACCGCGCTCGGATGGCACAGGCCAGGCCTGCAGGCCCGCCCCCCACGACGACCAGGTCAGGACTGGTTGTCGTGCCCACTCGGGCTCCGTCGTGTTGACACTCTGGTCTCCCAGTCGTCCGGGAGCACGACCCGTCTGCTCACCGGAGGACCTTGCTCGTGGTTGTTCACGTACACCTTCGACTGGTTCCGGCCCGGATCGCCGGCGACAACAATCCCGGTCCACTCGGGCCGGCGCAGAAGAGGGACCTGCCGCTCCGGATCATCCGATGCCGCATACAAGGCGGGAATGAGGCCCTCGTCGACCCGGCGCGCAAGCGAGTCGTCGGCTCCGGCGACGTGGAACGGATACCGCTCGAGCCACCGGGCCTCCAGCGTGACCTCGTCGAAGAGTTGCTGGCGGATCTCATCCTTGCCCCAACCGCAGGCAGCGAATGCGCGGGCGACGGCAGGGCTGAGCAGCAACAGCGGGTGCTTGCGGCCGTACCACAACCCGGTGAACGACCATGGGCCCATGGTCGTGGCCATCAGGTGTGAGATGGGTTCCATGAGTTGATCGGGGGTGTCGCCGCCGCTGTAGATCGGAGGGCTGATGGCCACCACGCTCTGCACGGTGACCACGCTGTCTGCGGGGTCGAAGCCCAGATCTTCTCGGAACGATGGCCAGCCGAGCTCCTCGACCATGGCATCGTCCTCGGCCAGGGCCACGTTGAACGTGGACCCGATGCTGCCCTTGTCCGTGGTGCCCGGCGGGGTTCGCCAGCCTGCAACGTTTCGCATGTACATCCGCAAGAACCGACCGATGCTCGTGTTCGCCTGCGGACCCACTCTCATGAGGCCGCCTTCGGTGTTGAATTCGAGCTGAGCCGCGATCGGGCCGCTCACGACCACCAGGGGTTCCCAGCCAGGGGTGGAACCGGCGTCCTCGAGGCGGAACTCCGGATCGGCGATGGCGTCAGCTACAGAGAGCAGCACAGGCATGTACTCGGGCCGACATCCGGCCATGACCCCGTTGACGGCGACGGACCAGACCGTGGCCGCCCGGTGCTCGGGATGCAGGATGCCCAGCACCTCACTGCGCTCGCGCGCGGTGAACGACATGAAGGCATCGACGCGACCCAGCGTCGGGGGAACAACGGGGAGCCCGTCAGACCACAGGTGATCGTGGAAGTGGTCCTGTACGGCATCGAACGAACCGGTGAACACGATGTCGGTCGGTGCGGGCTCGACGGCCGCTGCGGTGGGTTCTTGTATCGGCGCCGCGAAGCCGGCGAGGAGGTTGCTGACAACGACGTCACGCACCTTCTTCTCGAGCTGATCGCGGGAGTCCGTGGGGATGACGCCAGGGTATTCGGCGACCCAGGCCCCCTCGATTCCCAGCGCACGAGCACTGGCGTGGGCCTGGCGAAGGAAGCCTGTCGAGACGATTGCGAAGGCCGGAACACCGGCTTCCTCGGCAGTCTTGCATGCCCGCATCACGGCGGGCGTACAGCTTCCTCAAGCGCCGACGCCCACGATGACGGCGTCGACCTCCTTTTCCCGGATGCGGTCGGGCAGGGCCGCGAACACCTGTGGTTCGTCCTCGCCGTGGATGTTGCCGAACTCGGGGTACGGCACGAATGTCATGGTCGGATAGCGCTTCGTCAGCTCGGCTTCCACGAGTTCGTAGATCTCGTCGCCCCGGAACACGTGATCCCAGATGAATCCGATCCGCTTGCCCTCGGGGTCGGGGAGCCGGGTATTGAGCGCAACTCGGGGAAAGGTCGAGCGGGCCGATGGCCAGACCACGGCGAACTCAGGTTCGGGCACGGCATCGGGTCGTTCGGCAGTCATGGCGCCTCCTCAGAAGCGGGGCAGGGAATCAGGTGGAATCATAGTGATAGTCTCGGCGCGGGTCGAGAAGCAGAGCACTCGGGTTTGCGCACCCCGCTCAGAGGCCCTCTCCAATGTCGGGAGCAAGATGGGATGAGCAGCGGCACGGGGGAGGGCATCCACGATGGTCTGCGGCGCGAGGTCGCTGGACTCATCGGTCGACTCGACCGGCGCCCGCTTCCTCACGATCTCGACGAGAGGTTCGGTCGGCTCGCCGAGGCGCAGAAACAGCTCCACGCTGCGGGCCTGGCGGTCGTGGCCTGGCCCGAGAAGTACGGCGGACGGGGGATGGGACCGGCAGAAGCAGCCGTCGTTGCCGGGGCGCTCGGCCGGGCTGGAGCACCCGAGACCATCAACTTCGTCGCCCTTGAGGTGGTTGCACCCGCCCTGCTGCGGTATGCCTCTGAGGAGCAGCTTGGGCGATGGCTGTCACCAATGGCCCCGGCCGACGAGGTGTGGTGTCAGCTGTTCAGTGAGCCCGATGCCGGCTCGGACCTGACCTCGCTACGAACCCGGGCTGTCGCTGATGGCGACGAGTGGGTCATCACTGGATCGAAGGTCTGGTGCACGTGGGGCCAGTTCGCCCAACGCGGACTCTTGTTGGCTCGCACCGGCACTGCGGAAGCACGCCACAAGGGCATTTCGGCGTTCGTGGTCGACATGCGGGTACCCGGGATCGACGTTCGTCCACTGCGCACCATGACGGGTGTCAGCGAGTTCGCCGAGGTCCACTTCGACGGGGCCCGAGTCCCCTCCCTCGACATGGTTGGTGGCGTCGACGAAGGTTGGCTGGTCGCACTGGAGATGCTGATGGCCGAGCGGGGCCCGTACGCGGTGCGCCGAGCGAGTGTGCTTCGGGGCGCGCTCGTCGCGCTCCACGACGCGGCCCGGCGCCGACACCTCGAACCGCTCCAGCGACAGGTCGTGGTCGAGGCCACGATTGCCATGGAGCTGCTCGAGTGGCGGATCGGCCGGGTGGTGGGGCAGCTCGAGTCAGGTGAGCCGATCGGGGCCGAGGCCGCGGTGACCAAGATGCTGCTCACGCAGGCCGAACAGCTTGTGTTCGCGGCGTGTCACGCGTCGCTCGGACTCGAGGGCGTGGCGTGGTCGGGCGATGAGCACCCATGGATCGAGTCGTACCTCTACTCCAGGGCGGCATCGATCTATGGAGGGACCACGCAGATTCAACGGAACACGATCGGCGAGCGACTCCTCGGACTGCCGAAGGAGCCGTCGACCCGATGAGGTATCTCTGACTATCATTCGTACTGTCTTCGGGATGGTCTGAGAAGGGATGGTTCGATCATGGTGGATGCACCAGGACGGCGAGTGGTGACTGGTTTGGGGAGCGACGGTCGGTCCCGGATCGTGCGTTGTGAGCCGCCGGCCGAGGCCTACCGGTTCAGGCCTCCAGAAGGTGGCGTCGACTCCCATTCCCTCACTGGGATGCAGGCCGTGAGTGGCTTCGACCCACCCGACGACGGCGAGGTGGTCACCGCCGAGCTGTGGGCCACCCACCCAACAGCAGCGCCGAGCGGCTTCGATCCCCAACAACGTCACGAGGGATTCGATGTCGAGACCTTGCCCGGAGCCACGAAGTGGCGGCTGGTGGTGATGGGCGCCGGGTGGGAGGCGCCCATGCACCGCACCGGAACCGTCGATTACGACCTGGTCGTGGCCGGTGAGCTTGAGCTCCGACTCGATGAGGGATCGGTGCACCTGGGGCCGGGCGACATGGTTGTGCTGCCTGGCGTTGCTCACGGCTGGCGGGCTGGTCCGAGCGGCGCGACGTTGGCCGTCGCTATGGTCGGCGTTGCTGGAATCCACGATGAGCCCGAGGAGGCCCAATCATGACCATCGAGATTGTTCGTCCCGGCGACCGGGACCTGCGTGAGGTCGAGGCCGGCAACCCGGCACCGGAGGCGGCGAAGCGAGCGTCTCGCAAGCAGGTCATCTCGGAGGACGCCCCGTATGTGCAACTGAATCGGATCGATGCCGGCACCTCCGTTCCGGCGCACAGCCATGCGGCCTCCGAGGCGATGATCGTGCTCTCGGGCAGTCTGGAGATGAATGGCGTGGTCTGTGAGGCAGGCACCATCGCAGTGATCCCGGCCAACGAGGAGTACGGCTTCGAGGTGGGAGGCGACGAACCCCTGGTCTTTGTGGTGGTGCGCCCGACGCGTGCCGATTTCCAGCCAGGGGCAACA
>CAWKYX010000144.1:0-8758 GCA_963854265.1 Acidimicrobiia bacterium
AATGGGTCACCGCGGGCGCCGGCATCGTCCACTCCGAGATGTTCCCGCTGCTGGACGAATCGTCGGGCAACAACCTCCAGCTGTTCCAGATCTGGCTCAACCTGCCAGCCGACGACAAGATGGTCGACCCCTACTTCACGATGCTGTGGGATGGAGAAATCCCAAAGGTAGAACGCACCGATGCCGCGGGCCGCACGACGACTATCACGGTCATCGCCGGGGCGACCGACGATGCCGTGCCCGTTGCACCGCCGCCGCACTCTTGGGCCGCCCGCGACGAGGCCGACGTCGCGATCTGGCATCTGCGGATCGATCCCGGGGCCGCCGTGCAGTTGCCCCCGGCCAAAGGAGCGGACACTGTTCGCACGATCTACGTCTTCGAGGGTGACCAGCTCGAGGTCGCCGAGACGCCCATCAAAACCGGGATTAGCGCAGCCGTCCGCTCCGATGTCGCGCTCGACCTGGTCGGCGGCTCGACCGAGGTCGAGGCAATGGTGCTGCAAGGCCGCCCAATCGGCGAGCCCGTAGCTCAATACGGGCCGTTCGTGATGAACACTCAAGAAGAAATCATGCAGGCCATGAACGACTACCAAGCCACCGGGTTTGGTGGCTGGCCGTGGCCACGACCGGACCCAGTACATATCGGCCGAACCAGTCGATTCGCTCGCCACGCCGACGGCCACGAAGAAGAGACCGACCAGCTCGACCTCACCGCAGCGCCTTCGTGATGGCGGCCGCAACCTCATGACTCGCCGGGCACTACTGGCCGGCGTCCGGGTCGCCGATTTCACCACCGTCGTAATGGGCCCATTGGCCACGCGCATGCTCGGCGACATGGGAGCCGACGTCATCCGCGTCGAGGCACCCGGCGGCGACATCATTCGGGACTATGCGCCCATGCGCAATCCCAAGATGAGCGCCTTCTCGCTCAACCTCAACCGCAACAAGCGCAGCATCGTCCTCGATCTCAAGACCGACGAGGGCCGAGCCGCGGCGCTGGATCTGGTGGCCACTTGTGATGTGTTCGTCACCAACCATCGGCGCTCCGCGCTCGAGCGACTTGGCTTGGACGAACCGTCAATCCGCGAGGTCCGGTCCAACATTGTGTACTGCGTGGCCAATGGCTTCGGCAGCGACGGCCCCAGCGGCGACCAAGCGGCCTACGACGATGTCATCCAAGCGGTTTCAGGGCTCGCCGACACATTCTCATGGATCACCGGCGAGCCGATGTTCGTGCCGGGCATCGTGGCCGACAAGACCACCGGGGTCCATATCGCCTTCGTAATCGCCAGCGCGCTCCACGCCCGAGCTATCGATGGTCTCGGCGTCACCCTCGAAGTCCCGATGGCCGAAACCATGGCCGCGTTCAACCTCGTCGAGCATCTGGGCGGTCAAACATTCGAGCCGACCGAGGGCGAGTTCAGCTACCAACGCATCCGAACCCCGCATCGTCGGCCGCGACGGACCGCCGATGGGTGGATCGCGATCCTTCCGTACAGCTCGGCCGCTTGGGATCTGTTCTTCGACTACGGCGAGCGACCCGACCTCAAAGGCGACCCTCGATTCGCCTCGGCCGCACAACGAGTCGAGAACGCCGATGCGATCTATCCGCTGATGGATGACATCGTCGTGACCCGCACCACGGAGGAATGGATGGCGTTCTGCGACACGCATAGCATTCCCGCGTCGCCGGTCGTAGAACTCGAGGCCGTGGCCGACCATCCACACTTCGACGCGGTCGAACTGGTCAACCACCACGATCACCCCACCGAGGGGGCCATCCGGTATGTGCGAGATCCGTTCTTGATCGACGGGGTTCGGGGCTCGATCCAGCAGTCGGCACCGCAGCTCGGCCAACAAAGCGCCGAGATTCTCGCCGAGCTCGGTTACGACTCGGACCACATTGCCCGGTTGATAGGCGAAGGCTGACCGACCATGGATCGCTGAAGCGGTTGGGCGGGCACAGGTTAGCGACGCCTACGCTGCGGAATATGCGACCCCTTGATGGAATCCGCGTTATCGAGAGTACCCAGATGATCTCCGCCCCCCTGGCGGCGATGATCCTGGCCGAGCAAGGCGCCGATGTCGTGAAGGTCGAGATGGCCGACGGTGTGGGCGACCGTCTCCGAGCGCTCGGCACACGCCGAGGCGATGTAAGCGCTGTGTTCCATGGGATCAACCGCGGCAAGCGCTCTATCGCGCTCGACACCAAAGACCCTCGGGGTCTTGAGGTGATGCAGCGCCTCGCCGCTGAAGCAGACGTCTTCATTCAGAACTTCCGACCAGGTGCCGCCGAGCGGATGGGCATCGGCGAAGCTCAGCTCCGAGCGCTCAACCCCGACCTCATCTACGTCTCAGTCTCGGGCTTCGGTTCGTCGGGCCCCAACAGCGAAGAGAAGGTCTACGACTACGTCATTCAGGCGATGACCGGAATCGCCGCGCTGCAGACCGATGCCGACGGCGCACCAACGTTGACGCGCCAGTTCATCATCGACAAGGTCACCGGGCTGACGGTCAGCCAAGCTGTCACTGCCGCGCTGTTCCAACGTGAGCGAGGCCATGGGGGCCAACACCTCGAGATCTCGATGCTCGACGTCGGGCTGTGGTTCTTCTGGCCGGACGGGATGATGGACCGAGCCATGCAAGGCGACGACGGCGTGACGCACGCCCCCCATTTCTCATCGGTCTACGAAGTCCGGGCAACTACCGACGGCTACATCGCTCTCGTGGTCACGGGCAACAGGAGCTGGCCCGGCTTGTGCCAGACCTTCAATCCGGCCTGGATCGACGACCCGCGCTATGCGACGTTCGCGACCCGCGAACAGCATGCCGCAGAGCTCTCTGCCGAATTCACCGAAGCCATCGGCAAGCTGAGCACGGCCGATGCGCTGGCCAAAATGAAGACCAACGATGTGCCCGGTGCCGCGGTCGCGAACATGGCCGAGGTCGCAACACTCCCCCAGATTGTCCACAACGACAGTCTCGTGGTCCACGACGCCGGCCCCGCCGGGATGATCCGCGAGGCACGCCCACCTGTGGGTTGGCTGGGTGGCGAGCGCACCATCGCTGGTCCTGCACCCCATTTGGGGGAACACGCCGACGAGGTCCTGGCCGAGCTCGGCTATAGCCCCGATGAGATCGCCGCGCTGGCCGAGGCCGGCATTCTGGGCCCACCCGCCTCCTAGACAGACCCGAATCGACACCCGCACCTGGCCACTCCCTGTCGCCGGTGCCGATAACTCGCGCCCCGGCTGGTGCCCCAACAGCGACAACGGTGCCTGGTTCGTTGCCCCGGCACCACAGCCGAGCCGCACACCAACACCACAACCAGTGACCGCCACCACAGCCACGCCCACTCAACGCGACCTCGCACGTTGCCCCGACACCACAGCCAACCGGCACCTCGCTGTTTGCCCCGGCACCACAGCCAACCGGCACCTCGCTGTTTGCCCCGGCACCACAGCCAGGGGAGCGCCAGACTGAAACGCGTCGGCGGTACCGTGCGAACTCACGCTCCGCCGGGTCGCCACCAGACAGGACTTCCATGACGCTCAAATTCGGACTCGCCTTCGCCAGCAGTGTTGGGACCGATCCGGCATCGGCGTTGGAGATCTCGCGAGTTGCCGACGAGGTCGGCTTTGAATCGGTTTGGGGTGGCGAGCACGTCATCTTCCCCTCGACCATCGAGTCGCCCTACCCCTATCGGGTCGACGGGAAGGTCCCGGCCACGCCCGAAACCCCAATCCCCGATCCGCTTATTTGGCTCGCCTACGTCGCTGCCGCCGCGCCGAACGTCCGCCTCGGGACCTGCATCTTGATCCTCCCGCAGCGCAACCCGCTGGTCTTGGCAAAGGAGCTGGCCACGCTCGACCACCTCAGTGGCGGCCGGGTCGAACTGGGCATCGGCGTCGGCTGGATGAAGGAAGAGTTCGAAGCACTCGGAGTCCCATGGGAGCGTCGCGGCGCCCGTACCGACGAATACGTCGATGCCCTCCGCATCGTGTGGGGCGGCTCTCACGTCGAGTTCCACGGGGAGTTCGTCGACTTTGAACCGCTCACCTGTACTCCGGCGCCGCCCCAAGGTGCCGACATCCCGATCCTGGTTGGCGGTGACTCTCCGGCCGCCATCAGGCGAGCAGCACGAATCGCCGACGGCTATTTCCCGGGCGAGGCCAACCCAGTGCGACTCGCTGAACTGATCGCCAGTGTTCGTGCTCAATGCGTGGCCGGCGACCGTGATCCCGACAGCATCGAGATCAACGCGATGTTCGGCGCACATATGGAAGACCCCTCAGCCGGAATCGATCTGATGCGCGAAACCGGTGTTGGCCGCATCATGGTGCCTGCGTTCTTCTTCGCCGGTGACGGTGGGATCGATCGACTCCGCGAGTTCGGCGAGAACCACATCAGCTGACGGGGCGACCGATCCGTCGCGCTAGCGGTTGCGGCGGCGCGCGGCCTTCTGGTTTTTGCGATCTTTCTTGGCACCCGGTTTCGACGCGCGCTGCCCGGCCTTCGCGTTGAGGCCTTTCGCTCGGCCCGGACGGTCGTACTCGTGCTCGCGGAACCAGAGGTTGCAGGCCCATTTCTCGCCGTAGTGAACGGGCAGCCCACCATGGAGCGACTTCTTGTGCACGTCGTTGGTCATGCCTGTGGTGTTGTGGAACAAGACCATCCGGCCCGCAATGGGCTCGACCTCAAGCTTCAGCTTCGGGAAGCCAGTCGACCCACCCGCATCGACCTCGTTGAGGTACATGAGCGCCGTGACCATTCGTTGTCCGCCATTGGCAGTGCGCAAGGTATGGCGCTCGGTTCCCGTTTTCCAGGCGTCATGATGGGCCCGGTACTCCTGGGTCTCGGCGTAGTGCACCACCTGCAGCGATTCGGCATGGCGGGTCGAGATACCGATGAGCTCGCTCACCCTTGCAACCACTTGACGAATGACCGGTGTCGAGTCGTGGGGCACCCATGCCGTGCTGCCAGTGCGACCGTCGCTGAAAGCGACCTCCTCGTCGAGGGTGACTCGACCGCGCTTCATCTTGTTTCGGGCCTGGGTGATGATGTGTTTGCACTCACCGGCGCTCAAGAAGTCGTCGACAACCAGCACCAGCGGGTCATCAGCTACCTGCTCGCCAATGTCGTAACCATCTTTCAACGTGATCGTCATGGTGAAATCCTGGCGCGCCGATGCGCGGCCTGCAAGGCGGCCGGACTCGTCCCGCTACCGTTGGCGCCATGGACGACCCTCTGGTGGCTCCTCCGGCCGACCTCCTTGTACTGTCTGGGTCCGACTGCCGCGACTTGCTCGATCTCGACGAGCTCCGTACCGCGTTGGCCCAGGCACTTCAGGCCCACAGCGACGGCGAGACCGACGTGCCTCCGAGAATCGCAGCGCGGATCGGCAACGCGTTCTTGGGCGCGATGCCAGGCAACGTCGCCGGAGTGGGGCTGGCCTCCAAGTTGGTCTCGGTGTTCCCCGACAACCACGGCGGGCCAACCCCCAGCCACCAGGGACTGATCGCGCTGTTCGATCAGTCCAACGGGAGCCCGCTGGCAATCATGGATGGCGCTTACATCACCGCAATCAGGACCGCTGCCAGTGCGGCTCTCGCTGCCGATCTCGCAGCTCGGACCGATGCCCGAACTCTGGCAATTCTCGGGGCCGGAGTTCAGGGGCACGCGCATGCGCGCACGTTTGCTTCGATTCGTGAGTGGACAGATATACGGGTGGCTTCGCGGACCAACGCCAACGCCGTCGCATTGGCGACCACCATCGATGGAGCAACGGTCGAGGCCTCGTTCGAGGACGCCGTCCGCGACGCTGATGTGGTTGCCCTCTGCACCAATGCCGCGTCGCCCATCATCGACCACTCTTGGTTGGCCCCTGGTGCCCACATCTCTTCTGTCGGGGTGGGCCGAGAGATCGACGAAACCACAATGCGCTCAGCAGACCGGGTAATCGTTGAATGGCGGGGCGCGGCAACCAACGCACCGCCCGCTGGTTCCTACGAACTCCAGGACATCCAGCCCGACGCGGTCGTTGAGGTCGGCGAGATTCTGGCGGGCCGCGCCACAGCCCGAGACGGCGCCGAGCAGCTCACCGTCTACAAGTCCACGGGTCATGCCGTCGAGGACATCGCCGCCGCAGTGTTGGTCCATCGCAGAGCGCTGGCAACCGGGGCGGGCGTCCGAGTACGGATCTGACCCGTCTGCGCGCTAGAACTAGATCGTGCTGATCGTCGTCTCTCCCGCGAAGTCCTTGGACTTCGAGTCACCGCTTCCCACCAAGAAGCACACAGAACCACGCATGCTCGATCAAGCGGCCGAGCTTGTCGACATCATGGCCGACAAGACTCCCGCCCAATTGGCCAAGATGATGTCGATCTCGGCCGGGCTGGCCGAGTTGAACTTCGAGCGCTTTCAGGACTGGGAACAGCCCTTCACCACCACCAATGCCCGACCCGCGCTGCTCGCATTCAACGGCGACGTGTACATGGGCATGGATGCGGCCAACACGTTTGGCGAACGCGACTACACCCATGCGCAGAAGGTGCTGCGAATCTTGTCCGGGCTCTACGGGGTCCTGCGTCCACTCGATCTCATGCAGCCATACCGGCTCGAAATGGGATCCAGTGTCAAGAACGCCAAGGGCAAGGATCTGTATTCGTTCTGGGGGCCAGACATCACCGCTCGCATCAATACAGATCTTGCGGAGAGCCCAGGGGCAAACGTCCTGGTGAACTTGGCCTCCAACGAGTATTTCGGATCGATCCAGCCTCAACTGCTTGAGGGCAAGCTGGTTACGCCGGCTTTTCTGGACTCAAAGAACGGTGGCCCACACAAGATCGTGAGCTTCTTTGCCAAGCGCGCCCGCGGCGCTATGGCCGGTTGGATCATCACCGAGCGAGTCAAGAACGCCAAGGCACTGCTGGACTTCACCGGCATGGGCTATCGGTACGATCCGGACCGCTCTGCATTGGACCGCCCAGTCTTCGTTCGCGAAGACGGAGCCATGGGCTGACGCCAGGTCTGTAGCCACATCGCCTGGCTCAGATGCTCGGCGGTCAGACGCAGAGTCCGTCTTCACTGACGCCGCGCGAGCACAACAGCGTGGCCTCGACGCTGTCGAGCAGGAACCCGTCGCCGGCTTCGGCGGGCTCGCCGGATACGTGGATCCGGTAACCGGCCAGAGCGTCGTCTCCCAGCCCAACAATATCGAGAGTGATTTCGCCGAGATCGCCGACGGTGGCAGCCACGCTGACGACGATGCGCGACGCGGGCTCTTCGCTCTTAAGAAGGTCGGCCACCCGGTTGCCCAGATCAACCATGGTCTCGGCGCCCATCCCGGCATTGCCGTTGAGCTCGATGACCTGGGCCGTGAAGTCGATGGTCGCGCCAATACGGCCCATGAACGCTGAGCCGACCCAGCCTTCAACACCTTCCCCTTCCACACCCTCCCCTTCGATACGCCACCAGATACTCGCGGGGAGCAACCGGCCTTCACCGGTTCCGACAACGTCGTTGGCCAGGTTCGGGAGGTTGCCGGTAAGCGGTGAGTTCTCGCCGGGTTGTTCATGGATCTCGATCAGTTCAAACTGATCAACGACACGACGGGCCACGCTGTGGGCGACCGCCTGTTGAGGTGTGTTGCCAACCGCCTGAAGAGCGCGGTCGGCGATGGCGAACTGCTCGCTCGGATGGGCGGGGACGAACTCACGGTGATGATCACCTGCCCCTAGGGACACGCCCCGTCAGATCGAGCTCGACGATTCCTCGATGCCTTCGACGCTCCGTTTCGGGTCGATCAACGAACGTTGAGCGTCGGGGCCAGCATCGGTGTCGTCGTGGAGGATGGTGTTTCGCCAACCGCAGACCTCCTGCGCTTCGTCGATACGGCGCTGTATCGGGCCAAAGCAAAGGGCCGGGGACGCCTCGAAGTGTTCGACACTGCTATGCGGCTCGAGCTCGAGAATCGGTCACTGCTGGCTGACGAGCTGCACAACGCGGTGACGGGCGGCCAGCCCACCACCTATCTGCAGCCCATTGTGGACATGTCGACCGGCATCATCCATGGTGCCGAAGCCCTCAGCCGCTAGCCGCACCCCACGGGCTTACGCAACGCCGGTAGCTATATGGACCTGGCCCAAGAACTCGGCTTGGAAGTCCGGATCAGCCGCGAAGCCATCGAAGCAGTCAACGACTTCCGCCTTATGTGCCTCACCGAGGCCAACGCCCCCTGGATCACCGTCAATGTCCCGCCTCAGCAGATCGGCGAGATGTTCCGTCACTTTGCGGAGACGCCCCAACAGCTGTCGGGCCTCACGCTCGAGATCACCGAAACCGGCGCGGTCGATGATGTCGAGCAAGCGTGTCAGCTTCTGGGCGCTGCTCGTGCCGCAGGCGCCAAGGTCTTTCTTGACGACTTCGGTGTTGGCCAGTCGTCGTTGTCGTTACTGACCGATCTTCCCCTCGATGGCGTGAAGATCGATGCCGCCTTCGTGCGCCACCTCACCAGCAGCGAGTCGGCTCGTGCGGTGGTCAGCGCCATTGTTGAACTCGGCCGCCGCATGAATCTGATGGTGATTGCCGAAGGCACCGAAACCTGGGAACAGGCCGACCTCCTCCAGGAGTTGGGCGTGCATCTTGCGCAGGGGTTCTTGTTCTCGGCGGCGATGCTATTCAGCCAGTTCGAGGCAGTGCTCAACGCCGGCAAATCCTTGAGCCCGGAGCGCTAAGCGGCACGATAACTAGCCCCGGC
>CAWKYX010000145.1:0-8694 GCA_963854265.1 Acidimicrobiia bacterium
GGCGTGGGCTGGCAGCGGTTGCATGTCAAGGGAACCCCGGGCCACGGATCCGCCCCCTACGAAAGCGACAACGCACTTGTTCGCGCGGCCGAAGTCGTCCGCCTGCTCAGTGAGTATCGCCCGACTCCTCAAATTCATGATCTGTGGAAGGTCCAGGTCGACGGCTTGCCATTCAGCGACGACATCAAGCACCAACTGCTCGACCCTGTCCAACTCGATGCTGCGCTCGATGACCTCCCCGACCGCAACAAAGCCCGCAGCCTGCATGCCTGTAGCCACACGACATTCAGCCCCAACGTCATCCACGGAGGCGTCAAGACGAACGTGATCCCCGACGAGGTCTACGTCGAGGTGGACATCCGCACACTCCCCGGCGAAACGAAAGCCGATGTGCAGCGTCATCTCCGCGCAGCTCTGGGCGACCTCTACGACGCGCTCGATGTCGAGGCCATCCACGAAGATCCAGCGTCGGCCTCGCCCATCAACACCCCAATGTGGGACACCCTCGCCAGCATCATCGAAACCGCACACCCCGGATCGCCCATCCAACCCGGCCTGATCGTCGGCGGCACCGATTCTCGCTTCTTCCGCGAACGAGACGTCGTCGCGTATGGCGCGGGTCTGTTCTCCCCCAGCGTGACTCTCGAGACATTCTCCAAGCGGTTCCACGGTCACGACGAACGCGTCGACGTCGAATCGCTCGCGCTGAGCACCCAGTTGTGGCTGGACATCGTCGATCAGTTCTGGGACTGACCCCGGAAACTCGCGTTCTCGGGAACCCCAGTCGCGGCGCTACCGTGACCCGATGGCATCCAAGGCTGAGTGGACAAGTCGCGACGTACCCGACCAGACCGGCCGAGCGTTCGTCATCACGGGCAGCAGCGGTGGCATCGGTCTGGAAACCGCTCGGGTGCTCGCCCAGCGAGGCGGCGACGTCGTCCTGGCGTGCCGAAACCTCGACAAAGCGACTGCTGCACGAGCCGACATATTGGCCACCGCGCCGGATGCTGCGGTAGAAGTCGGGTTGCTCGACCTCTCCTCGTTGGCGTCGGTGCGAGAATTTGCAGACTGGATGCACAGCAACAATCGCCCACTCGACGTCTTGATCAACAACGCCGGAATCATGGCTGTTGAGCACACGATCACCGAAGACGGGTTCGAGTCTCAACTGGGTGTCAACCACCTTGGACATTTCGCGCTGACGGGGCTGTTGGTCGAGCGCCTCCTGGAAAGCGAGGCGCCGCGTGTCGTGACCATGTCCAGCTTGGCGCACCGCAGCGGCACCATCGCGTTCGACGATCTCATGTCCGCTCGTCGTTACAAGCCGTTCGGCGCCTACGGGCAGAGCAAATTGGCCAACTTGTTGTTCACAATGGAGCTTCAGCGCCGCTTCCGCCGTGTGGGGCGCAGCGATGCCTTAGCGCTCGCCTGCCACCCAGGGCTCGCGTCTACAAACTTGGCGTCGAACATTGCTCCGGGGCTTCTCCAGCGGGCGGCCAAACTGACCGAGCGGTTTGCACCGAACCTTGGCCAGGCCGCGGCCGAAGGAGCGGTGCCGACGTTGCGAGCGGCAACCGATCCCGAAGTCAACGGCGGCGACTACTTGGGCCCATCGCAGATGATGGAATCGCGAGGCCCGGCCGTCAAAGTCAAGGCTCGGCCAAAGGCCTACGACGTCCACGATGCCCGCGGCCTGTGGGAAGCCAGCATCGAGTTGACCGGCGTTACCTACAACGCTCTGACCCCAGCCACCTAGCCCAAAGCAAGGCTGGGACACACCGCGCTACTCCGGCCCGAAAAGGCCAGGGTGGCTCAGGTGCCGCGGTCGGCCTTGAGCTTCTTGAGTGATCGGGCTCGCTCGCCGCCGTTCAGTTGAGCCTTGCGCAAGCGCACGTTGCTCGGTGTCACCTCGACGCATTCGTCGGCAGCGATGAACTCAAGCGCTTGCTCGAGCGACAGCTTCTTGGCAGGCGTCAGCCGAATGGTGTCATCGGAGGCCGACGCCCGAACGTTGGTGAGCTTCTTCTCCCGGCAGATATTGACGTCCATGTCTTCGTTCCGGGGGTTCTCACCCACGATCATGCCTTCATAGACCGGAGTTCCCGGGGTTACGAAAAGTGTGGTCCGGTCTTGGAGCGACGTAATGGCGTATCCGGTGGTGGGCCCGGTGCGATCGGCCACGATACTGCCCGTCGTTCGGGTCCGAAGCTCGCCCATCCAGGGCTCGTATCCTTCGAAGACGTGGTGCAACAGGCCTGTCCCGCGGGTCTCGGTGAGAAACTCCGTGCGGAAACCAATGAGGCCACGAGCCGCGACCACATAGTCGAGCCGGACCCAACCCGTGCCGTGGTTGGTCATGTTCTCGAGGCGGGCTTTGCGTTCACCCAGAAGTTGGGTGACAGCGCCAACATGCTCTTCGGGTACATCGATGGTGAGACGCTCGGTGGGTTCGTGCAGCTTCCCGTCGATCTCGCGCGTCACGACCTGAGGTTTGCCGACTGTGAGCTCGAAACCCTCACGTCGCATCATCTCGACCAGGATCGCGAGCTGCAGTTCGCCTCGACCCTGGACTTCCCATGCATCTGGGCGTTCCGTGTCGTTGACACGCAAAGAAACGTTGCCGACCAATTCCGTGTCGAGCCGAGCCTTGACCTGCCGAGCGGTGAGCTTCGCCGGCCAGCGGCGAGGTGTTGACACCAATGGTGACCGACAACGTGGGCTCGTCCACGGTGATCACCGGCATGGGTCGGGGATCGTCGGGGTCGGCCAAGGTCTCACCGATCGTGACTTCACCAATGCCGGAGATCGCGATGATCTCACCGGCGCCGGCCTCGTCGACCTCGACACGATCGAGGTTCTCGGTGACTGAGAGGGTTCCGATCCGAACGTTTTGAACCGAACCGTCAGCTCGACACCAAGCAACGGTGGCACCCTTGCGAACCCTGCCGTGCTGGATGCGACACATTGCGATGCGTCCGACATAGGGAGACGCGTCGAGGTTGGTGACCCAGGCCTGGAACGGATGGTCCGGATCATGCTCGGGGGCAGGAATCGATTCGAGCAGAACCTCGAACAGCGGTTTGAGGTCAGTGCCCTCAACAGCCATGTCGTTGGTCGCAGTACCCGCTCGGGCATTGCAGTAGACGATCGGAAACTCGATCTGGTGATCGTGGGCATCGAGGTCCAAGAACAGTTCGTAGACCTCGTCGACAACCTCGGAGATCCGAGCATCAGGGCGGTCGATCTTGTTGATCACCAGCACGACGGGTAGGTCGAGGGTCATGGCCTTGCGCAGGACGAACCGGGTCTGGGGCAACGGTCCTTCGGACGCGTCGACCAACAAAATGACACCGTCCACCATCGTCAGTGCTCGCTCGACCTCGCCGCCGAAGTCCGCGTGACCGGGCGTGTCCAAGATGTTGATCTTGGTGTCGTCCATCTGGACCGCAGTGTTCTTCGCGAGAATCGTGATGCCCTTCTCACGCTCGAGGTCCATGGAGTCCATGACTCGCTCGTTGACGGCCTGGTGTGCGCTGAACGCACCCGATTGGTGCAACATGGCGTCGACAAGCGTGGTCTTGCCATGGTCGACGTGGGCCACAATGGCCACATTACGGAGATCTGTCCTGGTGGCCATACGGCGCTTCACCGTATCCGGCGCGGCACCGGACCCCTCCCATGCCGGCCCGCTGTTGCGCGCCTGGCCCCATGTCCCAGATCCACCAGATCGGCGGCTCAAGACCCTATACCAGAAGGCCGATGGTCTGTTTAGACCACCTGCTACGTCCATCACGGGAACCCAACGGAGCATATGGTCGTCTGACCTACCATGAACCGCACAAAGACCCACCTCCTTCGCACTGTCGTGTTGATCCTTGCCGTGGCAATGGTTGCGGCCGCCTGTGGCGCCGACGATGACGATGCCGTGACCACCAATGACCCGACGGCTGGCGATGCCGGAGTGAGCAATTCGGGAGCAAGCAATTCCGGAGTCAGCGATGACGATGCTGTGGCACCGGCGGAACCTGGCGAAGATCCCTTTGGCGCCGACGAATGGCAACTCATTCGCGCGACCGTTGACGACGCTGATTTGGTGTTGCTGGACACCTATCCGGTGACGTTGCGCCGCACCGGCAGCGACGTCGCTGGATCAGCCGCCTGCAACGGCTACTTCGGAACCGTCACAGATGGGGCCTTCTTGTTCGACGGCCTCGGCGCGACCGAAATGGCGTGCGATCCACCCGCAGCGATGGACCTCGAGTCGGCCTTCTTGGGTGCTTTGGGTCGGGTCACCAATGCCCACAACAATGCCGGCACACTCACCTTGACGGGAGACGGCGTTGAGCTGGGATTCGAGGTTGTTCCGCCGGCGCCCGACGCCGACCTCGAAGGCACCGCGTGGACGCTCGACACCGTCATCAGCGGCGATGCCGCAAGCTCAGTGTTATCGGGGACCAACCCCTCGCTGTCGTTTGACGGAACCTCGATGTCAGGCTCCGAGGGCTGCAACAGCTTCAATACCGAGTATTCACTCACCGACGGTTCACTTGGCATCGCCATGATGATCACCACGACTCGAGGGTGCGACGATGGCACCACCAAACAGTCCCAGTCGGTCCAGGCGGTGCTTGCGGGATCGCCGGCTGTCGCGATCGATGGCGATCGGCTCACGTTCACCAGTAGCGACGGGTCCGCTGCTCTCGTCTATCGAGCCAGCTGACCGAAGCCGCTGCCAAGCGTTCCGGCAATCACTGCAGCAGGTCCCGCACATGCCCGGTTTCGTTAACCGACCGGACGGTTCGCAGACCCGTTGAAGAGGACGCCCTCACCCGATGAATCCCGGTGTACCCAGGCTGGGATTGAAATGGGTCCTTGAGTCCCCACAACGATTGCAGGTAGACGCTCATCACCATGGCGTGGCAATACACGGCCACGGTTCGTCCGGAGTTTTCGGCGATGATGTCGTCGAAGCCACCCACGACCCGGTTGAAGAACGAGTCGTAGTCGCCGCCGAAGATGCTGAGCGGGTCCGCGATGAGTTCTTTGATGAACGGGTCATCGGGGGTCATCTCCTCGATCGGCACGTATCGGTTGCTGTGCTGATCGGCCTCGCGAAGGTCGTCTCGCAACTCGATCTCGAACCCCAAGCGTTCTGCCAGCGGCATGGCCGTCTGGTGCGCGCGCAACATCGAGCTTGCGACCAAGTGGTCGATGGGCTCGGCCGCGAGGAAATCGGCGGCCCGGTTGGCCTGCCCCAGCCCACGTTCGGACAACGGCGGATCCGCCGGCCCGTCTTCGACCGCTCGCTCCTCGCGGATCGGGCGAGCGTGTCGAACAATGATCAGATCCATATTTCCTGGTGACCTTCGGTCGTCGAGCCGTGAGCCGAGATGATCCACAACGTTCAAGCAAGCGCACGCATCGCTGCAGCTCCGCAAGAACTTCTCGAAGCGAGCGTGCATGCTCGCGACAGACAGGTTCTCACGTCGGGGCACCGCGGCGAGGACCATCTGGCCTGGCTGCTTGAGGGTTGCAAAGCTGCAGGTGCCGAAGGAATTGGCTGACTGTCACCCCAACCTGGGTCTCCGCCGATACTCTCACGAACCCATGCCAGGCCCGGCTCTCCCCTCGAACCAATGACACGGAGCGTCGCTCTTCGCGCATGGCAGGCGGATGCACTCACCCGATTTGCCGATGCCCGACCCACGAACTTCATGGCTGTCGCCTGCCCGGGAGCGGGCAAGACGACATTTGCGCTGGCCGCAGTGCGCCAGCGACTCGCAGGCGAACTGCGACCCATCGTGGTTGTGGTCCCCACTCAGCATCTGAAGGCCCAATGGGCCGCCGCCGCGCTGGCGTTCGGACTCCACCTCGACCCCGATTGGTCCGCAGCCAGCGGCCGCATCGCCAAGGACATGCACGGCATCGTGGTCACCTACGCGCAGGCAGCGTCATCGGCAGGCGTTCTCCGCCGGCTGAGCACCGGCGGGGTCGTGGTCCTCGACGAGATCCACCACGCCGCCAATGAGCGCAGTTGGGGCGACGGTGTCCGCGTCGCCTTCGCCGAGTGCTGGTGCCGGCTGCTTTTGTCCGGGACGCCGTTTCGGACCGACGACAGTGCCATCCCGTTCGTCGAATACAGCTTCGGCGACTACGGCGACGCGATGCCCGACTACGAGTACGGCTACGGCGAGGCTCTCGAAGAAGGCGGCGTGGTTCGCCCCGTGTTCTTCCCTCGATTCGATGGGCATATGGAGTGGCTCAACAGCGAAGGCGAGGAGATGTCGGGCACCTTCGACGACGAGCTCGTCAAGGGTGAATGGGGCGCGCGACTCCGGACAGCGCTTAGCGTCGACGGCGAGTGGTTGGCCACGGTGATCGACCACGCTCACGGGCGACTCACCGAGATCCGTGAAACCCACCCCGATGCGGGTGGGCTGGTGATCGCCACCGATCACGAACATGCTCGCGGTATCGCCAACCTCCTCGAGAAACGGTGGGGCGTAACCGCACGGATCGCATTGTCCGACGACCCAAAGGCGTCGAGCGTCATCGATCAATTCTCCACCGGGACCGACCAGTGGATCGTGGCCGTGCGCATGATTTCCGAAGGTGTCGACATTCCTCGGTTGCGGGTTGGCGTGTTCGCCACCACAACCACAACGGCGATGTTCTTCCGCCAAGCCGTGGGGCGTATCGCTCGTTGGTCACCGGGGCTGCGGAGCCAACGTGCCTACATGTACCTGCCCGATGACCCAAGACTGCGCACGCACGCTGCAGGTATTGCCATGCAGCGCAGGCACAGCATCGAAGTGCGACGTCGCCGCGAAGAAGATGGCGTCGGCGCATCACTCGATGACCTCTCCCGGCCCACTCGCGACGAGGAGCAGATGTCGCTCTTTGCTGCGCTGTCATCGTCGGTGCTGACAGCCTCGCCGCCAACCGATGGCATCGACCCCAACGAGGATGTTCTCGCGGGTGGTGGTGACCTCGCCGGCCACTTGGTCGACCTTCCCCCACCGCCGCCGCTCGCTGGGGTCCTCGCGGGCACTCCCGATGGCCTCGGCGCCATCCGCACTCGCAAGCAAGAAAAGGAATCCCTGCGGACCCGCAACGCCGATCGGGTCCGAGCCTTGGTCAATCTCACGGGCCAACCGCACGCCAGCATCAATAGTGAACTCAACCGCTTGGCGGGGATCGCCAGAATCATCGACGCCACCGTCCCTCAACTCGAGAAACGCCTCCACAAGGCCGATGCCTGGCTGACAAAGATCAGCTGAGCTCGAGGCGTGCCCACGCCCCGCTAGGGACATGGGCTTCCCTAGTTCTGTCAAGATCTGGCCGCCAACAAGAGCAGCAGAACGCCGCCAACCCGGCCGTAGACTCCCAAGGTGTCTCGCCCGCTCCAGCTCCAGTTCTTGACGTCGGCCGCCAAGCACACCCAAATGTCGGAATCGCGGTCCGAGCTTGCGATCGCCGGCCGGTCCAACGTGGGCAAGTCATCGCTGATCAACGCGCTCGCCAACCGCAAGAGTCTCGCGAGGGTGTCCAAGACACCCGGGGCTACTCGCCTCCTCAATGTGTATGAGCTCGACCCCGCGGGGTCGGGTCGCTGGCTGGTCGATCTTCCCGGCTTTGGCTACGCCAAGGCGCCCGAGCAAGAACAAGATCGCTGGGCTCACATGATCGACCAATACATTAACCATCGCGAGAATTTGGGGGCGGTCTTGTTGTTGATCGATGGGTTGGTGGGGCCTACCGACCTTGACCTGCAGTCCATCGAGTGGTTCAACCACATCGACCTCCCGATCACGTTCGTGGCCACCAAGCACGACAGGGTGAAGTCATCGAAACGCCCGGGCCGCAAACAGGCACTTGCCGATGGGTGCGGTGTCGACCCGTCCGAAGTCCGCTGGGTCAGCGCCAGCAAAGGAACCGGCATCCCCGAGCTCCGCTCAGAGATTCGGGCCTACCTCGCCGAAGACGGCTGATCTCCCTCAACCAGTGACACCCGGTGCCTGGCACCAACCGTCACCCGATTCGGGGCGCGATGCAGGGGTTTCGCGAATAGCCGCGAATAGCGTTGTGGGGTGAACTCCGGCCGGGTGGCGCCATCGCCCATTACTTATCCCGATGATCTTCCCATCGCACAGCGGCGCGACGACCTTCTCGCGGCTATACGCGACAACCAGGTCATCGTCGTCGCGGGTGAAACCGGGTCGGGCAAGAGCACACAGCTCCCCAAATTCTGCCTCGAGGTGGGGCGCGGGGTCGATGGCTGGATTGGCCACACCCAACCCCGCCGGATTGCGGCCCGCGCCGTTGCCGAGCGAGTGGCATCGGAGCTGGGTTCCGAGCTCGGCGACACGGTCGGCTACGCAGTCCGGTTCACCGACAAGGTGGGTGACCAAACCATGGTCAAGGTCATGACTGACGGCATCTTGTTGGCTGAGATCCAACGAGATCGCGCGCTCGCTCGCTACGACACCATCATCATCGACGAGGCTCACGAGCGCAGCCTCAACATCGACTTCCTCCTTGGCTACCTGGCCCAGCTCCTCCCCCGACGGCCCGACCTCAAAGTCATCATCACCTCCGCCACCATCGACACCGACCGATTCTCCCATCACTTCGACAACGCGCCCATCGTCGAGGTCTCCGGACGCGCCCATCCCGTCGAGATTCGCTACCAGC
>CAWKYX010000146.1:0-8684 GCA_963854265.1 Acidimicrobiia bacterium
GGCCGGGGTTCATCGAATTCGGAAGCTCCGTACTCGAACGGTCGGTAGGGATCGAGATCCATGGTGGCTCATCCTTTGCTGGGGTTAGGCACGGTGAACGTTCGATCCGGCGGCTGAGCCACCGTTCGCTCGGGTCCCCGTGCTCGACGAATCTGCGCGAACAGCGCGACAACATCAACCACTACCTGCCGATGCGTCATGTCGGCCGCGTCAATTGGAGGCGCCGAACATGGATTTTGCACTGACTTCAGAACAGCAGATGTTCTTCGACATGGTTCACTCTTGGGTGGACCGGGAATTCCCGAAGGAGGCTGCCCTCGAGCTGGAGCGCCAGGAGCACACGTTCCCGCAGGGCCTCTGGGACAAGATGGCGGCTGCCGACTTCCATGGCTTGAGCCTGCCTGTGGAGTACGGGGGCCAGGGCGCCGACATCGTGACCCAGATGTTGCTGGCACGTGGCTTGGCCAAAAATCTGTCGGGTTTGACATGGATCTGGGGCACGTCGTCATTTTGTGCCAAGACGGTGTCGGAGTTCGCGACCGAGACGGCCAAGGAAGAACTGTTGCCTCGCCTGGCTCGCGGCGAGGCTCGGCTTGGCATTGGGGTCACCGAGCCAGCTGGTGGCACCGATGTCTTGGGTGGAATGCGGACCCGAGCCCGCAAGGTTGACGGTGGCTGGCTTGTGAGCGGTCAGAAGATCTGGACCACCATGGCTGACACGGCCGACTACCTGGTGCTGTTGGCGCGCACCTCGGATGAAAACAAGGCAGCCGACGGGGTGACGTCGTTTTTGTTGCCCACGGGTGGCGCCACCTACGAGGCGCGGCCGATCGACAAGGTTGGGCTCAGGTGTATGAGCTCGTGTGAGGTCTTCCTCGACGACCATTTTGTTCCCGATCATCTCGTGATCGGCGAGGTGGGGCGCGGTTGGTATCAGATGCTCACGTCGCTCAACAACGAACGGATCATGTTGGCCGCGTTGTGTACCGGCATCATCGACGGGTGCTTGGAGGACGCGTCCCAGTATTTGCTCGATCGGCAAGCGTTCGGTCGTCCAATCGGCCAGTACCAAGCGATGCAGCACCTTCTTGCCGACATGGCGATGGGGCAAGCCAAGTCGGAGCTGTTGACTTATCGGACTGCGTGGTTGCAACAGCAGGGGATCCCGTGCGGACAAGAAGCCAACATGGCCAAGGTTGTGGCCTCCGAAGAAGCGTTCAATGCAGCCGACTCGTACTTCCAGATTCTCGGGGGCATGGGGTACTCGGCCGAAACTCAAGCCCAGCGGTACTGGCGCGATGTACGCATCTTTCGCATCGCCCCGATCACCAACGAGATGGCCCGCAACCAGATCGCCATGGGCTTGGGAATGCCGCGGTCGTTCTGAGCCGCGTCGCCTCGGCCGGCGGTGCATCGAACGACTTCTAAACCGCGTCGACGAGGCCGGTGCCGGGGATTCGGAGACCAAGTGCTTCCATCCTTGGCATGACTTCGTCGCGGATGATCGGAAGATCGTCGATGAAGTTGGGCAAACCAAAGGCCATGCCGTCGAGGCCTTCGTCGCTGAGTTCCTTGAACTGTTGCGCGACCTCGTCGGGGTTGCCCTTCAGCAACAGGATGCTCTGGCCGCTGATCACGCGCTCTCGCAGCATTGGAAGCGCCTCGGCAGGGATGGACTGGGAACCACCAATGACGCTTTCCCAATAGTCAGCGGTCGCCCAGTCGCCGTTGTCGTGAACGAGATGTTGGAAATAGTCCTCAGCCTCGGCGCTGGTCTCGCGGCACATCACGACACAGCTTCCGAACAAGTCCAGGTCCTGGCCGCCCGGGAGTTTGCGCACTTCGCTCACCTCGTCACGGAGACCCTCGGTCTGGAGGATGTACATGAACAAGAAGTCAGCGTGCTTCGCTGCGAAGTCTCGCCCGGCCGGCGACGACCCTGCGCTGATGATCTTTGGCTGTCCGGTAGGCAGCGGATTTCCCGATGCGCCCTTGAGCTGAAAGTAGGTGCCGTCGAAATCGAATCGCTCGGTTTCGGACCACAGTCGCTTGACGATCGTCATCCACTCCTCGGTGTAGACGTAGCGCTCGTCGTGTTCGAGCATTTCGATACCGAAGAGATCGAAGTCTGTTGCGTTGTATCCTGAAACGACGTTCAGGCCGAACCGGCCCCCACCAATATGGTCGCAAGTGACGCATTGCTTAGCCGCCATCACGGGATGGATGAACGGCGTGTGCACGGTGCCGAACACGGTGATCCGCTCGGTCGCCTCCAGCATGCCCGCGGCCCAGGTCAGCACCTCGAGTGCATGGCCATCGGTGTCGGACTCACCATGCAGGCTGGTCCAGACGCCGAATGGCAGCAAGAAGTCCAGCCCGGCATCTTCAGCCATACGAGCGACTTGCACATTGTTATCCCAGGTGGCCGCCCAGCGCTCGGGTGCCAGGGTCTTGGTGAGGCCTCCCCAGGTGTTGGTGGCGAAAAGCCCCAGCTGAAACTTGCTTTCGGTCTCTGCGGTCACAGCAATGCCTTTTTTTCGAGTGGCCTGACCCGCCGGTTGCGGGTATCGCCTGGCTGCTGTGGGGCTGCACCGATGTCGGCCGTCCCATAGCCCGAGACAACCTATACTATAATAACGATTATATGCGCCTTCCTTTGTGGGAAATGGCGGAGGTTTAATCTCCGGCGTTGCCCGCATCAAGGGAGGGTCGACCGACAGCGGAGTTGAGGTTCGGGAATGGACTACATCGACACGGTCGGAGATGGCATTCGTCGGCAGCTTCGGGGGCTGTCAACGAGCGCCGCCTCTTTGTCCCCGCCGAAGTAGGACCCCCATCGTCAACGAACCCAAGCCAGTGGGGTGTCCCGGCCGAGACAGGGAGCCGCTTGACGCAGCTGCGCTGCCCAGCAAGCAACCCCAGACGGTGGCCGGACGCGTGACTGATTTTCGGAGCAGGTTCGAATGCACTGCCTCCGGCAGGGATGCATGCGAGGACACAGTGCAGCGAGAGGACAGTGCCGGGTGAACTGAGTGCCGGCCGTTCAAGAGCCTCGCCGATATGTCGAGCTGGCCGCGGGTCACCATGACGACAGCGATGTCCCAAAATCGGCAGCTTCGCTGGTGCCCTCGGCGGGATTCGAACCCACCCACATAGCTCCGGAGGCCATAGGTCCTTCGACGGATATCAGCTGGTGACAGATATTGGTGTTGCGCTTCGCTAACAGACGCAGCACCTCGCTGTGGCCCACAGCTTGAACGCGACGCAGCGTCGGGTTAGGCAACGCCGTGATCGCCACCGACAACGCATTGTTCGGGTCGGTCTTGGATGATCGGCCCGTGGCCAACACCCGACTCCTCGCCGCCAACGTCGCCAGGACATCGAGCACGGCCTCTTGTTCCTCCATGGTTGATTGGAACAGCGGAGGGCACTCCTACTTACGGACCCGTTTACTTACAGACGCGTTGTGCTCGTTCCTCTCTCGAGCCACCCCACGGCGAAATCCCGACCAGGGCGCTCTTCGTTCGAAAGCCACACCCAAACCACGGGCCGGCAGGCACTTCGCGAGCAACCCCAACCAAGACCCCAGACGCTACGAAACAACCAGCGCCCACCACAAGTCTCAAGTAGGCGGGGACTGTTGCAACGTGTGTCGTGTCGTTTGGTGGCGCCCCTGTCGGGATCGCCGCGAAACCGCAACCGGCCGTCACGTACTGCGGGCCGTGTCACGCGGAAGCAGTGCGTGCAGGAACAAGTCGACGTTGGACTTGCACCAGTGGGCCTTGTAAGTCTCATCGTTCAAGACCGTGCAGCCCGACGTGTTCTTGATAAAGGGCGCGAACCGAACCTGGTTGCCGGTGCGATCGAGGATCCAGCCGCAGACCATTTCCGAGTCAGCTTCGTGTCTGACGAGATCGTTCCGTTTGGCAGCGTCGAGGAAGTGCACAAAGCGCTCCATGTACTCGTCCAGGGCCGGGAGCGGCATCTGTTCGCGCGTCATTACCTTGTAGACCACCGGTGTTCGATGAACGCGTCCAGGGTGGTCTCGAACAGCAGCTCCAAGCGACTGACGAGGTCGGTGATCGAGCTCGCTTGTTTGTTGAGCAACACAATGGGTACGGCGAATACGCCCGAACTGAATGAAGCGACGATGGCAGCAAGCAGGCCCTGCTTGCTGGCGAAGCAGTGGTGCACCATGCCGACGCTTGTGTCGGCATGGGCGCAGATGTCGCGAATCGACACCGAGCCATATCCGTGCTGCGCAAACAGCCGCGCGCCGGATTCCAACAAGCGCTCCTTGGTGGTGGGCAGGGCGAGAGCCGGTGCCGCGGCAGTCACGATGCCGACGCCGCAGCCTTCTTGGCGAGTTTCTTCGTCGCCTTCACCTTGCGCGAATGGGGTGTGCCGGTCTCCACGAAATGCTTCAGCTCCTGGTGGATCTGTCGAACGAACACCCCAAGTGCGAGCTTGAACGAGGGGTAGAAGAGGTAGGTGTGTGCGCTGAGCGTGGAGGTCAACACCCACTTCATGTCCGTTGCGCCGTTGCCGTCCGCCGACACCTCGACCTCGACGACGTTCTTCTTGAAGGGCATGAGCTTCGGGGCCTGCGTCGGTACGACCTCCACCGTGCAGGTCTTGTTCGCCTCGTCGTAGGCGAGGAACCTCTCAGATACCTGCACAGGGTTTGTACCGGCGGTGAGGTCACAGACGCGGCCCGCCGACTGGGCTCTATCCCAGCGCTCGTCAACCGCCGCACCCACCGCCCCACCCAGCACCCAAGACCAGAACACTGGACCATGCCGCGTGGGCTTCCCTTTCCCGGCGATCGGGGATGGGTCACGATCCGCCCCTCTGGTTGGCGTCTTCTAGTTCCGCTCGTTCTAGTTCAGCGATCTCTTCGTCGGTGGGTAGTTCGTATGGCGTGAAGGTGCGCGACTCCGCTGAGGTGCATATCTGCCAACTGTAGAGGTTCCATCCCATCTCCTCGGGGAAACTCAGCCGGGCTTCACCAGCCGGTTTGTTGTCGGGACGGTCCGGGTCTTCAATCCCACCACCCAGGGAAAGAAGTTTGACCCCAAAGGCGACTACGTCCGGCGCTGGGTACCCGAGCTGTCCGGCCTTCCTCAGTCGGTCATCCATCAGCCCGCCGCTGCCGACCCCGGCCAGCTAGCCACAGCCGGCGTAATTCTCGGAGATACCTACCCTGCGCCCATCGTCGACCACGCCGAAGCCCGAATTCGCGCCCTGAAGACGTACAAACGCGCCCTCTCCTGACCGCACGTGAATCACTTAGCTCGCGAGCACGCCCGCCAGCAGCACCCCGCGGGCCGTCCACGCCGTCGTCCGAACCCAGTTACTCACGATCAACTGGCGTGCAGCATCGGCATCGTGGTGTTCGGCCAGTCGAGTGTGAAGCGGCACCTGGAGCAGCACCGTGGACAGCAGCCCAACACCGAGCAGGCCTGCCGCAACCCAGGCACTCAGACCCGACATCGTCGCAGGTCGATCAAACAACAAGATCAACGCGGTGACGGCTTCGGCGACCATCAACGGCCCAACAACCCGGCTGATGCGCTTCTGGTGGTCCATCGCCGCCGTGGCAGGTGCCAGCGCTGAATAGGTGGCCAGCATCGGATAGTGCACGACCTGGACCATCCAAATGAGCCCCACCATCGCGCAGGCCGCCACCGTGCTGATGACCAAGACAGTCATCACGATGTGAACGCTGTGCTGGGGAGGTCGGCAATATCGCCGGCGATGGCGTCGCAGATGACCGCAGCAACCGCGACCGGATCCAATCCCATCGGCATCTTCGGTGCCTGGCCCTCGATGGGACGATCCGCCAAACCCGTCTCGGTGTGCGGTGGCCGTGCATTGATGACTCGAATTTTGCAGCGGCGCGCCTCGCGGGTGAGCGCTTCGTCGAAGGATCGCGCCGCAGCCTTGGACGCCCCGTACGCGGCCATGCCAGGCAGGTTCTGTTCCGCGATCACGCCCGAGATGTTCACGATGACCCCTCCCTTAGTAAGGGCGCCGAGGGCAGCCTTGGCGAGCACGATAGGTACGAAGGTGTTGGTCATGAAGAGCTCTTCCATCGTGTCGACAGAGAGTTCCTCGATCGGGCCGAAGGCAACCACGCCCACGGCGTTCACCACGACGTCGAGCTTCCCCGCGTGCTCGACGGCGGCGCGGATCGCAGCTTCGCAGGACTGCGGGTCTCGAAGATCCAGCGCCAGCCGATGCCCAGGCACATCCAGGGCCGCCAGGCGATCGTGTCGACGAGACACCAAAGTGAGAGCCGCTCCTCGCTTTGCCAGGTTCGTGGCGATCGCTGATCCCAGACCACCGGTTGCCCCGGCCACGAGCACCGAACGACCCGCCATGACGTCTCCGGCTTCCGCTGCATCCTGTGTCATTGGGCCTCCTCGGGCATCTTCTGCAACCATGCGATGCCGACGTCGACGCCCGGTGAATACAGGGCGTGGGGCGCCCCATTCGGGCTCGGAAGGCCGGCCGCTTCGATGATCGTCTGGTCGATCTCAACGTCGTCCACACGGTGCAAGGGCCATCGCTGGTGATGCACACTGCCGTATAGCAGCTGACTTCTGCGCTTGGTCAGCAACGCCCAACGGGAACACAGGAAGTGCTCGAGATCGCCGACCGCCACATCCTCGATGCGCTCGCCGACGCTGAACCGCATGTCCGCGTGCGGGCCGGAGTTTCGCGGCCAACGCCTGTTCATCTCGTAGTGGTGACGATCTTCGTGTTCGACGTGGGTCGCTTGGGCCCAGCAATACGGGAGCGAGAACATCGACCGAGCAACGGCGACGATCACCGACCGCGGAACGTCCAGTGAGAAGAACCAGACCGCTCTTCGACCCAGCGAATCTGTCACGTAGGTCCGCACATTGATCTCGATAAAGCTCCCCAACCACGGCAACGGGGGCGTCGATCCGATCTGGACCTTGCGCATCTCAAAGGGAATCAATCCAACCCAGGCATCGCCGTCGAATGTGTCGACGTTGACGCCCGGGGGAAGAAGCTGCTGGACGGCGTTTGGCTCATAGGGCCAGTGAAAGTATGCGAGTTCGGTCCACTGCTGGCGTAAGACAGGGCGCCATTGCCGGGTCGGCGGGTCGGCGGTCACGGCTTCGAGTGATGGAGACATGATGATACGTAGGACCTCAGGTGAGACTGGACAGGACCGCTTCGACGCAGCGCCGCCCCGAAAACAACGCACCTTGGATCGATGCGGTGTCGCGACGGCCCCAGCACGCAAACAGGTCTCGACCGAGTGCGACCCACTCAGCTGGTCCTTCTAGTACTTCAATCGAAACGGAAAGCGTTTCTTGAGCTGGTCCTCGTCGACGCTGTTCTTCAAATCTGGGTTCTGCTCGATCTCGATCCGAGTCAGCGCGAGTCCGCCAGCCATTACGACGCCGTACACCGTGATCGCGAAGACGACGACACCCACGATGAAGAGGGCGGTTTCGCTCATAACCGTACCTCTTGAGATTCGCGACGAGCAGGCGTGTCGGTTTGCGCGAGCATGAGCGTGCCCAACGAGTGGATCGATGGGACCCAGAGACCAACAAAGATCCCCGCCGTTGTCTCGTCCTGCACGAAATACAACCAGACCGAGAACAAGAACGAAGCAAACCCGGCAATGATGAACGGGAGCTTCGGCCCGATGGCTCGAAGAAGTAGCGGCATTGGGATTCCTCCGATAATAGGAACGACACCCGGCTCTACGTGTCAGGGGGGCCACACAGATGCAACCCAGAACAATCGCCCGCGTGCCTCCTGTCACCACCGCTGCCGCGCCTCATCGCCTGCTCAGCTCAACCCGCTCGGTGGAGCTGGGTCAGCTTCATCTCGAATGAGCCAGATGGCACTACAGCGGGACTCGAACGTGCGATTGAAGCATTCGAAGTTTTGCCGTTCTGCCGGGGACAGGAGGTTTGATGAACTCTGGTTTCGCTCTGAGCCCGGAGGACGACGCCGAGCGCGGGTCAGGCCTTCCGCGGACCGCGAGGAAGCAGATCGCCGAGCGCGACTTGTTCCCTCTCGCCGTCGGTGCTCACGGCAATGACAACCATGTCCGGTCCGCCCAACTCCAGACCCACCTGCAGGCACGCACCGCACGGAAACGTGACCGCGCCATCCGTGCGAGGTGAAACCAACGCAAGCGCCCTCGGCCGCTCCCCCGCAGCAATAGCGGCGAACAAGGCGACACGCTCCGCGCACATCGCCAATCCCAACGAGACGTTCTCGACCAACGAACCAGGCACGATCCTCTTATCGGTCGTCAGCACCGCTGCGCCCATCCGGAACCCCGAGTACGGAGCGTAGGCACGATCACGGGCCTCCGACGCAACCTCAATCATTGCCTCGTACTCCATCACACCACTTCGATACCACAGAAGCTCACCACGTCGGCGGTGCACAGGTCTTGATCGATCCACACCCTCATGCAACCTCCTCGTTTCTCCTACTTAGACAATAGTCTGCATCGGCTGGGCCCCAACCCTCGGCCGGTGCGCAGGAACTCGATGGCTTGATCCTGGGCGCTATAGGTTGTTGCATCGCTGTCGGTCGATACCTGGATATCTCGCCGCAACCGACGAAGGATGATGCTCTCATGACTCGCCCGCCGACCGGGACCCAGCTCTGACCATGGATCT
>CAWKYX010000147.1:0-8646 GCA_963854265.1 Acidimicrobiia bacterium
GGGAGGCAATACCTTGGACACTTCAAATCCGGGACCACTGCTCTTATTGGGAGGTGGCGTCGTGATCATTCTCGGCCTCATTCTCGACTGGGGCCCAGGCGTGAACGGCCTGAATGTCAACTTTTTGAACGGCCTGTTTGGCATCATTGCACTACTGATTGGCATCGGGCTGGTGGCACTTGGGGCCATTCAATTGTTCTCGCCCAGTACGTCACTTCCGTCCGGATTCGCGGGATTTTCGCTGGACGAAATCGCAGTCACCCAGGCGTTTACCGTCTTCTAGTGGAGCTTCGCTCTCGTTGCGCTGGACGGCGCGAAGATTGGGCTTCACCTCACCTGGATTGGGGCGGCCGTCGCGGTCGCGGGCTCGGTCCTCACACTCCGCAACTCGGCCGGCTCCAGTAGCCCGACCACGATCTGAAAGCGGGAAACCAAATGGATAACATCAAACTACCAACCGTCGCCATGATCGGCGGCGGAGCACTGCTGCTGCTCTCGACGTTCCTAGCTTGGCAGAAGTTCGGGGCGGGCAGCTTCTCGGTCAGTACCAATGCCTGGGACCGCAGCACCCTCACCGGGCTGTTCTTGGTCGTCATCGCCGTGATCGCCATCGCCGTGCCAGTCATCACGAATTTCACGCCCCAGATCAGTCTTCCCAACGACATCTTGGGATTCTCGCCAACGAAACTCGTCACGGCGCTTGGATGGTCGGCCTTCGTGATCAGCTTTGGGCTGCTCTTTCAGATCGAAGGCTTCCAGATCGGCTCGATCTTGGCTGTACTTGCCTCCGCAGCAATAGTCGCAGGCGGCGTCATGGACGATGACGTGGCAGGCGAGAGCGAACCAACACGCAACATCTGACACGTTTGTCAGCCTGAGACCTGGTGGCCCCTCCTTCGGGTGCGGGCCATTGGTCGTTTTCATCTCTGGTCTGGGCCGACGCGCGTCAGATGAATCACATCTCAAGTCCGAGTGGCAGATGGACCTCGACAGCGAGAGCGTCCGTTCGCTGCACCCGACCGGCGTCACCCCCGTGCTGCTGAGCCAACTCGAACGAGGGGTCCAAAATTGGCCGAAGGCCCGGACCCCGCATCGAATCATCCGCAGAGCATCCCGAGGCCCGCCAGGGCCGAAGATCGCGATTGCGGCAATAAACAAGCTCTGAGCGAGGGGTCCAAAATCGGCCGAAGGCCCGGACCCCGAGCTCAGAGCTCAGAGCTCAGAGCTCGCTGACGATGTCGGCCATGAGTTCGCCGGCTTCGGTGGGGTTTTGGCCCACACGCACGCCGGCGTCTTCGAGCGCCTCCATCTTGGCTTTCGCGGTGCCCTTGCCACCCGAGACGATGGCACCAGCGTGGCCCATCTTCTTTCCGGGAGGTGCGGTGACACCAGCGATGTAGCTGGAGACCGGCTTGGACATGTTGTGCTTGATGTACTCGGCGGCCTCTTCTTCGGCCGAACCACCGATCTCGCCGATCATCATGATCGCCTTGGTCTCGGGGTCCGCCTCGAACGCCGCGAGGCAATCGATGAAGCTCGTACCGGGGACGGGGTCGCCGCCGATCCCGACACAGGTGGTGACGCCAATATCCTTTTGCTTGAGTTCGTAGAGCGCTTGATAGGTGAGGGTCCCCGACCTACTCACAATGCCAACCGGGCCCCCCGCCTTCGCGATGTGCCCGGCGGTGATGCCGATGTTGCACTTCCCGGGGCTGATGATCCCAGGACAGTTCGGGCCCAGCAGGCGGGTATTGGGATACTCGGCTTGGAGCTTGTTGAAGAAGTACGCCTCGTCGTGCGCCGGCACGCCTTCGGTGATGGCCACCACAAACTCGATGCCGGCTTCAGCCGCTTCCAGCACGGCACCCTGCACACCTGGTGCGGGGATGAAAATACAGGTTGCGGTCGCGCCAGTGGCGGCCTTTGCCTCCGCGACCGAGGCATAGACCGGCACGCCGTCAACGTTGGTTCCGGCCTTTTTGGGGTGGGTGCCGGCAACAACTTGGGTTCCGTACTCGGCGTTGAGCTTGGCGTAGTAGCTGCCCTGTGAGCCGGTCAGTCCCTGGTAGATGACCTTGGTGTTCTCGTCTACAAAGATGCTCATCTCAGGCTCCTCAGCTCGCCATCTCGACGGCTTTGCGGGCCGCATCGAGCATGGTCTCTTCCATCATCAGGCTGTCAGACAGTTTGGGTTGCAGAATCGCTCTGCCCTCATCGGCGTTGGTGCCGTCGAGTCGGATCACGATGGGCGAGTCGATGTCGACGCGTTGCATCGCTTCGAGGATGCCGTTGGCAACCTCTTCTCCGCGGGTGATCCCGCCGAAGATGTTGATGAAGATGGACCGGACATTCGGGTCGTTGTTGATGACCTCAAGGGCACCGGCCATCACGTCGGCGTTGGCGCCGCCGCCGATGTCCAAGAAGTTCGCGGCCGCTCCGCCAACCTGGTTGACGACATCGACGGTGCTCATGGCGAGCCCAGCGCCGTTGGCGATTACGCCCACGCTTCCCTCGAGCCCGACGTATTGCAAGCCTTTGGCGTGGGCGGCGGTTTCGCGTTCGTCACGAGTCTGGGTCTCGTCGTACTGGGCGTAGTCCTCATGGCGGAACGTGCTGTTCGCGTCAAGGGTGACCTTGGCGTCAAGGACGTGCACTTCGCCCTCAGGCGTGAGGATCAACGGGTTAATCTCGACAAGGTCGGCGTCGCCCTCGGTGTAGGCCGTGTAGAGCTTCTGCAGGATCGAAACCGAACCCTCGACCGCTGCTTCGGGCAGGTTGGCAGCAGCCACCCATGCGCGGCAGTCGGCTTCGCTCAGCCCGGCCACTGGGTCGACCCAGATCTTGGCGATCGCATCGGGGTTCTCTTCGGCGACGGTCTCGATTTCGACACCGCCCTCCTTGGAGAGCATGCCCAGGTGCTTCTTGGCCGAGCGGTCCAGCGTGAAGCTGGCGTAGTACTCCTCGGCGATGTCGGAGGCTTTCTCGATCCAGACACGGCCGACAAGATGGCCCTTGATGTCGAGACCCAAAATGTTGCCCGCATGTTCGCGGACAGCCTCGATGTCGGCCGCGAACTTGACTCCTCCGGCCTTGCCCCGCCCTCCGGCGAGCACTTGCGCCTTCACCATTACTGGTGTGCCCAACTGCTCTGCTGCGGCGACGGCTTCGTCAACGGTGAATGCAATGTCACCCGGTGAGACCGGCATTCCATACGAAGCGAAGAATTGCTTCCCCTGGTACTCAAACAGATCCACGGCTCCGTTGCCTCCTGTTGCTTGCGAACGCGCTGATTCCGACTCGGTGGAAGTCAGACGACTCGGTGATACTAGTGGCCTGCCATACAAATCATGACGGTGACCAAGACAACCGTCCTTGAGACCTCGCCCCCGCTCCTCTGGATCCACGTGCCCGTTTCTTCCGGCCCTCAGCTGAACCTGCCCAAGACCATCGCGTTCGCGGTGGCGAGCTTGGCCGCGGGCATCGGACTTCTGTTGTTGATCGTCTGGTTGACAGGAAGTGGCGATCTGCAATTGAAGATCGGCGATGACCTGCTCGAGGTCGGCGCTGCCGAACGATTCGCCGACATCATCGAAGAGGACCAACAGCCGTTCCTGTTGGCCTCGCTAAGCCGAGACCGGCCGGTCTTCCTGCAACACCTCGGCGAGGACCCGCTGGCCGGCTGGTCTGCCTTTGATGCTCGCTCACCGTTCGACCCCGAGGGGTGCGAGACCGGGTTGATCTGGGAGATCGGCAACCAGATCTTCCGCGACACCTGCTCGCCGAGCGACACCTACGCGCCCGATGGCACGGGTTTGTTGCAGTACACGACGCGTCTCGATCTCAACGGAACGTTGTTCGTCGACCTCAACCAAGACGAAGAGCCAACACCGTCGAGCTGAGCGCGCTCTAGGCCGGACAGCTCATGAGCGGCCACCTGATGTAACGGACTGCGCACGCACAGCGATGCTCCGGGTAACTAGGGACTGGTGCGCCATGCGGGACGGCACCTCGGAAGGCAACGATGCATGCGAAGAGGAGCCGACTTAGAGATCGCGGCGCGGCCGCGGTCGAGTTCGCTCTAGTTCTCCCACTGCTCTTGACCCTCCTTTTCGGCATCATCGAATTCGGCTGGGCCTACGCCCAGATGCTCGATGTCCGGCACGGTGCGCGTGAAGGAGCCCGGCTGGTAGCCGTAAACGATTTCCCGGCCGGCCAGACCGCTGACGATCTCACAGCTATTCAACAAACCAACCATCTCGTCGCCACGATCTGTGACCGTATGGATCTCACGAACGACGCAAAGGTCTCGATGGAGCTGGTTGTTTCGGGCGGGGTGTCTGCTGGCCAGACCGTCCTGGTCACCGTGGACATCCCGCTCCAGACCATCACCGGATGGTTCGACCCGCTGATTGGGGCGAAAGAACTGTCCAGCACCCTGCAGGTCCGCATCGAACAAGAAGCGACGTGGGAGGAAACAACCCAGCAGAGTTGTGCATCAACGGTGGCACCATGAGAACTCAAGCCACGAATGATCGCGGTGCGGTGGCCATCATGGTCGGCATGCTCTCGCTGGTTCTCGTCGGGATGGCAGCGTTTTCCGTTGACCTCGGAGCTCGCTACGACAGCCGCAGGGGCGCCCAGGCGGCCGTCGATATCGGGCTGTTGAGCGGCGCCCAGGACATCCCCTTTGGGCTCGATACCGCATCAGAACGCATCGCATCAGAGATCCGCGCCAATCTCGAAAAGACATTCACCGACGTCGAGTGGAACCAAATGTGGACCATCTCGCAATGTAGCGACGACGGAAGCTACGACACCAGAGGAACAGTCGGCGGAGTTGTGACCGACTGCATCTCCTTCGACGACACCGGTCGGGCCAGGGTCAAACTCCCCGACCTCGAAGTCAAAACATTCTTTGCCGGCCTATTCGGCCAAGACACCCTGATTGTGGGTGCGTCGGCCGAGGCCTTCGTCCGCTACTCCGGGATCGGGGGCGTACTCCCATTCACCGTGCTCGGTGGCGCTGAGGACGGCTCGCAACTCTGCCTGCGATCCTCCAGCGGCGGGACAGCGATTCCCCCTTGTGACGGTTCCGAATCTGGCAACTTCAACGCGCTTCAGGTCAGCATCTACGGTGACCCCGATTTCCAGACAGACACAATCGCGTGCAACACCAACGACCAGGATGTCTTCACCATCAACGTCGCCGTTGGCATCGATCACCTGCTTCGGGTCAAGACCGGCAGCGGCATCACCGACAGTTTCGCAAAGCCATTCGGCCCAAACCAGTTCTACACCGACACTGGTCTGGGCAACGGCCTGTGGGAGGGCCTCGTGGCAGGCGAGGCCATCTCCGGGTCCGCCGGAGACGTCTTCTTTACGGGCCGACTGTCCAACATCAGTTCGCTCGGCGACACCATCGATGCTGTGCACGACAGCACCGTCCACACGATCGACAACACCGCGTTGTGGAAATACATCCCCTACGGGCTCTACGACCCAGTCGACGTACCGGAGAGCTGCACCCGAGAAACCTTCGAGATGCTGAGCTTCACCGACGCAACAGCCAACATCGGGACCTGCCTCACCGACTACTTGCTCGGCGACTATGAATTCGGCGGAGAAACCGTCAATGACTTCGTACCGTTGTTCACCGAGGACGTCGACGTCAACGGCGAATTCGACATCGAAGACAACCCCCGCTTCGCTATCGTCCCCCAATCCCTAGAAGAACTACTACCCCGAGGACACAAGGTAGTAACGATTGCCGGGTTCAAAGCCGTCTGGGTCCAAGGCCTCTACTACCCGAACGGCGACACGCCCATCATCATGGAACCCGGCCAACCCGAAGCCAGCGTCGCCATCCCCAACGGTGGCTCACCACTCGACCAAGTCACCGGCTGGCTCCTCCCCGACTCCACCGTCGATGCCATCATCGGACTCACCGACGAAGCCGGCGGTGAGGTCAGCGGATCAAACGTGATCGAGCTGATCGGCTGAGTTCTCAACCGGGCGCCCCGCTAGATCTTTTCGAGGGGGGCCCAGCTGAGCAACAGGATCTTCTGGCCCGCATCGGCGAAATGCACGGTGGCTTCGGTCTTGTCGCCTCCGCCTTCGAGGTCGATGATCACGCCTTCACCGAAGCTGGCGTGTCGGACGTCGTCGCCGATCTTGAGCCCGATGTCGTCTGCGCCCGACGGGGTCGGTCCCGGTGGTGTGCGGTTGATGGCCGACTCGACAATGCGATCGCGCCCGGCGCTGATGCGTTCTCGGCCACCACCGACGCCGAAGCTCGACCGGCCGGCTCGGCGGCGGTCGGATCTGCTGCCTTCGGCTTCGGTGACCAACCCAGGAGGAATCTCGTCGAGGAAGCGGCTCGGTGGGTTGTATTGGGTAGTCCCGAACAGCGTCCGACTCCAGGCGTTGGTCAGATACAGCCGTTGCTCGGCCCGGGTGATCCCGACGTAGGCCAGGCGGCGCTCCTCTTCGAGTTCGTCGGGCTCGCCCAGTGATCGAATGTGGGGGAAGATCCCGTCCTCGAGGCCGATGAGGAACACGACCGGGTACTCCAAGCCCTTGGCGGAATGCAAGGTCATCAACACCACCGACGAATCGTCATCGTCTAAGGCATCGGTATCGGCAACCAGGCTGACTTGTTCGAGAAACTCGTTGATGTCCTCGAACTCGCGGGCGAGGCCAACCAACTCGGCCAGGTTCTCCAAGCGGCTGTCGGCATCGACCGAGTGCTCGGCTTCGAGCTCGGCCAGGTAGCCGGATGCTTCGAGGATCTCTTGGATCACGGCTGCCGGACCCTCGTCGACGGCTTCGCGACCCTTTTCGATGATGCGGTGGAACTCTTCGAGCCCGCGGACAGCCTTGCCGGTCACCCCTGCTTCGGGCGCATGAAGCAACGCTTGATCGAAGGTGAGGCCCGATGCAGCGGCCCAAGCATCGATCTTGGCCACGCTGGTATCACCGACGCCGCGCTTGGGCGTGTTGACAACCCGCTTCATCGACACCTCGTCGATGGGGTTGACGACAGCCTTCAGATAGGCCAGGGCATCTTTGATCTCTCGTCGATCGTAAAAACGGGTGCCACCGATGACCTTGTAGGGGATGCCCACCCGGACCAAGTGCTCTTCGAGCACGCGGCTCTGCGCATTAGTGCGATAGAAGACCGCCATGTCGCGCCAACGGAACTGGTCGCTGTCGTGCAGCGTCGCCATCTCGTGAGCGATCCACCGGGCCTCGTCGCCTTCGTCGTCGGCGTGGTATCGCGTGATCTTGTCGCCGCCTCCGGCATTGGTCCAGAGCTCTTTGGGTTTACGACCCAGGTTGTTGGCGATGACGGCATTGGCAGCATCGAGGATGTTCTGGCTGCTGCGATAGTTCTGCTCGAGGAGCACGACGGTGGTGTCGGGGAACCGAGTCTCGAAGTCGACGATGTTGCGCATGTCGGCACCACGGAATCGATAGATCGACTGGTCCTGGTCACCAACAACACACACGTTGTGGTGCTCTCCTGCCAACAACAGCACGAGCTCGTTCTGGACGGGGTTCGTGTCCTGATACTCGTCCACCATGATGTGGCGAAAGCGGCGGCGATAGTGCTCGAGGACATCGGGGTTTTTCTGGAAGAGCTCCACGGTGACCAACAGCAGATCGTCGAAGTCCATTGCCCCGGCTTTGCGTAGCCTGGCCTGGTACTCGTCGTAGACGTCAGCGATCTTGCGTTCTGGCGGCGTGGCGGCGCGATCGCGGTATTCGGCAACGCTGATCATCTCGTTCTTGGCTGCCGAGATCGACGAGTGCACGGACCGTGGCGGGAACCGTTTGGAGTCGAGGTTGAAGTCGCGCAAGATGTAGCCGGTCAGCCGAACGGCATCGGCCTGGTCATAGATCGTGAACGACGACGGGTAGCCCAGCACCTTCGCGTCGCGGCGCAAGATCCGCACACAGGCCGAGTGGAACGTGGACACCCACATTTTCTCGGCGACGGGGCCAACGAGTGCGCCGACCCGGTACTTCATCTCCTGGGCGGCCTTATTGGTGAACGTGATGGCCAAGATCTCGAACGGCGAGATGCCCTCTTGTTCGATGAGGTGGGCAATGCGGTGGGTGAGCACGCGAGTCTTGCCCGACCCCGCTCCCGCGACGATGAGCAGGGGGCCCTCGGGATGCACGACAGCATCGAGTTGGGCGGGGTTCAGCCCGGCGGTGAGGGTTGAGTCGGAAGCGTCGGACGACATCGACGCCACCCTACCTGTCTCCTGTGACACGTTTGGCCCGCTTCACCACCGCGTTGGGGGTCGACGGGAGTAGCTTCGAGCACCATGGCAGACAATGACGCACTCGACGCGGCACTCGCGCTCTTCAATGATGGCATCCAGACCCAGCAGGCAGAAGAAGCTGCTCAGCGTGCCGTCGAGAAAGCCGAACGCAAGAAACAACAAGCGGCGACCGAGCTGAAGAAGCTCCAAAGCGACCCCAACGCCTCCGCCGAGGACAAGGCTGCCGCCGACGAGGCCTACCGCGGTGCCGTCGACTCGTTCAATAAGTCGCGCTCCGGCGAAGTCGTCGAGGACGCAGACCAGGGCGAGGGCAAGGCTGGCGACATGGAAGGAGCCGCCGATGCCGCAGAAGACG
>CAWKYX010000148.1:0-8635 GCA_963854265.1 Acidimicrobiia bacterium
CGACCCGGTGAATCACACCGCTCCGTTCGAGGACATCAAGGTTTCGGTACACCGAGCTTTGGGAGAAGGTTCCATCGAGTGACAGGACCTCCGGCAGCGTCACGGGCCGCCCTGCCTGTCCAAGAACCTCGACGAGGCGTCGACGCCCACTGGTGTAGCGGTGGTCGAAGCGGGCCAACATCGCGGCTACATCTCGGTGGCCCGACTCGTCGAGCGGGAGCACCGGTTGGTGCGTGGTCATGGCGCTGCTTCCGGCTCGTGGGTGCCGTGGCCGTGATGGTCCACCAGGCCGACGCCCGTGGGTCCCACCGTCAACGCATGCGCTCCAAAGGTGGCCTCCAGGTGGCCCCGGCACAACACCTCGTCGGGATGCCCGTCTGCGACAACGGCTGTGTTGAGCAAGACGACGCGGTCGCAGTGGCGGGCCTCGTCGAGATGGTGGGTCGAAATCATCACGAGATGTCCGTTCGCGGCCTCGGCGGCCATGACCTCAAGAATCAGCTGTTGGCTCGGGATATCGAGGCCCGTGATCGGCTCGTCAAGGAGGAGCACAGGGGCATCTGCTGCCAGAGCCGACGCAACCAGCACACGCTGACGTTGCCCACCGGATAGTTCGCCGAAAGATCGGTTCCGCAAGTCGGTGACCTCCATACGCTCCAGCGATCGGCTGACGGCCTCTCGATCAGCGCCCCGGCTGCGGCCCAGAAGGCCGAGCTCGCGGTATCGCGCGGCTGCAACCACCTCGCCAACCGTGATGGGTAGCCAACGGTGTTGATCCTGGTGCTGGCTGACATAGGCAACGGCGAGGTCTTCGTCTCGGCGCAGCGTCCCACTGCTCGGCGACAAGAGGCCAGCGACGAGGCGAAGCAACGTCGTTTTACCCGAACCGTTCGGTCCCATGAGCGCGACCGCTCCCCCGCCGTTGAACGTTGCGGTAACGGGACCAAGCGCGAGGTCCCGCCCATATCGCGCTGTCACATTGGAGAAATCCAGCATCCGGGTCCGTATTGTCGTTGAGAATGAATCCCAATAGTATCAACCTTCGCTGCTGACTTCACGAGCTCTGTTCTCCTCGAGTGTCGCAGTAACCCTTTCCTCGCGAGGAGCCCATGGAGTTTCTGACCGACCCACTGTCTTGGTGGATCGACCCATTCACCGACAACGTATTCATGCAGAAGGCGTTGTGGGCGGGCTTGCTGGCTGTGTTGGCGACGTCGGTCGTCGGCACATGGGTCGTACTGAGAGGCATGAGCTTTTTGGGTGATGCGCTGGCTCATGGTGTCTTGCCTGGCGTCGCGATTGCGTTTGTCCTCGGCGGGAATTTGGCGCTTGGCGCACTCATCGCCGCGTTGGCGATGGTGGGCGGCATCAATGTGATCCGAGCACACTCGCCGCTTCCCGAAGACACGGCAATCGGGGTGCTCTTTGTCGGGTTCTTGGCGCTCGCCGTGGTCATCATGTCGAGCCAGTCGGGCTCCTACGCCGGCGAACTCAACGGCTTCTTGTTCGGATCCATCACAGGCATCGAAACATCCGACCTCATCCGCCAAGGAGCGGCGGCCGCGATCTCGGTCGTCGGCGTCATCGTGTTCTACCGGGCGTTCTTGGTCATGACCTTCGATGAGACACAGGCGCAGCTGTTGGGGTTGCGACCGCGCTTGGCTCACGGCGCGCTCCTCGTCCTGCTCGCCCTGTCGATCGTCGCTTCGTTCGAGGCCGTTGGAAACCTGCTGGTGTTCGCCTTCTTGGTGGCCCCACCGGCAACCGCCACGTTGTTGGTACGACGGGTACCGATCATCATGTTCACTGCTGTTGCGCTCGGCACACTGGCCGTCGTAGTGGGGCTGTTGGTCAGCTACCACCACGACACCGCAGCGGGTGCAACGATGGCGCTTGCCTCGGTTGTGATCTTCCTCTTGGCCCTGTTCGGGACCGCAGCGCAACAGGCGTGGCTGGGCCGCAGGACCCTGTCACCAGTGGCCGAAAGCTGAGCCCTCAGACTCCGGCCGCCGCAAGCGCTCGCCTGGTCAGCACGGTGGCGAGGTGACCGCGGTAGGCCGCATCGCCATTCTGGTCACTCGGAGGTGCAGCGCCGTCGCCGGCATGCAACGCTGCATCATCGACCGACGCGCCGGCAGCAACTGCGTCCTGAACGCTGTTGGCGCGGAGCGGCGTCGACCCCATATTGACGAGCGAGACGCCTTTGCCACCCTCAGCGACCGCTACCGCAACGATCGCCCAATCCTGAGCCCTTCGATTGAACTTCTCGTACGCCCAACCGCCGGTCGCCACAGGCACCCTGATCGCGGTGAGCAGCTCGTCTGGTTGCAGAGCCGACTCCAAGAACCCCGTGAAGAAGTCGTCTACCCCGATCTCGCGCTCTCCGTTCGGCCCACGCGCGACGAGGGTTGCTCCGAGGGCGATCGCGGCCGCGGGCAAATCGGATGCCGGGTCGGCGTGGGCGAGAGAGCCTCCGATCGTGCCGCGGTGACGAACTGATGGGTCGCCCACGACCGAAGCGACGTGCGCCAGCATCGGACAGGCCGTAGCGAGATCAAGAGAATGCTCAAGTTCACTGTGTCGCGTCAGCGCCCCAATGTGGACAACATCGCCCGAAACGGTGATGCCGCGGAGATCCTCACGGAGATGGCCGACATCGACGATGACGCCCGGTGTGGCCAGTCGGAACTTCATCAAGGGGATCAGGCTGTGTCCGCCCGCCATGACCTTGGCGTCGTCGCCATGTTCGGCCAGGGCTGCGAGCGCTTCCTCCGCTGAGCCTGCCCGGATGTAGTCGAAGGCTGCCGGGATCATGATCCAGCTCCTTGGGCCGTTTCGATCGCTCTTCGCACCGTCCATGGCGGCGCAGGCATAGCGATGTCGGCGATTCCATATGGGCTGAGTGCATCGCAGACCGCATTGATGACCGCTGCTGCCGAGCCGATCGTGCCGGCCTCGCCGACCCCCTTGACACCAAGGGGGTTCGAGGTGCTTGGGGTCACCGTCGAATCGAGCGTGATCGACGGCACCTCGGCTGCTGAGGGAACCAAGTAATCCATGAGCGATGGGGTGATGATCTGGCCGTTGTCGTCATAAGCCGCCACCTCGTGGAGGGCTTGGGCAACATCTTGCACTATTCCACCGTGCAGCTGGCCCTCGACGACGAGGGGATTCACCTGAACCCCGCAGTCATCGACCGCGATGTAGTCGATCAAGCCAACGTCGCCGGTCTCAGTGTCGATCTCGACCACAGCGACATGGGTGCCAAACGGGAACGCGAAGTTCGGTGGATCGAAGCTGACTTGTTCCTGCAGGTTGGGCTCCATGCCCTCCGGGAGATCATGTGCAGCAAATGCGGCGAAGCCGAGTTCCTGAATATGCACGGCCTTCGATGGTGTCCCGGCCACCGAGAAGGAGCCGTGCTCGAACACGATGTCGTCCGGTGATGCCTCGAACTGGTGTGCTGCGATCAGAAGAGCCTTGGCGATCACCTTGTCGGCGGCCATCGCAATCGCAACCCCACCAACGGCCAACGAGCGCGAGCCGTAGGTGTCGAGGCCGAGCGGGCTCTTGGCCGTGTCGGAATGCAACACTTCGACATCGTGGGGATCGATCCCGAGCTTCGAGGCAATGATCTGGGACCACGCCGTCTCATGGCCCTGACCATGAGGGGTTGATCCCGACACCACTTCGACTTTGCCCGTGGGCAGTATCCGCACGGTTGCATGTTCCCAGCCACCTGCGCCGTAGTTGAGACCACCGAGAGCACGGCTCGGAGCCAGCCCACAGATCTCGACGTAGGTGCACATGCCCACTCCCAATTGCACGGGATCGCCGGCCTCGCGTCGACGTGCCTGCTCCTGGCGAAGGCCGGCGACGTCGGCGAGTTCCAGAGCTCGGTCGTGCGCTGGCTTGTAGTGGCCCGAATCGAATGTCAGCGTTGACGCGGCCTCGAAGTTCTCGAAAAGCTCGCCACCATTGATGTAGTTCCGCAGGCGTACCTCTTCTGGGGTGACGCCGACCCGGTGCGCGACCATGTCCATGACGCGCTCAATGGCATAGCTGGCCTCCGGTCGTCCCGCGCCCCGATAAGCATCGGTTGGCGTCAAGTTCGTGAAATAGCCATCACAACTGAAGCTGAAATTCGCGATATCGTAGGCGCCGTTGTACAGGAAGCTCCCCAACAGCGGCACGCCTGGCGTGATGAGCATCATGTAGGCGCCCATGTCTACGTCGAGGTGGAGCCGCAGCGCGTTGACCTTGCCGTCCGCGTCCGCGGCGGCCTCGATGTATTGGATCTGGCCTCGCCCTTGGTGAGACGAGCCGGCCGCTTTGGAACGGGTTTCGGTCCACCGCACGGGTCGGCCCAGATGGTTGGCCAGCGTCACCGACAAAATTGCGTCGGCGTCGACATTGATCTTTCCGCCGAAGCCACCACCCACGGCCGGGGCTGACCCGAATCTTGCTTTCGGCGATGCCGGTCGTGGCCGCAATCATGACCTTGAGGATGTGTGGGATCTGCGACGCGCTGTACAACGTGATATCACCGCCAGCGGGCGATGGGATTGCCAGACACCCGCGCGGCTCCATTGGCATCGGGATCAACCGTTGCTGGACAAACTTGGCCTTGACGATGTGCGTCGCTGTAGCGAAGGCCGCGGCGGTCGCTTCGGGATCGGGGTCAAGGGGCCAGTGGTAGGCCTGGTTCGTGCTCAAGTCACTGTGTGCCATAGCGGTACCGGCCACGGCGTCTTCGAGGGTGGCGACGACAGGCAGTGACTCGTACTCCACGATGACGTGGTCGACGGCGTCGGCCGCCTGGTAGCGGCTCTCGGCCAAGACCACGGCAACAATGTCACCGACGTGTTTGGCTTCCTCGACCGCCACGGGATGATGCGGTGGGTTGACCATGTCTTCGGTCACGGGCCATGCACACGGCAGCGGAGCTGCCCACAGCTCCATGTCCTGAAGCTGCGCACCTGTGTAGACGGCGAACACGCCGTCCATTGCGATCGCGGCGGTGGAATCGATGGACACAATCCGCGCGTGTGCGAGCGTCGAGCGCACCATACCCATCCACAACTCACCGGGCGCTTTGATGTCATCCACGAACTTGGCTTCGCCAGTGAGGAGCTTCGCGTCCTCCTTGCGGAGCATGCGATCGCCAATGCCGGGCGCCGTTGCTTCGTCGATGGTCGTCATGACACACCTCCCGCCGAGAGCACGGCCTTCACGATGTTGTGGTATCCCGTACATCGACAGAGATTGCCCTCGAGGCCATGGCGGACCTGGTGTTCGGACGGGTTGGGATACTCGTCCACCAGCGAGACCGCCGCCATGACCATCCCTGGCGTGCAGTTCCACGCACTGCAGTGCGTGGAACTCGTGAAACGCCTGCTGCATGGGGTGGAGCGTCCCATCTGCGGCTGCCAGCCCCTCGATGGTCGTGATGTCGGCCCCTTCGACCTGCACCGCTAGCACCGTGCACGATTTCACTGAACGGCCGTCGACATGGATCGTGCACGCGCCGCACGAAGCAGTATCACAGCCCACATTGGTACCGGTGAGATCGAGGTGGTCGCGCAGAAAGTGGACCAGGAGGGTCCGGGGCTCAAGATCGGCTGAGCGCTCGGCCCCATTGATCGTGACGCAAACTTCCATGAGGTCTCGCTCTCATTGCGGGCGTTGGTCGCCGGCATCGGAGGCTCATGGCGCCATTGCCTGCTCACGGACCGGCGGGGAACCCCACAGCCGCGCTACGAATGGTCGCGGCCGAGCGGCAACTGCAGTCCCCGAGTTGGTCTGCCCGTCATGCACCGCCGGATGGGGCTCCGCAACAGGCAATCACGCGATTGCCTGGCGGTTCCACCGCTGGATCGGCAGCAAATGTTGAACCGACCCTGTCCCCATCTGAACATTCGCGAGCAAAGCACCGAGGCAGTTCGCGGCCGATTCGTCCGTTCGGGCTGCCCCTATGGCTGGAGGTCAGAAGCCGACTTGTTTGGTGTAGCCGCCGTCGACCACCACATTCGCTCCGTTGACCCAACTCGCACGCGGGGACGCGAGGAAGGTGATCACATCGGCGATCTCGTCGCCGGTGCCCATCCGCTCCAGCGGGTGCATCAGTCGGTCTCGCTCGTAAATTTCTGGACGACGGCCACGAATATCATCCCAGCGGCCACCTTCGATCAGGATCGGCCCGGGCGACACGGTGTTTGCTCGGATGCCCTCACCGCCCCATCGCTGCGCCAGCTGTGCGACCATGTTGATCGTGGCCGCCTTGCTCGCTCCGTAGCTGGGGTTGATGGGAACGTCATGATGTTCAATCGCCGTAATCGTTGCGATCTGGACGATTGATGCCGCGTCGGATTCGAGCAGATACGGCTTCGCAGCCTCGAAGAACATCGCCGTGCCCAAGATATCAACGGCGAAGCTGGTGCGCCATGGCTCGGGCCCCTCACCATGTTGGCTACTGGCGCTGGCGTTTCCGATGCAGATGTCCACTCCACCCAGCGCGTCTGCGGCCAACCCCACCCACGAGGTGACGGCGTCGGGGTCGGAGAAGTCACAAATGTGGCCGACGGCAGTGCCGATCGTCGACAGGTGAGCGACGGCCTTGTCGAGGTCATCCTGACGTCGGCAACAGATTGCGACCTTCGCTCCTTCCTGGAGCAGTCGCTCCGCCACCTCCAAACCAATACCTTTGTGGCCGGCGGACACCAATGCTCTCTTGTCACCAAGTTGAAGATCCATGCCTTCGATCCTGGCACAAAGAGACAGCTCGGCAACATCTCTGACCTTCTTTCACGATCCGACCTCGCGTCTCCGAGGACCAGACAGCCGTTAACGACCCCCGCCGGAAGGGCTGTGCCTTGCGGAGACGGACCAGGTCGCGTCGCCAATCTCCGGCAACTTTTCAGGCGTGCGCCGCGACGTCGTCGAGATGGGTCGCCAAGTGAGCGCTGAGGTCACGTGCGTCTGGTCCGACTCCGTCGATGAAACTCGACTTGCGGCGCCGGGTGAATGGGAGGCAGAGCACGTACATGCCTGGCTGGGACATGACTCCCCCGTCGTGAACGATCGCCCCTTTTACATCGAGGAGCCCCTCGCCCAGCCATGGGTAGTCGGACCGAAACCCGGTCGCCCAGATCACGGTCGAGACCTCGGACAGCGACAACATAGTTGTCGGCGTGCGCGGACAGCGCGTTCAGGTCAAGGTTTCGCTTCTCGGAGTTGAACACCAAATCCTGAGCAGAACAACACACATCGGCCAGCGCAAGATCGCAACCGAGTCTGAACTCGTGGCGCCCGACGGGTCTTCGCTGGCTGTCGCTTCAGGCATCTGGGTGAAGACCCCACTGCTGGACAGGCTCGCCACGTGAGGCGACCTGTGACGTGGCGATGGCATGCAACCCTCGCTGGCCGTAGCGTGGGGCAATCCTCATGGCTGCTTCATCCGAACCCCACCAGTCGCCCAGCGACCTACACGGCTCGCCAACCCACGATCCGACCCAACTCATCGTTGGCATCTCCGGCGCCAGTGGGGCGATTTATGGCGTGCGGCTTCTCGAGCTGCTGGCGCCACAGCCAGATGTGCAAACACACCTGGTCATCTCACAAGCCGGCAAGTTGACCATTGGGATCGAGACGTCACAAACCGTGGCTGAAGTCGAGGCACTAGCCGATCACGCCTATGCCACCCGCGACCTTGCGGCCTCGATCTCCAGCGGCTCGTTTGCGGCAACGGCAATGATCGTTGCGCCGTGCTCAATGAAGACCTTGAGTGGGATCGTCAACTCGTACTCAGACAATCTCCTGACTCGAGCGGCCGATGTGATGCTCAAGGAGCGCCGGCCTCTGATCTTGATGCCGCGAGAGAGCCCGCTCCATGTTGGCCACACCCGCCTCCTCCATCAGGCCGCGGAGATGGGCATCCATTTGTGTCCCCCAATGCCCGCGTTCTACAACAACCCGAAGACACTCGATGACGTCATCAACCACTCCATAGGTCGAGCGCTCGACCTGATTGGAGTCGACGTTGGAGTGGTGCACCGATGGGCAGGCCGGCCAGCGCCGACCGACGTGAACCGCGCCGCGCAATAGCACTCCGGGCAGCGTCAGCACCTTGTGCCTGCAGCGCCAGCTACTGATCCGGCTCTGCGGCCAGTTGTTCAAGAACAGCGAGTAGCTCATCGAAGTGGCCCGCTGATTTCAGGCCAATCACCAGGCTCATGGCGAACGGCTCGTCGAGTTGATCGAGCCCCGAGATGTAACGCCAGTCGAGGCCAAAGCCGCAGAAGGGGTACGCCGGCAGTACTTCAGAGTTCGGCCAACGCGTTGGCGATCGGCTCCACCAACGATGCGTCGAGGGGCCTCGGAAAGCTCACCAACACGAGCGTCGCTCCCGCGTCGATCATGACCTGAGCACGTTCTGCGACGACAGCGGGCGCCTCGCCCGCTGCGAACCTCACCTTTGCCGACGCCTGAATTTCGCTTGGGTCACGACCAATGTCGGCGCAACAACGCCGCAGGACCGACAACTTGTGGGCGAACTCTGCCATGTCGACGCCCTCGTAGCTCCAGTGTTGGGCATACCGAGCAGCCAACGGAAGCGTCCGGTTCTCCCCCATCCCAC
>CAWKYX010000149.1:0-8534 GCA_963854265.1 Acidimicrobiia bacterium
GCTCGAGCTCGCCTAGGTCGTCGGGTCGAAGAACTATCGATAGATCGTCGTCCTCGGCTGCCTTCAACAGCATGTGCGTCAGATGCTTGTTATCCAGTACATCTGCCACCCGTCGCAAGCTGACGGCCTCACGTATGCCACCCGGTCCGGTAGCTCGCAGCTCACGAGCGACGGCTCGCAGGGAACCTGCCACGTCACCTGCCACGTCACCTGCCATGTCACCCGGCACGGCACCTAGAGCGCGACCCTCCAACTCGGCGTACCGATCGGCTCCAGCTCGTCGTATTTCGTGATCAGATCTCATGGGGCAATCCTCCCACGTCGCCAGACGCGATGGCAGGGCCACTGAGGTCAACGACCGCGTCGGCGCGGCAATCGGTCAGGCGTTGCGGGTCGTGAAAGAGCATCTGGATGCTGGTGATCTACGGGCCGCTTTAGGGATGCTTCGAATTGTGCCGCCGGAAGCCCTCTACCAGCCTCCGCCCGCGGCTCAAGATCCAAGAGAAGCAGAAGACGTCGGGGCGATTCTTCGGGCGAGGCTGTTGCAGCTCGAAGCCGGCACGACTTAGTGAGGCGTGGACTCCCATACATCGCGTCCGGGGCGTTGGCGCCGAATGCGCGGAGGTGCCAAGCCCCGTGAGTGTGCTGAGGTTGTCGGGGTATGTCGCACCACGGTGACGGGTTGGGTGAACCATCACGTCCCGTTCATCACCGAAGTCTGCCAGCGCCGCCAGCAACGATCCAGGCACCTATCGGACCTTGTTGGAGAGGCTCTGGTTCAGGCTGTAACGGTCGTGAGGGCCAGGCTCGATGATCTGGCAGCGGCTGTGGCGTTGCTGCGGCCCCGCTGGTTCCGAAGTGGCCTCGTCGCGGCCGCTGCCTTTCACGTGGGCGTCATCCTCCTCCTCAACATCGCTTTCACATCGCTGCTCATCGTCTACATCGCGATCCTCTTGCCAGGGCTCGCGCCGCCGATCGCCGAGCGCATCACCGGGTTCCATAGACGACACCAACGCGCACTGCTGGCCGTCGCGGTCGGCCTCGCCGTCGCTGCCGCGCTCGGGAACCCTCTCCGCAGCGTCGTCCTACGCGACATGCTCTCGCTCACTCCAGTGACGGCCGCCGCTGTCGAGTTGATCGGGCTCGCCGCCATCGTCGCCGCCCTCGGCGCGGCCCAAAAATCACCACCACCTTTGCACCAATGCACGCTCGAACAGCCAGCGGTCCCGGTGTGGTCTTCCACTACCGAAGCGCAGGGCGGCCAGCCGGACACCGCGAACGCGGCGACGGGCGTCCCATCCAGCCGACCACGCCGCCTGAGTGCACCGACGCCTCCTGGCGCGGCCGCTGGCCGCTGACGAATCTGCAGCTCGGTATGAGGCCGTAGAGGCACACAAAGGACTATGTCGGAAAATGCGCCGACACCCGGTTGGTGCCGCACCCACTCTCCGCATCTGGTCGGAGCGGGTGACTCACGAGGAACTTGCCTCGCAGCGCCCACATGCCAAGGGTATGCGTACCCCGAACGCCCGATCAGAGCTCAGGCAATATGCCCGGCGCGGGAATTGACCCCGCTCCCCAGCAGCCACCAAGTGACTGGAAGAGCCGGAACCAATCTCCTCAGCGGGGTCGAGTTCATCGGCCACCGTTGCGGTCAGTGGCTCGCCAGTCCTTCACGTCGCCGAGGACCAACTCGACGACCTCAAGGCCCTGATCGTGGCGTAGGCCGAGACCCAGACGCCACTGCTCGCTCGGGCGCTGGCCGGCTGACCGAACGCTGCATGCCAGAGCTACTCGCCCGCGGTTTGCCCTACGTAGTCCTGGTAGCGCCGGTTGAGCCACTGGTTCAGCTGGATGAGGGTCCGCTCGAGGTGGCTGTAGGGCCCGCGCTGGGCCAGCCGGGACCGCGCTCCCTGCTGGAGCTTGGTCACGGCCTCGACATCCTGCTCCACGAAGACCTGGTGGCCTTCCATGGTCGAGCGCAGCAAGAGCTCGAAGTTCGGCACCTGGAGGTGGGTGGGCGGCACCAATATCTCGACCCGCAGGAGAATGTGATCCGCATCCTCGGGGAGCACGTGGATCCAGAACACGTAGTCCGAGCACAGCCCGCAGAGGTACAGCGGTGGGATGCACCCAAAGAGGACGCGATTCCGCTGTTCTTCGCTGAGGTCAGGCAGGATCGGGAACAGCGACCGGCCCAGCGAGTTGAACCCGCCATCGGCGTGGGTCGTGCCCGCAGGGTGATAGATCGCACCGTCAACGGCGGCATCGAAGGATTCGTCGAAGCCCAACAGCCGCAACGGCGCCCAGTCATGGGGACCCTTGTGGAGAAACCCCGTGTGATACGGCTCGATCACGTTCTCGAGCATGAGCTTCCAGTTCCAGGGGAGGTGCGGGAAGTCATAGGAGCCAGCGATGACCATCTCGTCGAGGTGGTACCCCTCCATCTCCTTGTCGAGCTTGCCCAACGTGGGAGCAAGCGGCTCGGCATCGGTGTCGAAGTTCGCGAAGATCCACCCCTGCCACATTTCGACCTTCAGCTGGGGCAGACACGAGATCTCGCGGAGCTCGGCCAGTGGGACGGTATTGGACATCTCCGGAGCGGCGACGAGCTCGCCGCTCAGGTTGTAGGACCAGTAGTGCAGGGGGCAGCGAAGGGTGGTGTCGGTGTGCCCCGGGCCGTCAGCCACGAGGTGGCTGCGGTGCGCGCACACGTTGGACATGACCCGGACCACGCCATCGTCGTTGACGACGATCAGCGGATCGTCGGCCACCGTGATCGTGAAGTAGTCGCCGGGATTTGCCACCTGGTCATGACGACCAACGGCGAGCCAACTCCGAGCGAATACAGCTTCCTTCTCGAACTCGTAGAAGTCACGCGAGTGGTAGATGCTCTGTGGCATTCCCCGGCACTCGCTGAGGTCATCGAGAACCGACGTCTCGTTGATCGTGTCGACCAGATCCGCCACCTCGGGGGTGACGCGCGGACGACTCGTACGGGCTTCTGTGACGGCCATGTCGGCCACCCCCCCTTGTGTGACAACCAAGTGTGACACTAGTCCACGACCCGGGTGCCCGTCCTGGCTCACCTCGTGTTCGCCGGGCTGCGGCGTTCTTTCACCAGTCGACGCCGGCGGAGAGCTAGGCGCTCATTGGCTCCGACTGCCGCGGGCACCCGCCTGACCTGCATCACGCCGTCGGCTTAACCGATCGAGAACTGCTTCTCGACCGAACCAGGTCCCTGGAGCTGTCGCTGACCTGGCTTGGCCCCCAAAGATCACTGGCCTGCGAAGGCGACGCGGACTCCATGCGCGCGTCCGACACGCCCAGACTCCCGTAGACTAGAAGCATCTGGGCCGCGTTCGGTCAGCGTCGGATGGCCGCAGCAAGACCACGCATAGTTCGAGTCGGACCTTGGTGCGCACACGTTGAGCCGAGCGGTGTATGCCTCGAACCACATTGCGCGCTGTGCGAGCAACTGATCGTCGCTCAGCGTTGGGTCATCGTCTGCCATGGCACTACTTGGCCGGTCCCGACCGAATCGGCCGACGCGATGTCGTGGGTCCATCTCCCGCGCATCGGCTACCGCATCGAGCCGATCGCGATCACGAGAGAGGGCTTAGATAATGATCCAATTCCCGGTGGAAGTGCCGCAAGCGCTGCTCCTGCTCGCCCCAAATGGCGCCTTTGAAGCCGCGCGAGCGGATGCCCTTTTGCAACTCCGGCAACAATTCCGAATCCTGGTCCATCACCAGGCCGAGGTTGGCAGGCTCGCCGAGAGGCACGTGCTCGGTGTTAGGGCGCGCCTTCCCGCTGGTGTCGGTGCCCTCGGGCAAACCCATCCAGGCGGGCACCTTGTAGTCCGGGTCATCCGCTGGCCGCAACAGGGTCATGGTGTCGTAGAAGAAACGCTCGGGATCGGTGGGATGCGGCATAAAGCGCATCAGGAACGCGCCCTCGGGATGGCAGCCGATCTGCACGTTGGGGAACACACCGGTGGCCCAACTGTCGGTTAGCTGGCCATCGGTGAAGCGCTCGTAGCCGAGGCCGAGTCGGGCCGAGCGCTCGCGCTTAGATTGCTGGATCGCCCTGCGCACACCGCTGGCCGAGCCGCTGTAGGTGGATGGGTCCATACCGGCATCGCCCATCATGAATTCCAGCCCGGGATCCATGCTGTCCTGGTCCTCGATGCGCTGGCTCTTGGCGGCCAGCGGCACGATCATGCGGCTAGCGCCGTGGGGGTAGAGATCCGACTGGACCGCCAGATCATCCATGACCGGCTGGGTTTCGGGATGTACCGCGTGCAAGTGGTAGGTCTCGTAAAAGGCATCAACGCCGGTTTTCCAGTTTGCCGCCCACTCACTGACGACGTGGCGCACGACGTGCATCTTGTCGATCTGGTAGGCCTCCAGGTAGCCATCCGGCAGGCCAATGCGCTCGTTCAGCGGCGGCGCATTTTCATCGAGGTTGACGAAGACGATCCCGGCCTTGGTCTCACAACGCACCTCGCTCAGCCCCCGGGCCTGGGTCGCCACCTCGTCGCGGAAAGTCTCGCGATCGGTTATCGAGCGCAGGCTCCCGTCCAGGTTGTAGCACCAGGAATGGAACGAGCAGGTGAAACAGGCCAGGCTGCCGCGGTCGCTTTGAACAATGCGGTTACCGCGATGGGAACAGACGTTGTAGAACGCTCTGACGCTGCGGTCTTCCTGACGCACCACCAGGATCTCCTCACTCAGGAGACGGAATATTGAGTAGTCGCCGGGCTCGGGAATGTCGGTCTCCACTACGGCGATCAGCCAGGCTCGCGTCCAGAGACGTTCCCACTCGCGGCCCATAAAATCACGGTCGTAGTAACGGGACGGATCGAGTTGTTCCGAGCCGTTGTCGATCCAGGCTTGCTTGGCCTCCAGCGACTGCTCTGGCGCTTCAGAGTCGATCTTCCAGTCTTCAACGACATTGTTGCCCATGATGCTCCCTAATCTGCGTTCAATCAGCGGGGTTTACAGGTCCGATGGGGCAGTATCGCTGACGTTCCACCAGCTCCATGACATAGGCTAGCTCGCCATTGGCCATGCCGTAAATGATGGCCATGACCGTGCCCATCTCGTAAATCTCACCAAAGTGACGGGACAGCGCCGCATACAAGTCGCCGTCAACGTGGCCCTGCGCGATTGGTCAGCGCCACCTGCTCGGCGAACTTCACCACCACCGCCCGGCCTCGGTGAACGGCCCGTTGTCCACCTTGTCCGAGGCTGATCCGACAGTGGTCCCGTGGTATCCGTCGCATCGGGGTCGTGTTCATGGTTTCAACTCCAGTCCACGTTGAATCCGGTCCACCCAAACCGATCGATATGGGATGCTAGGTGGCCGGGCGCTCCGAGTGATGGGTGGTTGTCGGATACGGTTCGTGGCTAGGAGACGACATGGTGCATCGACGGCGTTCGGTGGCAGGTTCGGCTGTGGTGTGGCTGGTGGTCGTGGTGCTTTGTGCGTCAGCGGCGGGGTCTGAGTCGGTACCGGGTGATCCGACGCAGATCAACGAGGTTCCGACCTGGGGTGGCTTCGAGGTGAGTCCTGACGGCTCAAAGGTTCTCTACCATGTCGACTCGGACGAGCGGCCACGGAACGTGAAACTAGAGCCTTATTCAGCATCGACTTATGGCGGACCGAATGTGCGGCTGAGCCCGGAAGAGTCTGGACTTGCCACATTCACTGGGGATTCGTCGATGGTCGTGTACGAGACGTGGTCGGAGTTGGGCGGGGTGGAGTTGTTTGCGGTGCCCCCAGGTGGTGGCCCGTCGATCGACCTGAGCATTTCGCAGCCACTCAACGTCCAGGAGTCGGACCTGCGGTGGGAGGTGACTCCGGATTCGTCGGGGGTGGTCTACTGGACCGACGCTGACACCGCGGACCTGCGCGAACTGTTCTCGGTACCGATCACCGGTGGGCCATCGGTCAAGCTCAACGGCCCGGTCACTGGCCGGGGTTTAGTCGAGGTCGCGGTTAGTCCGGATTCGTCCCGGGTGATAGATCGAGCGAATGGGACGGACGGTTGCAATCAGTTCTCACTGTTTTCGGTTCCGATTGCCGGTGGAGTTCCCACGGAGTTGGCGACCTGTACCGAGGTAATCTCGATCAGTGCTGATTCGTCGAACGTCGTCTACACCCAAGAACTGCGGACCCGCGGTTTGACTGAGTTGTTTTCGGTGCCGATCAGCGGAGGGCCGCCAGTCAAGCTCGGGGACGTGGGTACCTTCGTGATCAGTCCGGATTCATCGAAGGTGGTGTTCGCGGCTGATGGCGGCATCGACGGCAAGCGAGACTTGTATGTGGTGGCGATCGGGGGCGGCGACGTCGTGGAGCTGAATGCTGGTCTTGATACTGACGGTGATGTTGGGAGTTTCCGAGTCAGTCCAGATTCAGCGTGGGTGGTGTATCTGGCTGACACGGACCCCGCACCCTGGACTGGCTGGGAACTATTTCAGCTACCGATCAGCGGTGGCCAGACCCCGGTGAAGTTGACCAACGGTCACAGCCAGCTGTAGAGCAATGCATGGGCGATAAGTCCCGATTCCACGCGAGTCGTGTACCTATTCCACCAAGCGCTGTATTCAGTGCGGATAGGCGGCGGCGTGCCAACAAGGCTGAGTGATACCGGCGACACCCGGTTTCAGATCAGCGCGGACTCGCTCTGGGTTGTCTATCGACACCGCACGGCGGGCGACAGGATCGAACTCTATTCAGTACGGATCGGCGGTGGGACGCCGCTCAGGTTGAACGGCTCGCTCGTATCCGGCGGCGAGGTCAAGGACTATGTGATCACGCGCGATTCGTCGACTGTCGTGTTCGTTGCCGGTTACGAAGTCAACGCCCTCGAGACGGTGTGGAATCTATTCTCGGTGGATATTGGGTTCCGATGTGGCGGCCAGTTCGCCACGATCGTCGGCACCAACGGACCCGATGTTCTGGTGGGTACGAAGGGACCCGATGTCATCCACGGAAGAGGCCGGGCCGACGTCATCAAGGGCAAAGGCGGCGCGGATGTGATCTGTGGCGGCGTTGTAGTCCTGAGGACGCGTCGATGGGTGAGCTGCCGCATAGCGCTGCGTAGGACCGTTCGTTGCTCAACCGTTCGGGGTTGTCGCCGGCTGCGACGAGAAGCGCGGCGGCGCAGTTGGTGCCGACGCCGTTGAGCTCGAGCAGCGATGGCGCGGCTTGTTCGATCAGTGTTTTGATGGCTTGGTCGAGTTCGGCGAGTCCGGCGGCGAGGTCTCGGCAGCGTCGGGCCAGGCTGCGCAGAGTCGTCTTTGCTGCGGCGGTGGTCGAGTCGATGGGTCCAATCCGGAAACGGGCAGCGACGGTGATCTTGTTGTTGGTCTCGAGCCCCCTGAACTGGGAGCGGAGTGCTTCGGGGGCGGTGTCGATCACGTTGTGGATCTGGTTGATGGCTTGGCTGCGGGCCTTGCGGGCACTACGCCTCGCGACACGGAGCAACCTGATCGACTCGATCGGGCCATCGGCAGTTTTGGGGGCTGTCGTCTCGCGTTCGGCGAGCGGGATCTGTCATCGTGGTCATTGCCATCCTCTTTCATCGTGGTGGATGGCACGCACAGCTGAACGACGGACAGGCCAGTGATGAGGCTTTGCCGAGCTTCTATCAGGTCACATTCGCTCAACCGGTTGTTCCAAAAGCGGTGCCCCGCTCAACCCGGCCGACTGTTCGGGACAAGGACATCCAAAACGGAGTCAGGCGTTCTGAGAGCCAAACCGAAAGAGCGGGGCACCACCCACAAGTATCCTCACTGGCGTTCGGGGGCGGCCCAGTAGGTCGTCAGTCCGCGCCCAATTCTTTTAGGGCATCGCGCGCGAACTGAGCCCGCTCGTCGCTAGCGGGCAGGAGTTCTACCAGGGCACGGAGATCGGGCTCTGCCTCTTCGAATCGGCCGAGGTTGCCGAGGGCGAACGCTCCGTTGACGTAGGCCAGGGCGAGGGTGTCGACGTCTTCGGGGCTGAGACCGATTAGTTCGGTCAACGTTGCTTCTGCGTCCCCCCAGCGGCCCTCGTCCAATGCCGTCGTGGCGTTGTTCAACAAATCGGTGGTCTCACCCTCTCCCCCGACGACGGAAGCGATGACACCCAAGACAATAAGAACGGCGATGCCGCCGCCAAGTGATCTGGCCCAACGTCGTTTCCACCACGGTGGGTTCACAGCCGTAGGCGACAGCAGGCCGTGCCGCCCCCGCCGCCAAGGTGGGTCCGGAGGGAGTGGCGCGTCCACGCTTTCATTCGCGTCGTCAGACGGCGCGGGCTCAGCTCCTGGCGGTACGCCGCTATCGCCCATCTGAAATCCCTTTCAGCTCATGTCTCAGGGAGCTCACAATTACACAAACTCGCTCCAGTCGCGTCCCCGAAGTGCCGGTCGGGGACGCACACCGCGATGTCACATACCCCGGCGTTTGGGGGCCCGCGCCTCGGCGTAGGTGGGCGAGTGCATTGTGCGATATTGCCGGATGCGAGCGGTTCGATGGCCGCTG
>CAWKYX010000150.1:0-8451 GCA_963854265.1 Acidimicrobiia bacterium
CTGGCTGGGCGACTTCGCTGCCGAACTCGACACCCTGGACCTCGAGAACTGGCACCTGGTCGAACAGCGCGATCTTGTGGGGTCACCTGGATGGAAGGTCGCCTGGGACGGCTACCTCGAGTCATACCACCACAAATACGTACATCCCGAAACCGTGGGGAAGTACACCGTCTCGAACCTGCTGTTGCACGATGCCTACGGCCCGCACCAACGCATCGTGTTTGCTCGCAAGGAAGTGGCAGACATCGTTGATCTTCCTGAAGAACAGTGGGAGAACCTCCCCCAATACGTGCGGCAGATCCATTCGGGGTTTCCCAATCTCTCGATCTCGGGCATCCTCGGCGACCATGCGCAGGTCAGCCAGGTCTACCCCGGGCCTACGCCAGACACCACCGTCACCAGACAGACCATACTTAGGGCCAAGGCACCCACAAACCCCGAAGAAGAAGCCGCCACCGCAGATTTCAGCGAAATGACGCTGGTGGCTGTGCGTGATGAGGACTACGCCATCGGCGCAATGATTCAGCAAGCCTTGCCTTCGGGGGCCAACACAGAATTCATCTTCGGTCGCAACGAGATTGCCCTCCAGCACTACCACCGCTACGTCGCCCACTTCGCCCACGACGCCGTTCTCAGCCACTGAAAACGCAACGGTCAACCGCCTACGGTGACCACCGGCCAATGGTCTTCAGCGCTCAGCTCCGCGCGTCCTGACAAGGCATCACCCCAGACTCGCCGCAGCCGCGAGAGCTAAGGTTTGCGCTAACACGTGGCGTAGCCGCGCATCGCAGTATCAGCAACCATAGGGAGAACCATGGCCGGCAGACTCGAAGGGAAGGTCGCCGCGATCACCGGCGGCGCATCTGGCATCGGCGAGTGGACCGCCCGTCGCTTCGTCGAAGAAGGAGCCCGCGTCGTCATCGGCGACATCCAAGACAACGCCGGCGCTGCCTTGGTAGACGACCTGGGCCAAGACGCTATTTACCGTCACTGCAACGTGACCGTCGAGGCTGACGTGGCAGGTCTGGTCGACGCTGCGGTCAGCGAGTTCGGGCAACTCGACATCATGATGAACAACGCAGGCATCGTGGGTGCCCGCGGACCTATCGCCCAAATCCCCGAGGAGCAGTACTCGGCAACCATGGACGTCCTCCTCAAGGGCACCTTCTTGGGCATGAAGCATGCTGCGCGAGTCATGCAACCTCGCGAGACCGGCTCGATCATCAGCTTGGCAAGCACAGCGGGGGTCATGGGCGGTCTTGGGCCCCATGTCTATGCGGCTGCGAAGCACGCGGTGGTCGGACTCACCAAAAACGTTGGTGCAGAGCTGTGCCGATCCGGCATTCGGGTCAACTGCATCGCACCCGGATCGACGGCAACTCCGCTCGTGGCCATGGCTCACCTGGCCGACCATGAAGCACTCGACGCGGTCGAGTCGAAGTTGGCTGCCGAGGCGCCGATCAAGGGCCGACCTGGGCTCCCAATAGACGTCGCAAACGCCGCGCTGTTCTTGGCATCAGACGAGTCAGGTAATACCAACGGGCTGTGCCTGACAGTCGACGGCGGAGCAACAACAGGTTCCACCCCCAATGATCCCGCCTACATGGCTGTGTTGCCCTTCATGCGCGAAGCGGGGCGCACGGGAGTCTGACCAGGGGTCCCAGTGCGGCCAGCCAGGCGAAAACGGCTCAACTATTGACCGGCGGGCCGGAGTAAACGTAAAGTCGGCGTCACCTTTACCGTTAGTAGCCCGATGTCGCTGTTCACCCACCTGCGGCTTTCCCCTGGTCTGTCGCGAATGATCCATTCGAGTGTGGACACGTCTTTGCGCAACGGGCACTCCGAGCGGCAGGTGCGATGAGCGACGGGTGCTTCGGCAAGGCCCATCTCGATCTAACTCAGTCCAAACCCCCGCAACACTAACGCGGGCGGCATCGCCCTCGTCACCGCTGCTCTGCGGCGAGGAGGTTCTAGGCATGGCCGTTCGAACAAGTCTCGAGGAGTAGATCCTCTCAACGGAGTTCGGGCTCGACCCATATCCGACCCTGCACGAGCTTCGCGAGACACAACCGGTCTACTGGTTCGAGCCATGGCAAGCGTGGCTGCTCACCCGATACGAAGACACCGCGTATGTCCTTGGCAAGGATAATCTCGGCGACTCTGGTCGCCCGGGCTGGGATGACCAGGCTGGCATCCACCCAGATCGCCCAGCCGTGAGAGCGCTCCTGAACTCCGAGCCGCCCGACCACACGAGACTCAGCGTGACCACGAGTCGAGAACTCGCCCCAACATCAGTCGCCAAACATGAACTCGCGGTGACAGCCTTCATCGACAGCCTGCTTGATTCAATCGAGCCACCCGTCGCGTTCGATGCCGTCCCACGCCTTGCCGCTCCACTGCCCACCTTCGCCGTAGCTCGGGCCATGGGCGTCCCCGAAGTGTTCGCCCACACGCTGTCACCCGACGGCGGCACAATCGATTTGCGCGGTATCCCGACCACGTGTGCCCATGCCCAAGAAATCAGGGCCGACCTGACCGAGAACCCCCGTGTCCTCGATGCAACTGACGCCGTCGAAGACATGTTGTGGGGCGACGCTGCGAATGGCCCAGCCGAAGCGCACTCTCGCGCACTGCAGAACATTCGCGACGCTGTCGACGCTGGGTCGCTGACCCCCGCCGAGGCAGTCGCCCACGTCACCGAGATCGTCGGCGCGGGACTTGACATCTTGACGACTCTCGCCACCTCGGCGCTGGGGCTCTTGCTATCGCACCCAGATGAACTCGCGAAAGTGCGCCAGAACCTGGACTGGATACCAATGATGCTCGAAGAGGTCCTGCGTTTCGCGGCACCGATCGCTCGCGTGCCTCGCCAGGCCAGACAAGACTTCGAAATCGACAACATCAAGATCCGACAAGGCGATCTCGTCATGGGAATGGTCGCCATCGCCAACCGCGACCCGGCACAGTTCGTTGAACCTGACCGTTTCCAGGTCGACCGTTTCGTAGAGCATCGATCGATCGGGCATCTGACGTTCGGCCGCGGCCGCCACCTCTGCCCGGGCGCCAACCTGGCTCGTCAAGAAGTTGAGATTCTCATCAGGCGCATGCTCGAACGATTCGACGACATCCAACTCGTCGACGACGAGCTGCAGTGGGTCCCACATTGGGAGGTCCGCCAGATCGGAACCCTGCCAATCCGCATCAACAGTTGACCCAAAACCCGCGGCAAGCGGGTTGACATGCGCTCTGCCGAATGCCACGCTCGCGTGACCTTTTCTTTAGGGCGGCGGATCCCGATAGGTGGAACCGGCCGCGACCAGAAGGGTCAGCGACGAACTCCGTCCCTGACAGACATAGAACGGATGCAGCCACCAGATGTGGGCTGGCCGCCTCCGACCGGCAAGTCCTTCGTTCTCCGCAGGACCCCACTCTCCGAGCAGTAGATGCGACCGGGTTCGTGAGAAGTGAGTTGTGCGGTGCCGAGAGATGTCGCGGGCGTCGCGCTCGGACCACTAAAGTCGGTACCCGATGTCGACAGACGGGATGTCCGCGAACGTGTCCACGACGAAGCTGAAAAAGGGTGACCGGTCACAGCGAGCGATCAAAGCAGCGGCTCGAAAAGTGTTCGAAGCCGATGGCTTCACCAAAGCTCGTGTGCAAGACATCGCGGCCGAAGCTGGGTTCTCAAACGGGGCCTTCTACCGCTACTTCTCAGATAAGACCTCCGTGATGATGGCCCTCCTGAAGGATCTTGTCGAGGGAACACTTGCGTTCGCTCGGGAGCCATTGGGGTCAGGGCACCCCACGAATTCGATTTACCTCACCACCCATAGCTACCTCGAGTTCTACGCTGAGAATCGCGATCTTTTCGCGCTCCTAGTCGAAGCTTCGCACACGCACCCCGACGTCGAAACGATGTGGAATGAGCTGCGCACCGAGGCAGTTGAGCATGTTACGCACATGCTCGATACTGCCCGCGACTCTGGTCACATGCGAGCTGAGGTCGACCCCCAAACGGCGGCAGAGCTGCTGACGGCAATGACCGACCAATACGCCTACCTACGGTTCGTGCTCGATCGCATGCCTGAACAAAGCGTCGAAGCAGTCAGCAGACAAGTCACCGAGATCTGGTCCGGTGGCGTCTTCATGTCGCCCGCCGCCCCTCGCATCGCTGCAGCCCAGCAGACCGTGACCTGACTGCCCAACTAGGCCACACAATCACTCCGGCGACAGCGGTGCCAACCCTGGGTGGTCCATCTGCAGCGCGCTCCGATGTCTCGGGCCTCGACCATCTCGGTGGGCGGCACGCCGAGAAATGACTGTGGCATGTAGACCTACTTTGATACCGCAGAACACGAGGTGTGCCTCGGCATTTGGGAAGGCTTCGCGCCACCCTGCCAGGTCGCCACGGTCCCTGAAGGCTCCATCACGCAGGTCTGCGGACTCTGATAGGCGACCCCACAACGCATCCCGGCGGGCGAAGAACTCCCTTGGTCATCGAAGTCAGCGGAACGCCGGCGCGACTTCCTCGGCAAAGAGTGTGACCGAACGCGTCAGCGCCTCTTGTGTTGTTGCCTCTCGGCCCGTCGCAAAGATGAGACAGACCTCGTCGAACCCAATGGCGTCGTGCCAACGTTGGATCTCGTCTTTGACCATGTCCGGGGTGCCGGCGAACGCACGGTCACGGACGAACTCCTGGTAGGGCGGGTCCTCTCCAGCAGCTACTCGCTGAAGAACCGGATCGCCGTCGTCACCCTTGGTACCCGCGTCCCAGTAGTAGCGGTGGAACGCGAGCGCTCGTGGGTACTACTCGCGCTCGACATCGGCGTCGGTCTCGCCGACCCAACACTCGCGGTTTAGACAGATACGCGGCTCAGTTCCGAAGCTCTCGCATTCGGCTCGGTAGCGCTGTGCGAGATCGGCGATGTAGGGCAGCGTCTCCATCGGGAGGGTGAACCAGGCGTCACCATGAGCCGCTGCCCGGCGGAGCGCTGCTTGCGATGTCCCGCCGACGTAGATCGGCGGACCCGAGTCCTGGACAGCAGGTGGGTACACGGCAACGTCATCGAGGTCGAAGAATGTGCCGTCCCACTCGTAGCTGCCCGTCGCCCACGCCTTGCGTAAGACCGCAAGCGTCTCGTCGAGACGCTTACCGCGCTCGGCGAACGGGGAGTCGTAGTTGTTGTACTCGTACTCGCGGTACCCCACACCGACTCCAAGAATCGCGCGGCCGTTGGTGATCTGGTCCAGGGTCGACACTTGTTCACACACATTCACCGGATGGTGCAGCGCCGCGAGGTAGATGCCGGTGCCGAGCCGAATCTTCTCGGTGTGCGCACCCACTGCTGACAAAAACACGAAAGGTGCTGACAGGTCCTTCGTCTCAGGCGTGAACGAATGGTGGCCGACATAGCCGGCGTAGTACCCGAGCTCGTCAACCCGCCGGGCGAACTCGAACGTCCGTTTGTACGGAACCGCTTGGCCCACGTCGTGAAAACGCGGCAGGGTCAAACTGAAGTCAATCGTCATTGAGGTCTCGCACGGTTTACTTGCACGACGACACTGTAAACGGCTGCAAAAGAGGTGTCGGGGAGCCGTCGGAGACTCGCATGGCACGCAGTGCTGTCGCCCGTACAGCGCCGACGGACCGCTGGGACAACAGACCCTTCGACAACACAGCACGATTGCTACGGAAACGGGTAATCTCGCTACGGAAACGTCGGCTATCGCCGCCCCAATGAGCTCACCCCCAACGTCAAGCACAACCCCGCCTGTTGTCTGTGCAATATCACCGCCAGGAGCATTAATGCCACGACCGTTCAGATTCGGCCTCCAGTCCTACGTTGCCGAATCGGCCCAGGATTGGAAAAACCAGGTCAACGCGGCTGAAGACCTTGGGTTCTCCACCTTCACTCTCGCTGACCACTACATCGGCCCAGGTGCGGCACTTGACCGGGCGTCGCACCCCGTCCAGAGCATCGCAGCGATCCCTGCGATGGCAGTCGCTGCCTCGGTCAGCAAGACAATCACCATTGGCTGCAAGGTGCTGTGTGTCGACTACCACCACCCCGTTGTGCTGGCGAAGGAGCTTGCGACCATCGACCTGTTGTCCGAAGGCCGACTTGAGATCGGGCTCGGTGCCGGCTGGGTAGCTGCCGAGTACGAGGCGATGGGTCTGGAAATGGACCGTCCGGGGATCCGGATCGCTCGACTGGAGGCGGTGGCAGACCTCGTGCGTCGATTCTGCGCGGGCGAGTCGCTGGACATCAGATCCGAGCACGTCACCGCATTCGACTTCGATGCGCTCCCCGTTTCGCCGCAGCCCGGCGGACCGAAGATCATGATCGGGGGCGGAGCGCCGCGCATCCTCGCGATGGCAGGGCGCGTGGCCAACATTGTGTCGGTCAACTTCAACAACTCATCGGGAACACTCGCCGGGCCCGGAATCGCCACGGCAACCGCAAAGGACACGCTGGAGAAGATCGGATGGGTCCGCGACGGAGCGGGCGATCGCTTCAGCGACATCGAACTGGAGATCCCCGCCTACTTCACCAAAGTCACCGACGACGGCGATGCAACCGTGGCTTCCATGGCACCCATGTTCGGCCTCGAACCCGATGTCTTTCGCGAACATCCCCACGTCCTGATTGGATCGGTCGACCACATCGTCGAGACGCTCCAGACGCGCCGCGAGAAGTACGGCATCAGCTATGTGTCCATCGCAGGCAAGCCCCGAGACTTTGCTCCCGTGGTGGCCCAGCTGTCTGGAAACTGAAGGCGCGCTACCCGCACGCTCCTTTACGGAGCCTGGGGGGTTTACGTGTGCCAGAACTCATCCAGACCCTGCGGTCCTGTGCACCTGACCAGGTCGCGTTGGCCTCGAGCGTCCAGCCGGTGCGCTCCAGTCCAGCCAGTACGACCCAACAGCCGCGAGTCTCCTGCACTTTTGATGCACTCGCTACTCGGCCAGGCGAGCTTCGCTACGAAACCACCGCAACCTCTGCCCCCATTCTCCAATCAGGCACTTCGGGGACACCCTCTCGCTGCGATCTACGCTCGGGCGATGTCCACAGGCGGCCAGTACAGGGCCACAAACTACGGCGACGTTCGCGCTGCGTGCTTCTATGAGTGAGTGGGCGTATTACGTTCTTTGGGATGGACTTTCGGATAGCGCTGTCAGCGGCAGCCGTGTCCTGTTTGCTCGTGGCTGCGTGTACGACTAGCAGCGTCACGTCTGCCGCTCCGCAGCGCTCAGTTCCGCTCAGCCGGAGCCTTTGCTCATCGCCCCGCTCGACAACGACTCCGTCGTCATTGCTTCGCTGCCAGACTCGGGTTCGGGCCACGTCTACGAGTCTGTGGATCTTCAGCCGGGTGGGGGCATCAGCGCACTCCCAGACATCGCCGGCCCGGACTGCCAAGGCGGGGTCGGGCGCAGGCTTACCGCAGCGCACGAACCTCACGTAATCGCCGTTGAATTTGATTGCCCACCCTTCCCCAACGACTACTACCTAGTCGAGGTTGACGTAGATACCGGACAGTCAGTCAGCACAACACCAACTTCGACGGGCGTTCCAACCCAACCAATTTCAAAGTTGTCGGCGGTCGGCCCCGGCCGCTATCTCGCGGTGGTGGGTGGCAGCTCCTCTTCACTCGCGATCATCGCGACCGGTGTCGGTCTCATGAGTGCAGAAGTCGTCGGTCTAGATGACCTGAGCTGGGATCCAATGCAGGCGTTCACAGGTGAGAGTTGCCACACCTCAGTGAGTGGCGCGTTCAGCAACGTGGCTGTCAACCCGACCGGGACTCACGCGCTTGTAATATTGGTGAATCCAACGGGTCACCCTGTTCGGGGTACGGGTGTCCTGCGCACAGCCGAAGTCGCTGACACTGCGTTGTTGTTCGACACCATCGAGTATTCCGACTCGCCAATCGTGGCCGCGGCATGGGTAGGCGACTGCATAGCAGCGGTCACAGCCGACAACGGCACGCATCATCTCCTCACCTACATGGGTGGCTCGCTCGAGGCAGAGGTGAAGATCGACGCGCCAGGTTTCCCCATCGCCATCGCGGCACTCAACGACTCCACCACCGTCGTGGTCGGCTGGACGACCGTCGACCAAGACGGAACACTCCAGACATACCGGCTACAAGAGAATTGCGGCCAGACATCAGGGACAAACTAGAGATCACCTAACGCCCCCGAACACCGGAGAACCCAGAATTGCGGGCGGGTACGGGCTATCCCCTACCGAATCCTCTCTGTGTCAAGGGGGTGTTCGGGCGCGTTAGAGGTCGGCGCAGCGGCGGGCTTGGAGCGCACAGTAGGGTCACGCTTGGCGATCAGAATCGAGACTGGCCAGTCGGAGGCTGCTCAACAGCGCGAATGGCGCTGTTTCGTCATCAGCGACGCAGGGAGCGCCATGACCTCCAATCAGCAGCCAGACTTCGACG
>CAWKYX010000151.1:0-8384 GCA_963854265.1 Acidimicrobiia bacterium
CATGGCCCAAAGCGCCGGATCGCCGGCCATCAGGGCCTTGGTCTTGTGATAGGTCCGAGATGGTCCACCCTCGATCAGGTAGCTGGCCACGGTGAACGGCGCTCCTGCGAAGCCAATGAGCGGCACATCCAGCTCAGCGACGAGTTGGCGGACGGTCTCGATCACGTACGGCGTATCAGCAGCAGGGTCCAGTGGCCGCAGCCGTTGGAGATCCTCGGCTCGCTCGAAGGGCCGTTCAGTGACGGGTCCGACGCCCGGTTGGATGTCGACACCAAACCCGATGGCGTGAACCGGCACCACAATGTCGGAGTACAAGATCGCTGCATCGACGCCGTAGCGCCGAACGGGTTGCAGCGTAATTTCGGTACTGAGGTCGGGCTTCTTGATCGCATCGAGGATCGACCCTTCCCCACGGATCGCCCGGTACTCGGGCAACGAGCGGCCCGCCTGACGCATGAACCAGACCGGCACATGATCGGGCCGTTCGCTCCGGCAAGCCTTCAAGAACGCGCTGTCGTTGAGATTACCCACGCGCGCCACGCTATCGGTGCTCGTGCGGGCGGCAGCACGAGACATTCTCGATTCGTATTGGCCTGGCTGATCGAACCCCGCCTTCAATCGCTGACCAGCAGGTATGGGAATCATTTTGTCATCGCTGAAGGACTGTCAGCGCGCGCCGATAGAGTTATTTGCTACCCAAATCCCGGTACTTGACCCCCACACCCGGAGACGGAGGACACGGCTATCCACCCCGAGTTTGAGTCCGAGCAACGCTATATCGAAGTCGCCCACGAGACGCTCGATGGCGCTCAGGACAAGGCCCGCGAACTGCATACGATGGTCGAATCCGGCGCCGGTGGAACCCACCAGGCCCGATTTGAGCGCGACGTCATTTCCGAACAAGTGAACAACCGCGTCGCGCAACTCGACATCGGCGATGCATCGCTGGTCTTTGGTCGTCTGGATCTGGCTGACGAGCGCAGCGGTGAGCGGTTCTATGTCGGGCGCGTCGCTGTGTGGGACGACAACCAGGATCCGGTGACCGTCGACTGGCGTGCCCCGATTGCAGAGTCGTTTTATCGAGCGACCGGCCGGGTGCCGATGGGTTTGGCCCGGCGTCGCCACTTCGCCTCGCGCGGTCGCACGTTGTTGGGTGTCGAAGACGAACACTTCGGCGACAGTCTTGGCCCCGCGTCGCCCACCGATTCGACGCTGAAAGGCGCTCAGACGCTGGCCATCACTATGGAGCAGGCCAGAACCGGGCGCCTTGGCGACATTGTCGCCACCATCCAGTCCGAGCAAGACGAGATCATCCGGTCCGAACTGCCTGGCCTCCTAGTGGTCCAAGGCGGGCCGGGGACGGGCAAGACGGTGGTTGCGCTGCACCGGGCCGCATATCTGCTGTACACCCATCGTTTCCCGGTTGAGGGCCAAGGGGTGCTGGTCATTGGTCCGAACCGCTTGTTCCTCACCTATATCGAACAAGTGCTGCCCTCACTTGGCGAGGCAGGCGTGCAACTCGCGGTACTGAGTGATTTGGTTCCGCGAGCGAGCGTGCGTGGGTTCGACAGCGAAGACATCGCCCGCGTTAAGGGCGACCCTGCGATGTCCCATGTGCTCCGCTCAGCGATCAAGGACCGAGAGCGTCCACTGCGCGAAGACTTGGTGGCGGGCTTTGGCCTTCAGCGCTTGCGCCTCACCGTGGAAGACAGTGCTGGCATTGTCTCCGAAGCTCGTCGTCGCTACCCCAAGCACAACGCCGCGCGTAAGTTCGTTCGCCAGCAGCTTTTCGAGGTGATGGCAGCTAGCGCCCGCGACGAAGTCGCCCCGCACGAGGTCGAAGATCGCCTGGGCGGCACCGCAGAGGTGCGAGCTGCGTTGGAATGGATGTGGCCGGCCCTGACGCCCGAGCATCTTCTGCACGACCTGTACGGCTCTCGGGCACTGATGCAGAGTGCCAGCCGTGGCCACATCACCAGCGCAGAGCGGCGCATCCTGTTCCGTGAACGAGCGACGCATGCCTCGAATGTCATCTGGACGGCGCACGATGTGCCATTGCTGGACGAAGCTCGTGCGGTCTTGGGTTCACGGCCAGGTCGGCGTTCCGAAGATCAACTCCGTACCTATGGCCACATCGTGGTGGACGAGGCCCAGGACTTGTCTCCAATGCAGTTGCGGATGCTCAAACGTCGATCGCTCAATGGCTCCATGACCTTGGTCGGCGACATCGCCCAAGCCACTGGAGCTTGGGCCCACGACGACTGGGGAAGCGTTCTGCAAGACCTCCCGGCTCGTCGCGAGCCGCGCTTCGCCGAGCTCACGGTCGGGTACCGCCTGCCCCAGCCCACCATGGATGTGGCAGGCCGGGTCCTTCGAGCGGCCAACCTGGGGCTCGAACCGCCCATTGCGGTCCGTCGTGAAGGTGACGAGCCCCGCTTCGTCGAGGTCGAGACTCCTGCCCGGCTCGGCGCGACGGTCACCGCAATCATCGGGTCCGAGCTCGAGGCCATCGGCCCCGGCAATCTGGCCATTATCGCTCCGGAGGCGTTGGTGGGGCGCTTGTCGGAGTCGCTCACGGCTGCGGGAATCGATCACGGTCTGATCTATGAAGGCGGTCTCGACAGCCGGGTCACGATTGTGCCGGTCGGCTTGGTCAAGGGCCTCGAGCTCGATGCGGCCATTGTGGTCGAGCCGGCGCGCATCGTCTCCGACGAAAGAAACGGCCTGCGCTCGCTGTATGTGGCTCTAACGCGCGCGACCCGCCGTCTGACCGTCGTCCACGCCGAGCCACTGCCCGCAGCCTTGCGAGAGCCCGCCCACGCCCACTGACAGCGACACCCATCGCGCGCTCGTGCCTGGCACCGGCGCGCGATCATCGCGCGCTCGTGCCTGGCACCGGCGCGCGATGCGGACCGCGAAAAGCGTCAGGGTTCTCGCGGGTGGGTCGATGAGTTCGTCATGGATGATCAAGCTCGCGCAAACGACCTCATCGAAGAGGCCAATGCTCTGTACAAGGCCGGCGACCGGCTCGAGGCGGCACCGTTGTACATCGAGGCGGGAGGGCTTTTGCTCCTTACGCCCAGTTCAGCCTCGTAGCCGGCGACACGCTGCTCGACCACGGCGACCACGAACGAGCCGCTGCCGCGTATCAGATTGTTCTGAGTGAGTTGCCTGACCATGATCAGGCACACGCCGGTTTGAAGACTGCTCAAAAGGCCTTGAAGGGCTCAAGTAAGCGTCGACTGTTCGCCCGCAAATAGCCGCTGCCCGCTCGGGGGACTCGTGATAATGCGCGGCGGCGCCATGCTGGCACCGCGCTGATGTCGCGGCGAAAGCGACACCGTGCGCGACAGCTGTCGCCGGTGGGTTCCACTTCTGGCCCTGGAAGAGTTCAGCGCCTCTGTTCGCGAGTGGTTCGAAACCACGTTCGCCGCGCCCACCCCCGCCCAAGCCTGGCCGGCCATCTCTCAGGGCGATCACACGCTCGTGCTTGCACCCACGGGCTCGGGCAAGACCCTGGCTGCGTTTCTCTTGGCGCTCGATCGCGTGATGACCCGGCCACCGCCCGACGATGACCGGCGCCGAACCCGTGTCCTGTACATCTCGCCCTTGCGCGCGCTCGCCGTAGACGTCGAGAAGAACTTGCAGTCTCCGCTGCGCGGGTACAAGGGCTTTGTGCTGCGTCCCGATGGTCGGCAAGCGGCAATTTATCGCTAGGAGACTTTACGGTAGTCGTCCCAGGAGCGCCGATTGCCGATTTCGTTTCGCCAGGTCAGACCCCTCATTCGGACCATGCTCACTCGGCCAGCCGGGCACTTCCTCCCGTGTGGAGAGCCGATTTTCTGAGTCATTGGACCCGTTTGCGAAACGGCCACTCAAGTCAACTACACGGGCTCCGGTTCCCTTATTAGCGCACGGGGTCTACCCCGAGTGTTGACAATACAAATTGGGTCAGCCCACGTTGAGAGGTTTGCAACGAGGTGGGTTTCCTGCCAATCCACTTTCGGTGCGTGACGGAATAGTCGCAGCCGGTGAGGGAGGCCGGGAGCTTGCGAATGGGCTTCCGAGCCGACCAGTGGCTGCTGATCGCGTGACTGACCCGAAACACCTACCGACACACACTGAACAACAAGGGGCTATACCCAATGAACAGCATGCTGAACACGTATGTCCGTTTGACCAGCGCTTTCGCCGCAATGCGCGAAGAAGAGCGTGGCGCGACTGCCGTCGAGTACGGCCTGATCGTCGCTCTTATCGCTGCCATCATCATCGGCATCGTCACCACGCTTGGCCAAAAGGTCAGCACCAACTTTGAGAAGGTCAGCAACAACCTTCCTTCGTGATCCTTCGGGAAACCGAACTTTGCTAAGCGCTGTAATAGGTCGGGTCGCTCCTGGCGACCCAACCTGTTCGCGCTACGCCACCTGAAGAAGTCGGGACCCGGGCCACCGAACTCGGCGGACTCAAACAAGCGAGAAGCTTCTCGGAACACACGTTCTGTAGCGAGGGAGCAAGCATGAACGAATACACGCTATCGACAGCAACTGAACGGACGACTCGAGGCGCCACGGCGGTTGAGTACGCGCTGATTGTTGCACTTATCGCCGGCGTCATCATCGCCGTGGTGGGAGTCCTTGGAACCAAGACCGAAGGTCTCTACAACACCACGACTACCGAGATGACCAACGCCGGCCTCTAGGCAACGGCTGACGCTCCCCGCCCTGGACTCCCCCGAGTTCATACCAGCGGTTCCGGGAACGAGCTTCTGAATAAGCGAGATGACGTGGCTCCCAGCCACGTCATCTTCGCGTTCGGGCCATGCAGCTTGACCATCAGACGGTTGACAGACAGAGGTTACGGTGCCGCCGCTTGGCCGGAGGGCAACCACACGGGGCAAGACCCACGCCCTTGGGTGCAACTGACGGTGACGGATTGTCATTTCCTTGCATCCCCTTGCGCCGAACGGCTCAACTCCCGCTGCGATATGCCGATTGGCGCCGTGATGTGGTGGGGGACACACGAAGGGTGAGAACACATGAGACGAAGAATCGTTGCGCTTGTTGCGGCACTGCTGCTCGCTGGTATTGGCACGTTCGTGCTGATCGGGTTCGTGCAGAGTGCCGAGGATCGCGCCAACGCGGGTCAAGAGCTCGTCACGGTCTACGTCGTCCAGCTCGATATAGAGCAGGGCACCGCGGGTAGTGAGGTGGGTGAGCACATCATCGCTGAAGAGCGTCCGGTCAGTACACGGCCGGTGAACGCCATTACTGACCCGGCTTCGTTGGTTGGTTTGGTGGCCAACGCGGATCTCTTTGTCGGCGAGCTCCTTGTCGATAGCCGTTGGGTGCCACCATCTGAGGCAGACCTCCGCCGCGACGATCTCCCGACACGACGTGTCGAGACCCCGATTGGCCACCTCGAGATCCCGATCCGGTTCGCCACCGAACAGGCATTGGGCGGGATCATCGACGCCGGCGACACCGTTGCGGTGATCGCATCGTTTGATGCCTACGCACTGCAGGGGGCCGAGGTCATCGAGGTCGATGGCGACTTCATCGCACTTCCCGAGTCGGCCGATACCGAGGACGAGGTCGAGGTCCAGGCAACACACATCATCCTCCATCATGCGCTTGTGGTTGAGGTCCAAGCTGACGCGAACCCAACCTTCAGCAGTGAAGAGGGTGAGGCGGTGCTTGCTCCGAGGACCGGGTTCATCGTGACCTTCGCCCTCGAGCCTGGCGATGTTGAACGCCTCGTGTTCGCGGCGCAGTACGGCCAGCTTTGGCTCGCCAACCAGACCTCCGATGACACCGGCCCGACCAACATCGTCACCATCGATGACATCTTCTCGGGTTCTTGATCTGCGATGATTCTGCTCCTCACGCCCGAAGAGAGCTTCGTCCCATTCCTGCAAGGATTGGTTGGCAGCGTCGAGATTTCACGTAAGTGGGATCCCGCTTGGCGAGACGCGCAACCGATCGAGATCGTTCGCGCAACCATCTCTCCTACTCCCGATGTCATCATCATCGGCCCGACAATCCCTGAAGCGATCGCCCTCGAATGGGCGGGCGCATTCGACCGGGAACAGCCCGACGTCGGCACGCTTATCATCGCACCGGCAACGCCGGACCTGTTGATGGGTGCCATGCGCCTTGGTGTCCGCGAGGTTGTTCGTCCGAATGCGTCTGGCGACCAAATCCGTGAGGCCGTGGATCGCCTGCTGAGCGCGGCAGCCCGGATGAAGACTGCGCGGCCCACCGCCGAGGCGGCGCCGCGAGAGAACAAGGTCATCACCGTGCTGTCCGCCAAGGGCGGTAGTGGCAAAACCATGATCGCGACCAACCTGGCGCTCGGACTCAACGTGCATGCCCCAGGAGAGGTGGTCTTGGTCGACCTGGACATTCAGTTCGGGGACTGTGGCTCGGCGTTGAGCCTCGAACTCGACCAAACGCTCGCTGACGCCGCACTCAACGCGTCGGTCCTGGACGCGACAACGATGAAGGTCTTCCTGACTGCTCATCCGTCCGGGCTCTTCCTGCTCGGTCCGCTCACCTCCCTTGTGGATTCGGCGGAGATCAACACCCAGCAGATCAAGTCGATCCTCGACCTACTCGTCGACATCTTCGAGTATGTGGTGATCGATACCTCATCGGGAATCGACGATCATGTCATCACCGCGATGGAGTTTTCGACCGACCTATTGTTGGTGACATCGTCTGAGGTGCCGAGCGTTCGAGCGTTGCGGCGCGAAGTCGAGACCCTCGACACGATCGGAATGACTCGTCAGGAACGCCACTTCCTGGTGAACCGTGCAGGAACCCGAGTGGGTTTGCGCACGAGCGACATCGAACAGACCGTCGGACTCGAAGCATCCATTGAGGTGCCGAGTTCCCGGCAGGTTGTCGTGTCGACAAATCAAGGCAGCCCTGTTCTTGTCTCCGCGCCAAAGGATCCGGCGGCGCGGGCACTCCAGGAGATGGTGGACCTCTTCCTTCCTGAAGAGGCCGATGGGGCTCGTGGCAAACGAGCCCGAAAGGGGAAGCGATGAAGCTCGGTGCAATGCTCCGACAGGCGGGCGAGGACGGAAACCTGCCTATGCCTGAAGAACAGCCCGAAGAAGAAGTAGTCGCGGAGGTCGAGCCCGACCAAGACGTCGTGCATCGCGCGATTGATCCCCTTCAGGTGCTGAAGACTCGGGCCCAGGAACAGCTGTTCCGACGCTTGGGTTCGCGGCTCTACGACTCGTCGATGAGTCAGGACCAGTTGCAAGCGATGGTTGCCCAGGAATTGGACGAGGCCATCAAGGCTGAGGCAATTCCGCTCAGCCACGACGAACGCCACCGCCTGGTGACCGCGGTCAAGGACGACATCTTGGGCTACGGCCCCATGGAACAGTTCCTGGCCGACGAGAGTGTCTCAGAAATCATGGTTAACGGCGACGACGCGATCTACATCGAGCGCGGGGGTCGCCTTGAGCTCACTGATGCCCGATTCGTTTCCAATGACCACCTACGTCGCGTGATCGATCGCATCGTCTCCAAGGTCGGTCGTCGTATCGATGAATCGTCGCCGATGTGTGACGCCCGTTTGCCTGATGGCTCACGTGTGAACGCGATCATCCCGCCACTAGCGGTTCGAGGTCCGGCGCTCACCATTCGAAAGTTCGCCAAGAAGAAGCTCTCCGTCGAAGACTTGGTTGACAAGGGCGCCTTCACCCGCCAGACCGGAGATTTCCTCGAAGCGTGCGTGTTGGGTCGACTCAACATCTTGGTTTCTGGTGGTACCGGTACGGGTAAGACGACGATGCTCAACCTGCTCTCGGGATTCATTCCCGACGAGGATCGTATTGTCACCATCGAGGACTCGGTGGAGCCCCAGCTTCGTCAGCGTCACGTTGTCACCCTTGAGACTCGGCCGCCAAACGTTGAAGGCAAGGGTGCGGTCGAGATTCGCGACCTCGTCAAGAACTCCCTACGTATGCGGCCCGACCGCATTGTGGTTGGTGAGTGTCGTGGCGGCGAGACCCTTGACATGTTGCAGGCCATGAACACCGGTCACGAGGGTTCGCTCTCCACCGTTCACGCAAACAACGCTCGGGACACCCTTTCCCGCGTGGAAACAATGGTGCTCATGGCAGGCATGGACCTGCCTGTTCGGGCTATCCGTGAACAGGTCGCGTCGGCGGTCGACATGACCGTGCAGCTCAACTGACTGCGCGACGGTAGTCGTCGCGTCACCCAGATCACCCAGATCACCGAGATCGTGGGCATGGAAGGCGATCGCATCACGATGGCCGACTTGTTCAAGTTCGACTTCACAGCCGGCTTCACCCCCGACGGAAACTTCGCGGGCGGGCTGGAGGCCACGGGAATCGGACCGATGTT
>CAWKYX010000152.1:0-8349 GCA_963854265.1 Acidimicrobiia bacterium
CGCGATGGACGGGAATCCGAGCGAGTTGCCAATCGCGCTCTGCCACGCACCCCACCCCAGCAAGAACACCGTCATGTGGCCAAGGAACACCAGGAAGATCACGGGTTCGAGACGGTAGAACGGCGCGGCGAACCAAGGGCGTCGGACGATGGCCCTACTCGCCGCAAACACTAGGTACGACACTGCCACCCGCTTGACCATCTCGTAGAACGCGTTGGCGGCATCGCCTGAGGGTTGGTCGAGACCAAACGCCCCGACGTCAACGAGAAAGGAAAACCCGGCCGCAATGGCGGCGACCACAACCACCACTCGCTGTATGGGGAATTCGTTGCCCCGGAGGCCGATGAAAACGCCCAAGCAGTAAAACAGCAGAATATTCTCCCGATATACGAGCGGGTCGAATTGGACGAAGACGCCGAGGATCCAGAGCGCGGCGAGGCCAACGGGCCCTGCGACCTTCTGCTGCATGAGCCATTTGATGGCACCAAAGAGCACAGCGCATACGAAGATGTCGCGCAAGAAGCTCAACGATTCCGATGCGCCCGCGTAGTCGATCACCAGGATCAGCGAATAGATGACTCGCCTCGTCGACAGCCCTTGCAGCTCTTCATAAACCGTGGTTTGCTCGCTCAGCATCTCGAAGATGGCGACCGAGACCATGATGATCAGCAGGTTCCAGACCGCCATCGGAACCAGAATACGAGAAACTCGACCCAGAATGGATTGTTTGAGCGGACGTCGGAGACTCTCATTAACCATGAGGAGCCCGCTGATCAACGTCAACGCGGGCACGCTCGCACGACCAAACGTGCCGCCCAGAACGGCATGCATGTAGCGCAGATAGCCGGGTGATTCGTCGCGGAAACTATCGAAGCCGGGGTTCACGTGCACGTACATCATGAAACCAATACAAAGCACTCGGACCACTCGGATCTGATGCGATGTAGTTCTTTTTCGCGGGTTCAGGATGTCTACCCCCAGGGAACACGCGATGCGCTGGACGAGTCAGACAGATCTCCGACGAGTAGTCTAGTGCCCCGCGGTCATGGACACAGCGGTAACGGCGTGACGCGGAACACCAAAGGGACGTGGTGCTTTCCGACCGCCACTCGCTCAGGCGCGGACGGCACCGACTACCTCGCTGATAGCCGATGAGCCAGCGAGCCTCAAGACCATCGCTCCCCCACCGCGACTACCCCGACACGACCGCCCACCCACGACTGAGGGCGGGCCTCAGGGCCGGGTCAGTTGTCGCTTGGGGCAGGGTCCGTGCGGTCGAATTCGGCCTGCACAGCTTCGTAAGTGAGGTCCGCATCGAGCGGCGCAACGTCGGGTGTAGGCACAAGGAAAAGATCGGGTCGATCCCCCAGTTCGGCGCGGTGCCACTGGAAGAACCGGCCGATGATCCACGACCAGAGATACATGCCTCCAACAAGTTTCATGATGACGCCGGCTGCTTGTTGATCAGAAACCACCGAGATGCCCCACAGCCGCACCGGATGGTCGTAGACCTCATAGAGGGCGCCGTCGGCGAAGGTCAGAAATGCTGCCGGAACAGTCGGGATGACCGAATTCAGGAAGAGGTACACCATCTGGCCCGGGAGCTTCATGCGGAGTTCATGAATGGGGCCGACAACCGGGATCCACATCATCATGGAGGCCAGGAACACCACGAGATGGACCAGGTAGTGGAAGATCCCGTTGTTCACCGACGTATTGACGATGTTGGTGAGGTGGGTGACCGCGATAACGAGGTTGAAGACCACACCCGCCACAACGGGGTGCGAGAAGCGTCGAATCCAGGTGCCGGCTCGACCGTCGGGAGACATGATGAGGCGCGCCAGCCACTCGGGCGTAGCCGTCAGCAGCAGCGGGGGCACGATGAAGGAAATGATGATGTGCTGCAACATGTGCGAGGAGTAGAGGTACTCCTCGGATATGTCATGCAGGGGCCAGTCCGACGCTCCCCAGAGAGCCACGATGGCAAGCACGTAGGCAACAACGTTGCGCCGACTCACCACGGGTTGGCCCGCCGGAACTGCGTGCGGTCCCACCACCCGGACCGCATAAACGGCGAGCACGATGGCGCCCATCACCAACAGCCAAACCTCGGGGTGGGGCTGGTAGCGCCAAATATCGACCTCAGCGGCGAAGATCATCCGACCCAGCCTCCCATGTCGGGGCCCCCAACAAGACGTCGCTCCCGCGAGAAGCACTCATTCGGCACCCGGCCCATGATTTCTGACGGCTTCGCGCGGGGTTGTGAGCGCGCGGAGCCGTCACAAATCCGAGAACCGTCAGTGGGCGGCGTCGTCGTGGTCGTGGTTGCCGCCTTGCCAGGCGAAGAGGAATACCGCGGCGGTGAGAACGGGTGGAACCACAAGGAGGCTGACCTTTGCGAACCAGTGCCAGTCGGGAAGCCAGCCCATGGCGAACGCGAAGATCCCATAGACCGGATATGCCAGAACAAGGCCGGTGGCGATGAACTTGGTGAAGATCGCGTCGTCGTACTTGAGGTGCATGAAGTACGCGGCGACCATCACGAACTTGACCACCATCAGCGTGGACAGCACCAGGATCAGCAGCCAATCAGGTGCCTTGTGAACCGACTCGAAGTAGGTGCCCACTTCGATAGCGGTCAGCAAGCCCAGGATCAGGGCAATCTTGACGTATTCCGCGTCCGAAACGTGGCCTTCGTAGCCGGTTGGTTCTGTAGCTTGTTCTGTAGCAGTCATAGCAACGGCTCCTACTGCGGGAACAGGTAGACGATCGTGAAGATCACGATCCAGACGACATCGACAAAGTGCCAGTAGAGGCCGATGATCTCGAGTTTCTCGGACTGGGCTGGACCCAACTTTCCCCGCGACGACTGTAGGTACATCGACATCAACATGACGATGCCTACCGAGACGTGCACGCCGTGGAAGCCCGTAAGGGTGAAGAACGACGATCCGAAGAGGTTGGTGGTGTAGCCCAGGCCCTCTCGGTAGAAGACCGTGAACTCATAGACCTGGCCACCAACGAAGATCGCCCCGAGGAGGGCGGTCGTCAGCAGCCAGATGCGGTTGCGCCTGATATCACCACGTTGCAGCGCCGTGATGGCCAACACGACGGTGAGTGAGCTCATCAGCAGCACGAACGAGCTGACCGAGGTGAACGGGATATCGAAGACCTCGTCCGGGCCAATGTCGTCGGGACCGATCCGGCCCTTGTTCAACAGATAGACCGAGATCAGCCCGCCAAACAGCAGGCAATCAGAGCCCAAGAACACCCACATGCCGAGCTTCTCGTGCGACATCCCGAGCGAGGTTGCGTGCGGGTCGTGCTCTTCGTGGGTGTCAGCGGCAACAGCGGTATCAGCCATCGGTGCTCACCTCCGCGAGAGCCTCGGCATCGGCGTCTTCAGCGCCGGCGTCACCGCCGTCGTGGTGCTCACCGCCGTCGTCATCGTCGCCATCGTGATCGTCATGGCCGTGGCCGTGGCCGTGGCCGGCATCAGGATCGTCGGCGGGCTCGAGGGCCCAGCCGTACAGGCCGCCCAGAATCAGCAGTCCGCCTACGACACAGAGCCACAGGTTGTAGATCAGGCCGTACCCGACCAGCGGCATACCCGCAGCGGTGACCAACGGCCAGTAGGAAGGCGATGGCAGGTGGACGTTGGTGTTGGAGCCGTCATGAGCCACCTCTTCGACTGTCGCTCGACGGACAACTCGGCCCGACTCGTCACGACCCCACTTGCGATGCCAGAACTCGTCTTGGCGCTCGACCACGATGACCTCGTCGAAGTTGTGCTCGGGGACAGGCGAAGCCGTCATCCACTCGAGCGAGCGAGCGTCCCAGGGATCGGGCCCGGGAGCCGGCGTCTTGCCGGCCTTGAATGCACGGCGACTCAACACGATATTGACGACGAACATGGCGGTCGCCGAGGCGATGAGGAACGCACCGATGGTTGAGACCATGTTCCACAACTCGAAGCCTTGGCCCGAGCTGTAGGTCTGGATCCGGCGGCTCATGCCTTGGAGGCCCAGGATGTGCATGGGCCCAAACGTCAGGTTGAAGCCGATGAGCATCACCCAGAAGTTTGCCTTGCCGAGCTTCTCCCCCAGGAAGTAGCCGAACACCTTCGGCCACCAGAAGTAGAAGCCACCAAAGAAACCCAAGATGATGCCGCCGAAGATGACGTAGTGGAAGTGGGCGACGATGTAGTAGGTGTCGGTCTGCTGAGTGTCGGGGCCGGCAAGCGCGTGGGTAACACCCGACAGGCCGCCAACGGTGAACATGGCCACCACAGCGGTGGCAAAAAGCATGGGTGTGGTGAATCTCAATCGACCACCCCACATGGTGGCCAGCCAGTTGAGAATCTTCACGCCCGTCGGAACGGCGATGAACATCGTGGAGACCGAGAACGCGGCGACCGACAGCGGGCCGATACCAGACGCAAACATGTGGTGAGCCCACACGCCCCAGCCCATGAAACCAATGGCGATACCGGAGAACACCATGAACGAATAGCCGAAGATGGGTTTGCGGCTGAACGTCGGAATGATCTCGGAGATGATGCCGAAGCTCGGCAAGATCAAGACATAGACCTCAGGGTGCCCGAATATCCAGAATAAGTGTTGCCACAGCAGCGGATCGGCGCCTTGGTCAACGTTGAAGAAGTTGGCGTCGAAGAGGCGGTCGAAGGTGAGCAGGAACAGGGCCACCGAGATGACGGGCATGGCGAAGAGCAGGAGGAACTGCACCACCAGCAACATCCAGGTGAGCACGGGCATCTTCATCATCGTCATGCCCGGCGAACGCATGTTGAGGACTGTCACGATGAGGTTGATGGCACCGACCAGCGAGGCGATACCGGTGATCTGCAGGCCAATCGCGAAGAAGTCAAGGCCCTTGCTTGGTGAGAACAACACGCCCGTGTTGGGGGCGTAGGCGAACCAGCCGCCATCAGGGGCGTTCTCCCACCAGCCGCCGATGAACATCGACGACATCAGGAAAAGGCCACCACCCAGGAACACCCAGAAGCTGAAGGCGTTCAGTCGAGGGAACGCGACGTCTCGTGCCCCGATCTGCAGGGGGATGAGGTAGTTGGCGAATGCAGCGCCAAGCGGGATGGCAGCCAGGAAAACCATGACCACGCCGTGCATGGTGAATATCTGGTTGTAGGTGTCGGCTGACAGCACGTTGTTGTTGGGCACCGCCAACTGCAGGCGGATGAACAGCGCGTAGATTCCACCGACGATGAAGAAGAAGATCCCTGCGGCGCCGTACATGATGCCGATCCGCTTGTGATCGACGGTGAACAGCCAGCTGCGCCAGCCAGTGTTGGATTGGGGGCGGGTGAAAACACCGAGAGGCCGCTCTGCGGTCTCGGTGATTTCGCCGGCTTCGAGTTCGAGCGGATCTTCCCGTTCGATGATGGCCATCAAAGGCTCCGGATCAGGTGGTGCGACAAACGATTGATCAACGTCAGTCCAGGCTCAGCAGGTAATCGGCGAGGAGGTCAATGTCTTGCTCCTCGAGGTTCAGATTTGGCATGCCACGACTTTGTTCTGCGGTGGCGTTTGGCTTCTCGCCTGGGGCGTTGCGCAGCCAGGCCTCGAGCACCGAACGGAAGTGGCCGCTGCCAGGCAAGTCGTTGTACCCGCCGGCGGCGATGAGGTCTTCGGCATCGGCGTAGAGCTCGAAGTACGACCCTGCGTAGCTGGACCGGGTGGCGAAGTGCGTGAGGTTCGGCGCGGCACCAGAGGTGAGGTTGCCGTCTTCGAGATGCTTGCCTTGGCTCAACGTCCCGTCGGTCAGGTCACGGTATTGCTCAAGTTCGCCGTACATGGCTGCGTTATCGAGCTCGTCCTCACCGTCTCCATCCCGGTCACGCTCGGTGACGCCCATCACGACGTGACAGCGCTGACAGTTGTTCAGGAAGACTTCCTGGCCTTCGAAGTTCTCGTCGCCCTCGACCAACAACGTGCGGTCCGCTTGTTGATTGACAACCCAATCACCGAAGTCGGACTCGGACAGCGCCACCGCGTACATACGCATGTATGCGTGCGACAGGCCACAGAACTCGGTGCACTGGCCGGCGAAGCGGCCGACTTCGTTGGACTGGAGGACCCACGGGTGAACACGGCCGGGGACCGAGTCCTTTTTGCCGTTGAGGCGTGGGATCCAGAAGCTGTGGATGACATCGCGAGACGTCGTGTAGATCCGCACTTCTTCGTCGATTGGGATGACGATCTCGTTGGCGGTGACGAAATCGGGAGGCGTCGTGGTGTCACCATCCATGTGGTACTGGTACTCCCACCACCATTGCTGGCCCACAACCACGATCTCCATGTCGGTGTAGACCGAGTCAGAGGCCTCGACATCGTCGAGTTCGAGGAGCAACGAGACGCTGAAGATGCCGATGACCAGCAAGATGATGGCTGGAATGACGGTCCAGGCGATCTCGAGCTTGAAGATGCCGTGGACTTGCTCGGGGAACTCTTCATCGGCGTAACCGCCGGGGAACGAGTCTTCGCCGGCGGCGGCTTTGGGCACTCGGAAGCGCCACCACAAGAAGATGACCGTGCCTTGAATGAGCACGAAGACAACCGTCGCGAGCCAGAAGATCGGCCGGAAGAAGTTGTCTATGTCCTCGGCTTTGGAGCCCGCGGGATCCAAGGTGTCCAGGGGTGCATTGCTGGCGCACCCGGTCAGGACCAAGACGAACAGGCCAGCTAGCAGCAAGACCAGCTTGCCGCGAGAGAACTTGGGAGAACTCGCCTTCGGAATGCTCATCCTTGTGCACCCTCCTCGGAGTGCTCTTCTTCGCTTTCGCCACCGTCTTCGCTGTGGTCGCCTTCTACTTCGCCGAGTTGGTGGAAGGTGCGCTCACCAATGGAGGCGCTGACCACTCCGCCGGCAATGGCACCGATCGCTCCGAGCGCCAGGAGTCCGGCAACGATGTTCTTGTTGGGCTTTTCGAAGGCCGCCAGCGCAATTGCGCCCAAGAAGATGATTGCCGAGGCGATGACGGCGGCCCAGACTGCCCACTCTTTCGACACGGCCAGGAAGACTCGGGAGGCGGCGAGCACGACGACCGCGATACTGAGTGCGCCCAGGACCGGCATCTCGATGGGGCCCATAATGCGCGTACGAAGTTCGCTGTTTGCGACCGGGTCTCCGGTGGCTCGGTCTGCCCAAGCCGCCATCATCCATTCGAAGATCGCTGCGACGATCACCAGGATGCCCACGGCGAAGATGGCCTTGTGGGTGACGAGGCCAATGATCACGACGCCCATGCCGAAGGCCGAGATGACCGGCCAGAAGTTGGTGGCTGTCTGTGCTTGAGCCGGGGGCAACGTGCCGCCGGCGAGTTCGGCTACAGCATCGGGGTCAGCGTCGCGGTATGCGACCAGCATCACGGCAATGAATGCCGTGACGATCACGAAGAGCAACAAGATGATGTAGCCAACATGGTCGCCAATGCCGCCCTTCCAGCCGAGGCTGGACGCGCCGATCCACGCTTCAGCGTCGACGACGCCGAGGTAGTCGGCTTCGCCGCCTGTGTTGGACGACACGCCGTAGACAAATGTCGCGAGGAGTCCAGCCAGCGTAAAGCCGAAGAAGAGTCGAAATCCGGGTGTGAACATCAGCGGTTCCGTGAGGCAGTGGGGAAAGGTTGAGTCATATCACTTGGCGATGAAAACGCCGATCCAGAGGATGAAGTAAATGAAGGTGAGCGAATACCACCAGATGGACGCGGCCACGAGGCCATCGGTCTGACGGCTGCCGTATTGACCGGCAAGGGCTCGGAAGCCCATGAGAGCCACGAAGACCATGCCGACGATGACCATGACAAGGTGGGAGATACTGAGCGTATAGATGAGGGTTGCCGCACGACTCTCGTCGGCGACCAGGCCCATTTGGACGTACTGCCAGCCGGTTTGCACGATAACCATGGCGCCCATGGCCAAGGTGGCGCCGACGGCGATAAGAGCGTGGGTGCGATCGTCTCGGGCGATGGAGTAGACGGCCCATTGGATGACGGCACACGAGATGATGAGCGTCCACATGATCATCCCCGGAGGGGTGAGCTCGATGTTGGCATCGCCGGGGATCCACTCGCTGCCACGTGCAGCGGCGCGTTGCTGGAAGTAGACGCCGAACAGGCCGGCGAAGTACATGATGGTCGCGGCTACGGCAAAGCCCGTGGCCACCAGCACGTTGCGGCCACGCACGCGGGGTGCAGCGGGGAGTCCGGTTGCGGTTGTCATCAGTCGTCGGCCCCTTCCTGGACATCGAGGAGTGGTCGTTCCGAAGTCACCACTGGCACTTCGACGAAGTTGCCGACGGGCGGCGGTGAGG
>CAWKYX010000153.1:0-8329 GCA_963854265.1 Acidimicrobiia bacterium
TCGTGGTCAGCCCATGCGCTGGGGTCTTCGAAGCCATCGAGGACGAAAAACCAGGCACCATCATCGACGCTGGCCGCCTGCTCGGACATGTCAACGGCATCGAAGTTCGCAGCGCATTCGCCGGAGAACTCCAGGGCTTCCTGGCCGTCCACGGCGAGCGGGTAACAGCGACTCAACCCATCGCTTGGCTGAGGACAACCTGATGAAACACAGAACACCGATGAAGGGCGGAGCAATCACGGGGTGGGGCACTGCACTCCCCGAGAAGATCCTCAACAACGCCGACCTGGCCAAATCCGTCGACACTTCCGACGACTGGATTCGTGAACGTACCGGAATCGAGCAACGCCATATCGGCGGATCCACCAGCGGGCTCGCCATCGAGGCCGCACAAAAGGCCATGACGATGGCTGGTCTGGAGCCCGACGACATCGACATGGTCTTGCTCGCCACCACCAGCCCCGACGACCAGGTGCCCGGGACTGCTCCAGCGGTCCAGCATGCGCTCGGGCTCACGTGCGGCGCGGTCGACATGAACGCTGCCTGCTCGGGCTTCGTCTATGCGCTCATCACCGCTCATGGCTTGATCGGCGCCGGCGCCGAAAAGATCTTGGTGATCGGCTCCGAAACGCTCAGTCGCATCACGGACTGGACCGACCGCGGCACATGCATCTTGTTCGCCGACGGGGCCGGAGCGGTCGTCCTCGAAGCCACCGACGGGCCTGGCGAACTGCTGGGCTGGGACCTCGACAGCCGAGGTGACCTTCGCCACGTCCTCTACGCCGAGATGGGCGAGAAGATGAAAATGGAAGGCAAGGAAGTTTTCCGCCAAGCCGTCAAAGCCATGGTGAACTCGGCCAAGGCATCTCTCGATCGAGCCGGCGTCACAGCAGACGACATCAAGCTAGTCGTCCCCCACCAGGCGAACCTCCGCATCATCGAGAGCGCCATGAAGAAGCTGGGCGTGCCAATCGAGCGCGCCTCCATCGTGCTGCAACGCACTGGCAACACTTCGTCTGCATCAATCCCGCTGGCCCTTGCCGATGCCCTCGACGCCGGGCGCGTCGATGACGGCGATCTCGTGCTCCTCGTGGGCTTCGGGGCGGGGATGACCTCTGCCAGTGCAGTACTGCGCTGGGGCACCACATGACCGACAGTCGCGTGGCGCTGGTCACGGGTGGCAATCGAGGCATCGGCCTCGCCATTGCCAAACAGCTTGCCGACGATGGCCACCGCGTGGCTGTGACCTACCGGTCCAGCCCGCCCGACGACGATCGCCTCCTCGCCGTAAGGTGCGACGTCACCGACAACGATGCGGTCGATGCCGCCTTCACCGCTGTCGAGAAGGCCATCGGGCCTGTCGAGATCCTGGTGTCGAACGCTGGCATTACCAAAGATGGGCTCGTCCTGCGCATGAAAGAGGACGACTTCACATCGGTCATCGACGCCAACCTCACATCGGGGTTCCGAGTCGCCAAACGGGCGGTCAAGGCGATGATGAAGGGCCGTTGGGGTCGCATCATCTTTGTTTCCTCGGTCGTTGGTCTGGGCGGTCAAGCCGGTCAAGCCAACTACGCGGCCTCCAAAGCCGGCCTGGTGGGCCTGGGCCGCTCGTTGGCCAAGGAGTTTGCCTCTCGGAACATCACGGTAAACATCGTGGCTCCAGGGCCCGTTGAGACCGATATGATCGACGCCCTCAGCGACGACCAAAAAGAAGGGATCCTCGGAGCCGTTCCTCTTGGTCGATTCGCACAACCTGGCGAGGTAGCTGCATCCGTGGCATTCCTCGCTTCCAGCGGTGCCGGCTTCATCACCGGCGCCGTCTTGCCCGTCGACGGCGGACTGGCAATGGGCGCCTAGCGCGCTCAGGATCCCGCCTCCATTATCGAAATCCGCAAAGTAGGAGACAACCCGTGAGTGACGACCAGTTCGCCCGCTTCCAGAAATGCGCCGTCGAGGTGCTGTCCGTCGAAGAGGCTGCAGTCACCAAAGAGGCATCGTTCGCCGATGATCTCGATGCCGACAGCCTTGACCTCGTGGAGCTCGTCATGGCCCTCGAAGAAGAGTTCGACGTGACCGTCGAAGAAGAAGAGCTCGAAGGAATCGCAAAGGTCAGCCAAGCCTTCGACCTCGTCGTCGGCAAACTCTGATGCGTCGCGTCGCCGTCACCGGCGTTGGCGTTGTTGCCAACTGCGGCATCGGCAAGGACGCATTCTGGGATGGGTTGCTGACCGGAGTGCCCGACAACGGGTTCGACGTGGTCGACTTCGATCCACTCCCGTTCTTCGACAACCCCAAAGAGGCACGCCGAGCCGACACGTTCACCCAATACGCGCTGGCGGCCGCTGATCAAGCGCTCGCACAGGCGGGTGAGCTCACCGCAGACCCCGCCAGGACCGGGGTTTGGGTTGGCACAGGCGTCGGTGGCATCGAAACCCTCGAGGCGCAGATAGCGAACTTCATCGAGAAGGGTCCGCGCCGCGTCTCGCCGTTCCTGGTTCCAATGATGATGGGCAACGCTGCCCCAGCCTCGATCTCCATGAAATATGGATTTCAGGGCCCGTGCGAGAACACCGTTACTGCATGTGCTGCGGGTACCCATTCGATCGGGCGTGCCGCCGACCTCATCAAATTCGGAAGGTGCGACGCCGTCATCGCCGGCGGCTCCGAAGCTGCTCGCAGCCCCGTTGCAAAGCAAGGCTTCATCAATATGACGGCCATCTCCAGCGAGGGCATATCTCGACCCTTTGACCGCGACCGCGACGGGTTCATGCACACCGAAGGGGCTGGCATCCTGGTTCTCGAGGCGTGGGACATCGCCGTCGAGCGTGGCGCCACAATTTTGGCTGAGGTCCTTGGATCGGGCTCGACCGCCGATGCGCACCACATCACCGCTCCTTCGCCTGGCGGCTCCGGAGCCGTTCGCTCGATGGAACTGGCCATGGAAGATGCGGGCATCACCGCATACGATGTCGCTTCCATCAACGCCCACGGCACGTCAACGCCGCTCAACGACGCTGCCGAGGCCAACGCCGTAGCGAAGGTCTTTGGATCCTCAGGCCCACCAATGGCGGCTACAAAGGGTGTCACCGGCCACGCGTTGGGTGCGGCCGGAGCAATCGAAGCTGTTTCGGTCATCATGTCGATGCACCACCGGCTGATTCCCCATACCTACGGATATGCCAACCCCGATCCAGAGTTGCCCGACATCAATCTCGTCGTTGGCGAACCTCTCGCATGGGAACCAGGGCCCACGCTGTCGAACAGCTTCGGCTTCGGTGGCCACAACGGCACCCTGGTCCTCGGCCCCGCCTGAAAACGGCGTCGGCTTAAATCATCGTCGCGTGTTGAGTTGGGGTCTGTCCCCAACTCAACAAAACCGCGTGCAGCTCAGGCGAATACAAACATCAACTCAGCCGAACACGCGAGTTCGCCGTTGACTGACGCGCTTCCGCTGGCTTTGCCGGCGCGGGCAGACATACGACCGATGTCGAGCCGTAGGTCCAGACGGTCCCCCGGAAGGACCTGGCGCCGGAACCGGGCCTTGTCGAGGCCGCCAAATAGCGGGAGCTTGTCTTTGAAATCGTCGTCCATCAACACGACGTATGCGCCGAGTTGAGCAATGGCCTCGCATTGCAGCACGCCCGGCAATGTCGGACGGCCTGGAAAATGCCCGTCAAAGAACGCCTCGTCACCGGTGAGTTGCCAGAAACCTTCGGCCCAGGCTCCGGGTTCGTAGCCCGTCACTTCGGTGAGGAACAGGAACGGATCGCGATGCGGGAGCACCGATGCGGGTGCAGGTTGGTCAGCCATGTCGGCAGGGTAGACGAGCCCCGCACACGGCTGAAAACGGCCAATGGAGGCCGCCCGAGAGCGGCCCCCATTGATTGCCTTAACAAATGTCTTGAATCAGGTAGACGCCTTGGCGGCGGCCTTCAACTTCGATCCTGCACTGACCTTCATGGCGTTGGCGCCAGGAACCTGCAAGGTCTCACCCGTTTGGGGGTTACGACCAGTGCGCGGCTTACGGTAGGTGCGTTCAAAGCTCAAGAAACCCGTAAGGGTGATCTTGTCGCCTTTACCAGCAACCTCTGATGTCACAACTTCTTCGAGCGCCTTCAGCACGGCATCAGCGTCGGTCTTGCTCACGCCAGCCTTGTCTGCGAGCGCATCGACGAGCTCAGACTTGTTCATGGTGGTTCCTCCTCGTCCCGAGATCGGGAATGTTCAGCTGCGCTCGAGCAGCGGCCCTGGGGTCGTTCTCGAGACAGTCGCCAAATTACACCGATGTGATACAGAAACCCCGTCATTGCGCGGATTTCGTGTAGTTCCCACTACACAATGCCGCCCCGTTGGACACCGGAGGTTTGGAGCAAGGCGGCCCGAATCCGCAACATGAATCGCACATCAGCGCTGCAGTCCGGGCACTCCACGATGTGGCTGGTGACCCGGTCGACACCGTCGGGGTGTAGTTCGTCATCCACATACGCGTGCAGTCGCCCGTTGGCGTAGCGATGTTCAGAGCGACCCATGATCGCGAAACCCAGGCACCAGCAACGCCATTCCGCTGCATTCGGCTTGGGCGGAGTCGCCCACTACGCTGCCCCTGTGGCTGAATCCGCGCCCGAAGGCGTCGAACAACGCGACGAAGCAGTCGCTAAGGCGCGCTTCGACGAGTATGTGCTCCCCGAGGTCGACGTGATGTACCGCGTCGCCATGTCGCTCACACGCAACAGCGCCGACGCCGACGCCGAGGATCTCGTGCAAGACACCCTCTTGCGCGCCTTCCGCGCCATCGACCGCTTCGACGGTCGCTACCCCCGGGCGTGGCTCCTCACGATCTTGCGCAACGCGCAGATAAACCGGGTCCGGCGCAAGCGTCCCGAACTCCTCCGTGATCCCGACGCCACTATGGATCGTGTCGCCGATACCAGCGATGGTGGTCGCACGGCGGAAGAACTCGTCGTCGACATGGGTTTCGATGCTGAAGTGGAGAGCGCATTCCTCGACCTCTCCGACAAACTCCGTGAAGTTGTCCAACTGGTGGACATCGAGGGCCTGTCCTACCAAGAAACAGCCGACAAGATCGGCGTTCCGGTGGGCACGGTGATGAGTCGCCTCCACCGGGCGCGCAAGAAGATCAAGAAGCGGTTGCAGGCAGCGGGCATGGGTCCACGAGAGGCGTCAACATGAGATTGAAGCGACAGTGGTGGCGCCCCAAGACCGCGGAGGTCAACTGCCACGAGGTCGGCCGGGTGCTCCAGGTCTACCTCGATGGCGAGCTTGCCGACCAAGATGCCGGTCTCGTCGCAGCCCACCTCGACGACTGCCGCCTATGCGGCCTGGAGTCAGGCGCATACGAGCGCGTCAAGGCCGCTCTTGCTCAGCCCATGCCTGAGGGCGCCGACCCTGAGGCCATCGAGCGACTGCGCCTTTTCGGCCAGGGCCTCGCCGGCGACTGAGGCCGGGAGGCCGCCCGGCCTCGGGGTCAAGCAACGATGCCGGTGTCCGGGTAGAAGGTCCCCAACGCGAACCAGAACGTGTCGACATGGACGACCCTGTCGAGCTGAGTGCCCTCCAGGGGCCCCGACGTAGCGAGGCCGAAGATGTTCCAGACACTCCCCGTCTCGACGTCAGTGAAGCCGTCAGGCGTACGTTCGAAGGTGAGGGCTTCGCCGTCAGCGGTTGGGACAAACACGCCCGTTGCCCCAACGTCGTCTCCCTCGCTCACGGTCCGCCCATCCAGCGCAGATGCCGTACCGAGCTGATTCCACGCCACCAACGAGCGACCAGCCAGTTCGAAGCTCACCACGCCGCCCTCGAACAGCCGATCATGGGAGACGGCAACGGCATCGTCTTGGTCGACGACGCCGACCACGCGCATCTTGGGCGGCAATCTCGGATCGACGGCATCGGTTATGAACATGGCGAACGGGTCGAGAGTGTCTTCATAGCCTGGGTAGGGGTTTCGGCCGTAGTCGCGTGAGAAGCCCGTGTCCCGACTCACTACGAGGCCCTCGGGGAACTCCCGACGGAAATCACCCCACGACACGACCGAGCTGCTCCGGAAACTGAGCTGTGTGCCCGTCAAGTCGCCTGACACCGCCTGCCCGTTGAAGTGTGTCCACAGGGTCTCGGTTTGACGGTCATACATCACCATCGAGGACTGTTTGAGCGCACCGGAGGTGCCGAAGTCGAGGACCCGGTCCCCTACCCTCCGGTCATAGGCGATCGCCGAGTTGCAGAGCGGGCAGTATGAGATGGTGATTGGTTCGCCGCCAACCGTGTCGTTCACCAACTCGTGCCAGGTCAGGATTTCCAGGGGGTACGCCCTTGCATCCCCGTTGATCTCTATAGCAACCACTGGCGCGTCATCCTCGAGAAAGCCCACTCCGGACACAGGCAGACACGTCGGAACGTCAATGGCGGGAATGCCGTCTGCAGCGAGCACCGCCACGATCCCTGTCTGCGACACGAGCGGCTCGGGCACATTCGGCCCATAAGGCTGCCCGCGGAGCCAGTCGAGACCCGAGTTCTCGACTGACGGCGCGCTCGACGAGACCGGATCAGCAGTACACGCCGCTGCCTGCGCCTCGACGGTTGCAGGCTGAGCTTGCGAAGGTGTCGAACCATTCCCGGCCACACAGCTTGTGGCTACCACAGCGGTAGCAATCACAAGCGCAACCAACCTCGATTTGGTCACAACTGGCCGAGCGCATCCTCAATGCCTCGGTGGAACGTCGGATAGGCGTAGATCATCGAACGCAAGATCTCGATGGACAGCTCTGCGTGCACCGCGAGGGTCAGCATGCTCAACACCTCGCCGCCATGGGGCCCGACCGATGTGGCTCCGACCACCACTTGACGGTCTGCGTCGATCACCAGCTTGATGACCCCTTCGTTGCCGGTGGCATGCAACCAACCACGAGCAGACCCAGCAACGTTCTGCGTTGCGACGACAATGTTGAGTCCAGCGGCTCTGGCTTCTTCTTCTGTTGCACCAACCGAGCCCACCTCGGGATCCGTAAAGGTCACCCGAGGCATGGCCCGGTAGTCGGCGGGGGCATACTCCTCGCCGAGAATTGATGCCGCTGCGATCGGGGCTTGATATGCCGCGATGTGGGTGAAGAGGCCCTTGCCGGTGATGTCACCAACGGCCCAGAGGCCATCATCAACCTTCATGTGATCGTCGATGTCGATGTAGGGCGACGTCAACTCGACGCCGACGTTGTCGAGACCGAGCCCTTCGACGTTGGTGCGACGGCCTGTCGCCACCAGAATTCGTTCTCCGCGAACCTCGGTCCCGTCGGCAAGCGTGACCACGATGTCACTGCCGTCCTGCGCCACGCTTGTGGCCAGTGTCCCGACGCGTACTGCGATTCCCTCGACCTCAAAGACCTCCTGCAACAAAGCGCCAGCCTCGGGCTCTTCGCGTGGGAGCAGCCGGTCGAGGGCCTCGATCACCGATACCTGCACGCCGAACCGGCTGAAGACCTCAGCCAACTCGCTGCCAATGGCACCCGAACCGAGGACCACAAGCGACTTGGGGAGCCGTTCGACCTGCATCGCCTCGCGATTGGTCCAATAGTCGACGTCGGCCAGGCCCGGGATCGGGGGCACCGCCGGGCTGGTCCCAGCGGCAACCACAACTCCGAGCCGAGCCGTGTACGTGTCCCCGTTCACCTCGACGGTTCGTGGCGCGGTGATTCGCCCACGACCTCGAATAAACAGGCCTCCCTTGTCGACAAACCGGTCCACGGCAACCTGGTCGTTCCAGCTGTCGGTGGCCTGCTCGCGGATGCGTTGGGCCACCGGAGCCCAATCGGGGATGACCTCGGCCTTGCCAGCCACACCTTCGATGCGGCGGGCATCAGCCAACATGTTTGCCGCGCGGATCATCATTTTCGATGGGATGCAGCCCCAATATGGGCACTCGCCACCAACTAAGTCACTCTCGATGCCAATCACGGCCAAGCCGGCCTCGACGACCTTGCTGGCGACCGCTTCGCCACCAATCCCCATGCCAATGACGATCACGTCGACTTCGTTGGGGATCTCTTGGTCACTCATGGAATGCTCCGGTGCGTGGGGCCGATCGGACAAGGCCGACTGGGCGTTCAGATATGCACCGGAAACTCGGTTCGCTGACCGCGCATTCCCTGTCGGGTTCGGGCGCGCACCGTGATGGGGTCAACCGCGTTGAGCTGGACGGGCTTTACGACCCTCAATCCCCTGAAAGAACTGGCCCGCACACTTCTGGATACCGAAGCTCCACGTCGGGTACGCGTGGGTGAGCTGCGCCAACCGCCCCGTGAAGCTGTTGGTGAGC
>CAWKYX010000154.1:0-8277 GCA_963854265.1 Acidimicrobiia bacterium
CCCATCCACGATCGCAGCGAGCTCGGCGAGATCGTGGATGACGTAGTCGGGCTCGGCTGCCGCTGTGAGTCCCTCGGTCAGCGGAGTGGTGACGTCCGGCTCTTCGAATAGCATCGATCGAATCCCCGCAGCATGGGCCCCGGCGACGTCATGGTGCAACGAATCGCCTACGAACAGCACGTCGGTGGGTTCGAGTTGGGCCTTTGCCAGAGCGACCTCGTAGATCTGGACGTCTGGCTTGCACGAGTCAGCCTCTTCGGAGCTTGTCCAGTCGTCCAGGAGCTGGTCCAACCCGTGACGTTCGATGACAACACCGAGGTACTCGTCGTCGGCATTGGAGACCACCGAGCAATACAAGCCCCGACTCCGCAGCGACCGCAGGGTCGGCACAGCGTCATGGCGAGGCGGCATGTGTTCGATGATGTTGCGTGTGTTCTCGACACAGAACTGTTCGAGCTCCGCGGCCGATGCCTCAACTCCGAGCAGTGCAGCCGTTCGGGCCAACCGGTCTCGAAACAAGTCGCGATGGATGAACGATCGCCGAACGGCATACGTCTTCTGGATTTCTGACGCCGCCGCGCGGCCGGCTGCGCGAACTTCGGGTGTCGAGGGATCGAATCCGAGGCGCTTCAGCGCTGCACCGTTCGCCTGGCCCATCAGCGAACGGAACTCGTAGCTGTAGAGCGTTCCGCCCAAGTCGAAGAACACGCCGGCGATAGGCCCATTGCTGGGGCGCGACGGCTCGTTTCCCACTGGTTTGTCCTCTCGGCGGCGGCTTCTCGGTCCCCTAGTCTGTCCCATGTTGGGCATTCGGTCACGGGACCGTTGGAAGAGGGGGCAGGTGTGACGAGCTGTATTCGCATGCTGGACGAGGTCGACGCCGCCAGCGTTGACATCGTCGGTGGCAAAGGCGCGAACCTGGGCGAGTTGGTGGCGGCGGGGGTTTCGGTCCCGGCGGCGTTCTGCGTGAGTACCCACGCTTACCAAACATTCCTTGCCGCAGGGACGCTTGACGACGATATCGGTGAACTCCTGTGCGGTATCGATTTCAGTGATCCGGCAGGGATCGAGACAACGGCCTCGCTCATTCGGACCCGCATGCTCGACACCGCGATGCCATCCAATGTGGTGGCCGATATCGCAGCTGCCTACGAAACGCTGGAGTCCGAGCTGGGTTCAGATGTGTCGGTGTCGGTGCGATCGTCCGCGACGGCCGAAGACTTGCCCGGCTTCTCGTTTGCCGGCCAACAAGATACGTATTTGCACATCGCGGGCGGCGCACAGGTGATCGATGCCGTTCGACGTTGTTGGGCGTCGCTGTGGACCGATCGAGCGATCGCTTACCGGCACGCTCAGGGGTTCGACCAGCGCTCGGTCGCCATCGCCGTCATCGTCCAGGAAATGTTCCGCTCTGAGGTCTCAGGTGTGTTGTTCACCGCCAACCCGGTGACGTCGAACCCCAACGAATGTTTTGTGAACCTCAGCTGGGGTCTGGGCGAGGCCGTCGTGTCTGGGCGGGTGAACCCCGACCAACTCGTCGTGTCGAAGGATGACCTCCAAGTCATCGATCGCCAGACCAACGACAAGGCCGTCATGACTGTGGCGGACCCGTCAGGGCAAGGATCGATGGAGGTTCCGGTGCCGGACGATCGACGATTCGTGCCTTGCCTCGCTGACGAGGCTGTCCGTGAGCTCTGTCAGATCGGGCAGCACATCGAGGCTCATTACGGGTTCTACCAAGACATCGAGTGGGGCTACGCCGATGGCCGTTTCGCCATCTTGCAGGCGCGCGAAATCACCGGAGCCGACCTCGATTTTGGCCACGAGCTCGAAACGTGGAAGACCACCAAGGCCTTGGCCGACATGTACGACGACCGTTGGTTGTGGTCTCGGGCGTACTCCGATGAAGTGCAGACGGGCCCGTCGACGCCATCGTTCTACACGTATCTCCAGTTGGGGATGACAGCTCTGAAAGTGACGGCGCTGCGCTTCACCGATACCCCGACGCTCTTGGGCTATGAGGCCGGAGCGTTCGCCGACTTCCCTTACTTCCGCTGGTACGGCGCTCGCGCGTATTACAACACGGCCTTCGAACGTGAGCGGATCCGCATGTTCATCCCGCCCTTTGCTCGCGACGATGCGGCGCTCTGGCCGTTCCCCGTCGATGAGCGCGAGGAGATCCGCAACCTGCCCTTCGACTGGGACGAGTTCTTTGGTTTGCTCCGAAGGCTCGAGGACAACCGCCCTGGCATCTCGCTGCTGGGAACCACCGAAGTGGTCTATGAGGGTCTTGAACGTTGGACCGACCAGGAGGATGAGTTCTGGGAAGGAGTCGATCTTGACACCCTGACCGTGGCCGAGATCTTTGCAGCGCAGTTGGCCTCCCGCAGCGAGTCGAAATTCGGTGAGAACGTCATCCTTCCGTTCACCATCTACCTGTTCATGCTTCCCGCTGCGCTCCAGACGCTCTGTCAGGTTTGGTTCGATGACGACGGTGGTATCTACAACCGGCTCGTGGGCGGGCTCCAGACCAAGACAGCCGAGGAGAACGCTGCGTTGTGGGACCTGACGGCGGTCGTCAAGGCATCTCCGCCGTTGGTAGCGATGTTTGCGTCTTCGTCGGACGATGATCTGCTCACGGTCCTGGCGGCTTCCGAAGACGGACGTGACTTTCTCGTCGATCTGCGCACCTTCACGGACCGTTACGGCCATCGCGGAGGGGCCGAGCGTGATGCCTACCATCCACGGTGGCGAGACGATCCGGCTCTCGTGTTTCGGTCGCTGCGACTTATGCTCGCGCTCGAAGACGAGCATGCCCCGGCTACCCATGAGGCGCGTCAGCACAAACTGATGGTCGAGACCAAAGCTGCTTGCGAGGAGCGTCTTCGTGGTGAAGGCGACGGGTCAGACGCCATCACTGCGCCAGAGTGGCTCCTAGGGTTTAACGCTCTGGCCGAGGCGCCTGCGACCACGCGAGCCGATCAGTTCGCGTGGTTCGTCGAGCTGGTGCAGGACTACTTCTATTACCGCGACTTCGAGCGTTTCTACAACGACAAGACCATGTCACGGTCGCGGTACCTGTATGAGGCCATCGCTCGCAGGTTCGTGGCTAGCGGCCTGCTGACCCGAGAGGATGATGTCTTCTTCCTCGGTCGCCAGGAGATGCTGGCCGCTGACGTTGGTGACGTGAGTCCGACCCAGATAGCCATACGGATCAGGTCCCGACGCCGGGTCTATGAGAAGTACAGACACCAAGAGCCGCCAAAATACATTCGTGGCTGGGAGGTCTTCGACGACCAAGCTGTTGACGCCGATGGAGCGCTGGTCGGCATCGGCGCCAGTAGCGGAGTCGTGACGGGCCGGGCCCGGGTATGTCGAGAACTCAGTGAGATCAGCAGGATCGAACCGGGCGACATCTTGGTGACGGTCGCAACGGATCCGGGTTGGACCACCGTGTTCTCCATCATCGGCGCCGTCGTGGTCGAGACCGGCGGGGTGGTGGCCCACGCCGTCATGATCTCGCGCGAGTACGGCCTCCCGTGCGTCGCGAACCTCAGCCGAGCCTGTGACCTCATCCCTGACGGCGCGACCATCACCGTCGACGGCAACACGGGCCTCGTGGCAGTCGTGGAAGCCTGAGCGCGCTGAGCCTCGCGGCCACGGGCCCGTTCAGCGCCACTCGGGCCCTGAGGTGATGCGTTTGCGTTTGGCGAATGTGGGTTGGCGGCCGGCGAGGAAGTCTTCGAATACGCCCACGTTGAAGTCGCCGGAGCTGATGACCATGCCTTCGGCTTCGACCTCGTAGTCCAGGCCGGACCGGTGGTCGGTTTCCCAGGTCTTGTTCATTGCCCGCTTGGCATATCCATAAGCAACGGGGGCGCACTTCTTGAGCTGATCGCAGAGCGCGGTGACAGCGTCATCGACTTCATCGAGAGGTACCGACGTCGTGACCAGACCGATCTCGGCCGCCTCCGCCCCGGTAACTGCCACGCCGGCGAGAATAAGCTCCTTGGCCTTGCGCCAGCCGACCATGCGGGTAAGACGCTGTGTTCCGCCCCAGCCGGGAATAAGGCCCAGTGTGACCTCGGGCTGGCTGAGGCTCGCGGTGTCCGCAGTGATGACGAAATCGCATACATGGAGGTTCTCCAGCCCGCCGCCGACGGCCCCACCCTTTGCGACCCCGATCACCGGCTTCTCCAGGGTTTCGATCATGCGGAACAGCTCGTGGCCGACTTCGATGATCTCCTTGAACTCAATGGGTGTGAACACCCAGTCCTCTCGGACTTCGCCAAAGACGACCGCTCCCATGTGGAAGCCCTCACCTCCGGCGGTGATGACTATGACGGCGACGTCCTCGTCATTGTTGGCGTCGATCAACGCTGCGCGCATCTCGGTCAACACACCGAGTGTCATGCCGAACTGTGGCTCGTTGATCTTGGTGATCGTCGCAACCCCGTCCAACTTCTCATAGGAAATCGACGTCGTGTCCATGAAGAACCCCCTGGTTGACGAGGACTCTATGTGGCTGATTTTGCCGGTGCCACCTCTCGCGCGGGGCTGGCTCGCCCGGGCAGACGAGTCGCGATAGCGGCCACGGCTATCCCTCCGGCGATCTTGAGGAGCCATGCCCGATCGAACCGGCTGAGGTCTGCGGTGCCGTCTCCGACAAAGGAGATCACGAGTGCGACGCCGAGCGCCATGCCGAGGTTGCGATTGGCCTGGCTGACACCTGCGCCGACGGCGAAGCGGTGTTCGGGCAAGGACTGGGCGGCAGCACTGTTGAGTCCGGGGACCATGATCGCGGCGCTGACGCCGGTGATGGCGGTGGCCGGGAGCATCACGGTAAAGAAGCTCGGATCAGCATCGGCCAGGAGGAACATCCAGAGCCCCCCGACCACGTAGAGCAGTGCCCCCGGGACCAGGGTCACCCGCCAGCCAAACCGCTGGAGTGCCCGGCCAATGAGCGGCGCCGTCGCGGCTGTGATGATCGGGGTGGGGGTCACAGCCAGCCCCGCCTCGACGACCGAGTAGTCCCATACCTGCTGGGTGAACAGGATCCAGGCGAAGAACATGTTTCCAAAGGCGGTCATATAGAGCAGGACCCCGGCGTTTGCCCAACGGAACCCGGAGATCTTGAACAGCGAAAGGTCGACAGCCTGTGTGGGGGAGCGGGAGGTCTGCACGATGAAGACTGCCAGGACGACCAGACCGCCGACGATTGCTGCGATGGTGCGAGTGTTTCCCCAACCCCAGCTGTCGGACTGGACGAACCCCAGTGCGATCAATCCCACAGCGATCGCTACAAGGACCACGCCGAGCGGCGACGGGACCGGTTCGTCGCCATGGGGTCGGGGTTCGTTGAGCACTCGTCGGCCGAGGACGAGACCTGCGACGCCGAACGGGACGTTGATCACGAAGGCGGCGCGCCATCCGGCGAGATCGATTAAGACGGCTCCCAGCGACGGACCGAGAGCTGCGGCTGCGGCCCCGACGGCGCCTCAGAGTGTCACCGCTGTCGCTCGCCGCTCGGGCGGGTATGCCCGCATGACGAGCCCCAACGATGATGGCAAGAGGCCCGCAGACCCGACTCCCTGAAGGGCCCGGGCCACGATCAGGGTCGGGACGTTCGGGGCAATCGCTGCGAGGATGGATGCGACCGTGAATATGACCAGGGAGATTTCGAGGACCACCGCTCTGCCCTGGCGGTCTGCGATGCGTCCCGCTGGTACCAGCAGGGCCGCGAAGACAATCGAATAGGCATTGATGACCCAAGAGAGCTCGGCGCTGGTCACGTCAGGGAAGCTCTCGCGGAGATCGTCGAACGCGATGAACAACACGGTGGTGTCGAGGTTGACGAGGAAGACGCCAAGAGCGACCACTGCGAGAACGGTTGCCGGCTTCGCGTCCGATTTCATAGGCTCCTCCGTTTCCTTGTGCCTTGTGTGTCGCCGATCCTGTCGATCGTTGACCGGTCAGTCAGCTCGCGTGGGATCTCAGACTCTGAGGGGACCCCGGTCAGCGCGACGGTGCGGCTTGGCACCAACAGTGTCTTGACCGAGGCGCTCACGATGTATGAGTCGGCCCGCTCTCACCCCAAGGAACGCTACAACAACAACCCGTTCGCGAAACGGTGGTCCGAGAAGGGACTCGCGATCTCAGGTATTGAGGCCTAAGGCATGCTCGACAGCGATCTGGCCGAAGCACAGAGCCTCGCTGAGGTTGCCGCCGTCAGCGGGGTACAGCATGCCCGATGCCTGGCCCAGCTCACCGGCGGCGTAGAGGCCCCCGATCGGCTGATCGAAGGGGTCGAGCACTTGCGCGTGGGCATTGCGGCGAGGGCCACCGGTGGTGTTCGACCCGCCGGGCCACAAGGGAACGCAATAGAACGGTGGCTCGGTGAGCGAGACCATTGTGGCGGCCGGCCGCCCCAGAAGGTCAGGGTCGCCAGCTGTGCACTGAGCGTTGTAGGCGGCCACGGTCGCTGCTGCCTCGGCCGGGTCGTCGATACCCGCAGCGCGGGCCGCTTCCTCGATCGAGTCGCCCCGCGCGATCCATCCGCGCTCGATCTCTTTGCTGTTGTCAGGGCTCCAGTCATAGAGACCGACGGCAGGAGCGCCGAAGTGGGTCAGCGTGAGTGGCCCGGCTCGGCGCCTTGCCTCGTCGAAGAACCAGAAGCAGGGGACCCGGGGCTTCAGATTACGGACTGGGTCATGGAGCAGCAGGTGGTAGTAGAAGTCGTGACGGAGCATCGCCTGGCTGTGTTCATCGGCGAAACGGTGCCCGAACCGGTCGGTGATCACATAACCCGGCGGGCCAATGGAGATGATGACGTTGAGGTCGGTGCCGTCTTCAAGCTCGAAATGGCCCATGGCTCGGCCGATCATTTGGTTCATGTGCCACAGCGAGGCACCGACGGCCTGGGCCATGTGCACGCCGTCGCCGGTGTTGCCAGGATTGCCGTAGAAGTGCACCGGGTAGGTACGCAGATTGTCTCGCTTCAGCGTCTCGTCGTATTCGTAGCCGCCGCAGCACAGGACGGTCGCCTTCGCGTGGATCTCGACCTCGATGCCGTCAGGCCCTTCGCACAGGACTCCGGTCACGCGACCCTCGGCGTCGGTCAGTAGCCGTCTTGCCGGTGTGGCCCATCGCACATCGATGTCGCGTCGTTTGGCCGCAGCATCGAGGCCGTCGTAGAGGGCCGGCCCGGCTCCGCCGGCTGCGGACAACCGTTCGCCGACCCCACTAGGTTGGAGAACGACGATGGCATCGGCGCCTGGGAACCCACTGTGCTCGGCGCCTGAAGCGGCCGCCATGTCGAGGCCGCCGACGGTCTCGGCCATCCAAGCATCGAGCTGTACGGCGCGTTGCGCCCAAGCGCTTGACACATCGATCGGCACCATCCCGTCGGCACATGCGTGGAGGTAGGCCGTTGCCTCGACGGCATCGGAGGCGACCATCACCATGCCGCCCGACATTCGGGTGTTGGGTGTGTGCGCATCGATCAGGCCTTTCTCGACCACCACGACCTTTGCACCCGCATCATGCGCGGTTATGGCGGCTGCAATCCCTGCGGCCCCGTATCCAACGACGATGATGTCGACTTCGTCACTCATCGTCCCAGTTTACTTCACGCGGTGCTCATCGGCCAGAAGTGTCGAGGGGTACGGATGGTTGCAGCGCCGTGTGGCCTGTTCCGAACACTCGCATTTGCGGCGGCCTGCTTGCGCTGCGACTTACTCTTCGCTCGGCAACTCATCGGTCTCGACTATCGAGTAGGTCCTTTCGGGGATCTGGCTTACGAAATCGTCAGGGAACTCGCCCTGGTCGAGCACTCGGACCTCGATGTCGCGCCCGGTCAGCGTCGAATCGATGCGATCGTCGCCTTCGGTGGAGGCTGCCTGGAGCTGCGCGAGAAGCGACCTTCGGAATTCGTTGAGCGCCGCGAATGTGTGCGGGACCTGGATGATGGGGAGTTGACCTTCGGGCCCGGCAAGCAGCGCGACCTCGTCGACGTCGTCGACGTCGACCAAAGAACAGTCCAGCACCGTGACCACCATGCCAGCGACGGAGTCTCCCCAGATCCTGGCCCAGTTGGGGTCGGTGTTGTCCTCGGCCTCCCCATCAGGGAAGTCCTCGAGTCTGTAGCCCGTGAGGTACTCCTCGACGTTCGACGCACACATCGATCCCACCGGGCGGCCTCAGGTCGGGTCGCTGCTGCGATTGGACCCATCATCCCGGCGAGGTGGACGAAGATGGAGGAGAAAGCTGGGTCAGCCT
>CAWKYX010000155.1:0-8238 GCA_963854265.1 Acidimicrobiia bacterium
GACACTACAGCCGAGGCACCGACCGACGCAGGGGCGCGCCCTAGAGGGCGCGAACGAACAGTCGCTCGACCCGACAACGGGTCGCTCAGGTCAGAGTTCGCGTAGCGCCGCGGTGAGCATTGGCATCTCGGCGCCTCGAGCCATGATCTCGTCCAGGCCGCCGACAACGCCGGTCAGGTTTCCGAGCACCAAGTGTTCGAGGCCGGCGTTGGCGTAGGCCTCGAACTGCGATGCCATCTCCTCGGCGTTGCCAATGAAGAGGACCTCTCGCACCATGTCGAACGGGATTGTGCCGGCGACGTCGCGGAGTTCGTCTGGGTCGAGGTCGTGCATGATGACGTCGATAAAGCCGCGTGAGTCGTTGCCCAGCGGATGCTCGAGCCCATGGGCTTCCCACACGCTGCCCATGGCGAACAGGCCAATGAGCTTGCCCAACGGCTCGGCTTCGAACATCTCCTCGCAGCGTTCCTGGCTTTCGCAGAACAACGTGAAAGCAAGCAACGATGCTTCGGGCGTCGGCCGTCCTGCGCCAGCCGCGTGGCCGGCGATGACGCCGAGCTTGTCGCCGTACTCCTCAGGCGTCATGCCCCATGCAGGAATCCATCCGTCGCCATAGAGGCCCGTGAGCTTGAGCATCCGCGGTCCGTGCCCTGCGACCCATACCGGCGGTTTGCCCCGTCCTTCAGCTTCAAGGGGGAGCCCCATGCGGCCGACACCACCGCCGGGCATCACCCCGTGATCGAGAATCGAACGCAGTTCGATCAGGCATTCTTCGAGAAGCGCTACCGGCTTGTCGAACGGATATCCGAACGGGGTCAGGCTCTCGGCTTCTCCCGAGCCAATGCCCAAGATGAAGCCACCAGGAATGAGGTCGTTGAGCGTGAGGGCGGTCCGCGCGAGGTCGATCGCACGTCGCCTGGTGGAGTCGGTCACCGAGACGCCAAACGGCTTGTCGGTCATCGTTCCTACGAGCGCCCCGTAACAGAATGGGTCGTAGAAGGCATCGGGATCGGCGGCCATTGCCGACAACGGCGTCTCGGCCCACAAGCCGGGGTGGAACACACCGAGGATGTGGTCGGGTGCCCAGTAGGAGTCGGCCCCCATCTCCTCGTACACCGGCATCATCATGTTGGTGCTGTCGAACGGATATTGCGCTGGGAGTGTGATCCCTACCTTCACAGGCTGGTCCTTCGATCGGAGGAGGCGCCATCGTAGGTCACGGTGCTGGCGCGGGAGGGAGCCGGGCCGCTCAGGCCTCGAACAACGACGGAGGAAATCCACCCTTGCTTACTGGGCTCCACCGGGTGGGCTCGATCACGATCATGCACTTGCCTTGGTCGGCCATGGCTTGGCGGTACTCGTCCCAGTCGGAGTGTTCGCCCGAGATAGACCGGTAGTAGTCGACGAATGCGTCACCAGCCTCGGGCATATCAACCACTTCGGCGGTGCCATCGATCTGAACCCACGCGCTGCTGAACTCTGGCCCCATGACCGCCACGGACACCAACGAGTTGCGGCGTGCGTTCAGCGCCTTGGAGCGTTGGGGGTAGCTGGCGATCACGAGGGAGCCGGCTGCTGTCATGGCACCGGTGACCAGGCTCATCTGCGGTCGGCCATCGCCGCGCGTGGTGGCAAGCATCCACCGATGTCTGTCACTCAAGAAGTCGGCCAAGCCGGCCTTGTCAACGACAACGTCGCTGGACATCTTGGCGGCACGGGGATCGTCCTTGGGGATCAGCATCTGCACACGTTAGAGGGCCGGTCGCTAACGGGACGCCCACGCCGCATCCGCCTTGCCCCGTCTGCCGGGGAGCACCTTCCAGAGCATCTCGCCACCGCGGCTCATCGCGCCCGATTGTCGGTCACCTCGACCTCCAACTCGATCAAACGATCTTCGTCACCTATTGGTCGATCCAGGTCGAGCACCGGTCCATGATGTAATCGACTAAACAAAATCGTGAATACCCCCATATCGCGTCGCGAACTGGCGTTTCATCGCCGTGACGCGGCATTTAGTACAGTCAATGAACCAACCAGGGGTGCGTGATGACAGACACGACAATCGGACAGACAACTCATCCGCTCGCAATGAACGGCAAGGACCCCTCGCTGCTACGTGGCGACACCATCGATGCCGAGCGCTACTACTCGCGCGAGTTCATGCAACAAGAATGGGACTCGCTCTGGACCCGCATCTGGCACATTGCCGGACGCACGGTTCAACTCGAATCAGCTGGCGACTACATCGTGCACGATTTCATGCACGAGTCGGTCATCATCGCCCGCCAACCCGATGGGTCGCTGCGCGGCTTCTACAACGCATGCGGTCACCGCGGCCAACGCCTGGTCGGCGCCGACGGCTCACAGGACACCCTGACGTGTCCCTACCACGGCTGGGAATGGAGCATCGACGGCACACTCGTCAACCTTCCCGACCGCGACGACTTTCCCCAAGGTGACCCCTGCGAGAACCGCACCCTTGTTGGGGTGCGAGTGGACACCTGGGCCGGCCTGGTCTGGTACACGATGGACGACGAGGCGCCCGCCTTGCTCGACTACCTCGAGCCCATCCCCGAGCTCTACAAGAATCACAAGTTCGAGTCCACCGTGCGCGTGCGATGGATGCGCGTCGCCCTCAACTGCAACTGGAAGTTCTCGTCGGACAACTTCAACGAGTCGTATCACACCCGGACCGCACATCCCCAGGTCCCGCCGATCATCGATCAAGACCACTTCACCTCACGGTTCGAGATGTATCCAATGGGCCACGCCCGGATCGTGCAGCTCGGCCGGCCCTCGCTGCGCGATCGTCTCCCCGATGGCAAGCCATCGCGATTCGATGATCAGCTGCGAGCGTGGGAGATCGACCCCGATAGCTATCCCGACTTCGAAACCAAGGCTGTGCAGGGTTGGCTCGACCTCAAAGCCGCGAAGCGACGTCTCTGGCGTGAGAAGGGCTACCTCCACTACGAAGACCTCACCGACGAGGAGCTCACCGAGAGCCCATTCCAGATCGTGTTCCCCAATATTGCGTTGGGTGCCTCGGCCGACAACTTCAGTGTCTACCGGTGGGAACCCCATCCCACCAACCCCGAGAAGTGCTTCTTCGATTTTTGGACGCTGACCCATCCCATCGAGGGGCAGGACACGTTCGTGAAACGCACCGCGAATGTGCCCGTCAAAGTCGAGGAATGCGAGTTCGACTATCGCGACTACGACAACGGCATGGGGGTCACTGACGTCGCCGACCAAGTGGTGTTCCAGGATTGGGGATTGTCAGCCGGCCAGCAGAGTGGCTGGCGCTCGCGTGGCTACCAAGAGCCCTACCTGGCAAACCAGGAAACCCGGGTCCGTCGATTCCACGAGGTCCTGAACGACTACTTGGCCGGCAATCCGCCGGGCCGCTGAGCTCGAAGCAAAGGCTCAGTACTGGACGATCACCTTGCCGATGTTCTTGCCGCTGTGCAAGAACTCGACAGCGTTCACGGCATCATCAACGCCGTTGAAGACCGTCGGGTCGATGAGGGGTTCGACCTTGCCGCTCTGAACCAGTGCCAGGTTGGCCTGAATGTGCTCGGGGATCTGTTCGGGCCAATGCGAGAACAGGAAGGCACGAATCTGGGCCGACTTCCACAGCAGCTTGTGGTAGATCCGCTGCTCGAGGACTTCTTGAGGGCCGCTGGTGTACTCCGAGATGAACCCGCAGATCAGGATCCGACCGAGCACCGCGACGTTGTCCACGCACGTATCGAACGTGTCCTGGCCGACTTGTTCGAAGATCAGGTCGATGCCATCGGGGTACTCGGCAGCCAGGACCTCGCCGAGGTTCTCCTCGCGGTACACAATGACGCGATCGCAGCCGAGCCGCGTGAGCTCTACCGCCTTTTCTTGGGTGCTGCAGGTGCCGATAACGTGGTTGCCGGCCAGCTTGGCGAGCTGGACACACCAGCTACCAACACCGCCGGCAGCCGCGGTGATGAGGACCGTTTCACCCGATCCCATTTCGCCAACGATGTTGAGACCCATCGAGGCTGTGCATCCGGCAACGACCACACCCATGAGTTCTGGCGAGCACTCCGGGACCTTCACAACTTCGCCGGCGTCTCGGTAGAGCAACTCGGTGTAGGCACTTCCGAGGCTGGGAGACACGACGCAATCGCCGGGCGCGAAGTCGGTGATACCCTCGCCGACTTCGAGGATCTCGCCGGTCGATTCACAGCCGAGATCGAAGGGGAAGGTCCCGTCAGAGAAGTAGACGCCGCCACTGATGTTGACGTCCGAAGCGTTGACCCCACCGAACCGGTTCTGGATCAGCACCTGGCCCGGACCGGGAGCTACACGCTCAGCTTCGATGACCTCGCCGGCATCGCGATAGGTGCGGGTGTAGCGCCGTGCAACCAGCTTCTTGTACGTCTCGGGCATGGGTGTCCTCCGTTGATCGATGCCGCACCGTAGCAAGCATCTGAATGCGCGTTCACATCTGGAATATGGGGCCGCGTCGGACACCATGGGCAGGGCGAACTCAACACATCGGGGCCACAGTCGGCGGACACTTATAGTTCGTCTCCTTTTGGACTCTGACCAGCCGAAAAGTGTCATACCCCATCGCTATTGTTGGGGTATGAGCTTGGTGGAGGAAGCACCTTTCGAGGGGTCTGGCGGTGCGGATTGTGGCCCTGATCCGTTCGGGGTTTTGGGGGCGGCGATTGCCGGCGTGCGGGACCATGTTGATGGTCTCCGTCGCATGGGTTTGGGTGGTTCGGGGCTTGGTGAAGCGGTGGAGGCTCTGGTCCGGTTGCGGTCTCGGGTCGAGTCTGTCGAGTTGACCGCTCTTGAGGGGTATCGGCAGTCGATGGACTGGTCAGTTGATGGGTACAGGAGTGTCCAGACGTGGCTTGGTGACCGGTGTCGGTTGCCAAGAGCCTCGGTGGGCGCCGGGTGGGGTTGGGCCGGAAGTTGGATGCCATGCCGTTAACGGCGGCGGCGTTCGCGGCTGGTGATATTTCGATTGATCATGTGGATCGGTTGTGTCGGGCCAACAAGGCCGACCGGGCTGGGGCGTTCGCTCGGGCTGAGGGTTTGTTGGTTTCGAACGCGACACGGTTGCCGTTCGCCGATTTCGCGAAGACGGTGGCCCGGTTCGAGCAACTCACCGACCCTGACCCGGGTCCTGATCCCACGATGGAGGGCCGCAAAGCTCATTCGTCTCGCCTGTTGGATGGGATGGGGCGGGTGGATGCGTGGCTCGACGCCGTTGGGTGGACCACCTTTGATGGCGTGCTGGGCCGGATCGAAAAGGAACTATTTGAAGCCGATTGGGCTGCCGCGAAAGCTGAGCACGGGGCTGACGTCTGCCTGGATCAACTTGCGCGGACACCGGAGCAGCGTCGAGCGGACGCGATGGTCGAGATGGCGTCGCGCGCTGCGGCAGTCCCTGCCGGTGCGAAACGGCCGCTGCCCGTGGTGGTCATCCACATGGACTCCAAGACGTTCGAACGCGGTATCGAGCGCGAGTTCGATGTCGGCGACGACGACGAACCCTATGACTCCGACATGTTGTGCGAGTTCGCCGACGGCACACCCATCACCCCAGCCATGGCCGTCAAAGCCGCGCTGCGAGGACATGTGCAACGCGCGGTGTATGACTCACCTGCGGTGATCTTGAACTACGGGCGCTGAGTCCGCTTCGCCACCGGAACATTGCGTGACGTGATCAAAACCCGGGACCGCACCGGCACCGGCCCAGGGTGTGAGATCGCTGCCGATGACTGCGAAATCGATCACATCATCGAATGGCAACACGGCGGCGACACCAGCGCCCACAACGGCAACCTCAAATGCCCATGGCACCACAGCTGGAAACACCTCTACACCATCACCAAACACCCCAAAACCGGCAAACCGGTCTGGCGACTCAAAACCAAACCACCCCCACAGAAATAGCGGGCCGCAGCCGTTGAATCCGATCGCAGCGCGACAGGATTCCGGCACCAGTAGCCGATTCAAAAGGCTGGCGTCCGGCACCGCGAACGCTCTGCGCACCCGTGCCCAGCCTCAGCGGGCCACGCTATTCGTTGCGCTGAGCCAGCTCGATGCTGATGTTGTCGGGGCCTTCGACAAATGCGATCTTCACGCCAGGCCGGATCTCCCAGGGTTCGCAGATGAAATGCACGCCGTTGGCACGGAGATCGGCCGCGGCCTCGTCCATATCGTCGACCAGCAATCCAAGGTGGTCGAGGCCGTAGATTGGATCGGTCGTGCCTGCGACGGGGTTTTCGTCCTCGGCTCGGCCCGAGACATCGAAGCGCATGCCATGAAGATCGAAGGTGAACGACCGTGCACCCCCGAGCTCCTTTTCGCGCACCACCGTCGCGCCGAAGTTCTTCTCCCAATACTCGCGAGCGACGTGGGGGTCCTCGCTGCGGAAATGGATGTGGTCATATCCAAACGTCGCCATGGATCCCTTTCGTCCCGCTCGAGGAGCTGTCACGGGCAACGCCAGTCTATCCGTGACGTCACCCGGTGCCCGACGCCGACGGCCTCCGGGTCCTGCTGATCGAGCGCGGTACGCTCCGCTTGGCCAGTTGGTCAGACCGCTGCGGTGACCTGACCGCAAAGGAGCAGAGCCCATGAGCGTCTTCATCGACAACGAGAACCTTCGGACCCGGTGGTATCCCGTGGCCGAGATCATCGACGTCGACCCAGGTCCCGTCGGGGTCAAGCTGCTCGGCGAGCCCATGGTTCTGTGGCGCTCCAGCGACGGCTCCATCGTTGCCGCCCCCGACCGCTGCCCACATCGCGAGGCCCCGTTGTCAATCGGCTCGGTCGGCAACGGCGACATCGTCTGCGCCTACCACGGGTGGACGTTCGGGTGTGCTGGCGCATGTACGGGCATCCCGTCCTCCGGAATCGATGCCACCATTCCCCCAACAGCGCGCCTCGCTCCCTTTGAAGTACGCGAGACCTACGGGCTGATTTGGGTCTGCCCGGGAACGCCCGTCGGAGAACCGCCCGTCATCGCCCAAGAGAGCGACCCTGCATTTCGCCGGATCAATACCGGTGTGGAGCTCTGGAAGTGTTCAGCAACACGGATGGTCGACAACTTCATGGACGTCAGCCATTTCCCCTGGGTCCACGTCGGCACGTTCGGAGCAGGCCAGGCATTAGAGGTCCCCAAAATCGAACTCAGCCAGCTCGATGCGGACTTCTTCGGCTACGCCTATGAGGTCGACGTCAACAACCCCGAAGAGGCGCACAGCATGAGTGGCAGTGACGCCGACGTCCTGCACCGACACATGAGCACCGGCTTCCACCTGCCGTTCGATGTGCGAAGCACGATTCTCTACGAAGACGGCCTCGAACACATTCTGCTGTTGTGCAGCACCCCCGTCGATGATGAGACGGCGTTGTTCACGTTCGTGATTTGGCGAAACGACGACCACAGCCTTGACCCCGAAGAGACCATCTCATTCGACCGTGCCATTGGCGCCGAGGACAAGCGCATGTTGGAGCAAGTCCCAGGTGTCCTGCCCCTCGGGCGTACCGACCTCATCAGCGTGCAATCCGACAAGCCCTCGGTCGAATGGCGCCGCCAATTCGCCGAGCTCTTGGGAGCCGCCGAGTAGGTTGAGCTGATATGGTCAGACCATCAGTCCAAGGGCTACACGAAAGACGGACGGCGCGTGAATCTCACCGATCAGTTCTGCCACTTCTTCGAGGACAGTGAGTTCCGTGAAACGGGCCGCGAGGGCTTCCGACGCCGGGTCATCAACGGCGAAAACCTTCAACTTTGCTTCTGGCGCATCCGCGGGGGCGCATCGGGATCGTTCATGCACAAACACGACGACCACGAACAACTCGGGATCATCGCCCGAGGCAAACTCGACTTTCGCATCGGCGACGAAGACACCGAAGAGCGGGTCGTCATCGGCCCGAACCAGGTGTACCTGGCAAGCCGTGGGGTGTGGCACGGCGACAGCGTCTTCGTCGGTGACGACGAATACGACGAATGTTGGATCCTCGATGTGTTCTCACCTCCACGCGACGACTTGAAGGCGGGCTGACATGCCGGACTGGAGACTTGCCGTCGACATCGGCGGCACCTTTACCGATGTTGTCCTCCTCGACGCCGAATCGGGCCACGTGGTCGTCGACAAGACGCTCACCACGCCACACGCGCCGCTCGACGCAGTGCGCACCGGCGTCCACCAACTCCTGGCCAAAGCCGGCGTCCAACCA
>CAWKYX010000156.1:0-8227 GCA_963854265.1 Acidimicrobiia bacterium
CTCCTACGGCACTGTCCTCGACGTCGTAGAGCCTCACCAACTACTCGCCCGCGCCGACGACATCGCGACAACCATCGCCAGCAAGAATCCGACCACCATCCGGGCAGCGAAACGGTCAGCCAACGGCATCGACGGGGTCGACGTTCGCAACAGCTACCGCTACGAGCAAGGGTTCACCTTTGAACTCAACCTCGCGGGCGAAGGCGACCGGGCCAGAGACGAGTTCTTGCGCGGGGACCGGCCAGCCGATTGAGCCCGGCCAGGGCTCAATTCACCGTTGGGTTTGCCGATGGCTCAACCCATGGTTCAACGGTCAGAAACCGACCCAGTATTTTGGTGGTGGGACACCGAACGGGGCGCCCAAGTGGTGGTGTTGACCGACGAGTTCCTCATCCTTAGCGACGTGTTGACCAAGCGAGACCTCGGCATGCTCGAGGCGGCCCGAAAAGCGGGCACTGTTATCTCGACCAACTTCGGGGCCGGCGCTAGGACCGTCGTCCTAGACGACGTCCGCCGGGTCCGCTTCGTACCGACGCAGTACCGGGTGCTCGTCGACCTGGTCAGCCAAGAGACACCCTTCGTCGTCGACCCGCCCAAGGCCTCAGCCGGCGTTGCGGCTGGCCTCTTCGACGTCCTCAACAAGCTGTTGACACCGGCGGAGACGATCGAGAACAGCTCCGGCCCCATGAGCGTTGGCACCAAGTTGAGCCTGATGCTCGCCGGGCTGACCCAGGCCTTTGTAGCAGGCGCACTGATCCAGCCCGTCAGCCTGATCGGCGCCTGGATCGCTGCCGGGGCATTCGGCTTCGTCATCCTCACCGGCTTCGGCGCCGCAACCAATGCTCTGATCCCCTCGGGGACGAGGGTGCTCGAGTTCCTGGTGTCGCCAGGTCAGGCCGATGCGGTCCACGCAATAGAACCCGAGCTTCCCGCGGTCACTCTGCCCGGACCGATCGAGCCCGAGGAGACGACTTCAACCGCTCCGCCACCCTCGTTCAAACCCTCACCCAAAGGCTCACCCTCTGCAACCAACGAGGCCGTCTCCACCGCAAACGAAGCCTCCGACGGTGTCAGTGGCGCACCGAGTCACAGTTCGCAGTTAAAGGGCCGCTGGCCCACCAAGAGTGCGTCGCCCAGCGTCGTCCACAGCAATGCACCAGTCCGCACGCCCAAATACTCAGGGCCTCGAGAACCGTCGCCGAGACTGGTAAAGGCCCCCGGCACCGCGCCGCTACGTGATGCTCAGGCCGCTACCGGAGATCACGCCATCATCAAGCCGATCGACAGCAACGACGGGAGCGAAGTCGCGACTTCACCGACTCCCGCTCGGACTCGCGAATTCAACAAGGTCGTCGACCCCGATGCGCCGCGGCCCGCATGGTCCACAGCGCCCGAGCCCACCGACGAGAGCGTGTCACCAGAAGTAGCCGAAAGGGCACGTCCCGTGAAGTCTGATGCAGCGGCTGCGAAGCCAAGTCCGGTCTCGGACTGAGCAAAGTCAGTCGAGTTCGACACCCGAGAGCTCGGCCAGGGCCAGGGCCAACCCCTGGGTACCCAGACGACCGCGACCGTTATCGATCATCTGCGCATACAAACCACGTACCAAGTTGAGACCAGGAAGCTCGAGCCCCATCCGTTCTGCCTCGGCCAAGGCGATCGACATGTCCTTGACGAAATGCTCGATGTAGAACCCGGGGTCGAAGTCGCCCGCGATGATCCTGGGCGCCAGGTTGCTCAAGCCCCACGACCCGGCAGCACCTGAGCCAACCGACTCCAACACGGTGGTTGGATCGAGCCCGGCACGGTAGGCGTAGAGCATCGCCTCGCAGATACCGATCATGGTGCCCGCAATAAGTGTCTGGTTCACCATCTTCGTGTGCTGGCCGGCGCCCGGACCACCCTGGCGAACCGTTGTCGCCCCCAACACCTCCCAGATCGGTTGCAGCGCGACCACGGTGTCCGCGTCTCCGCCGACCATGATCGACAATTTGCCCCCTCGTGCACCCACGTCTCCGCCACTGACGGGCGCGTCGACGGCAGCGACGCCCTGAAGCGCAGCTGCCTCGGCGATCTCGATGGCGAGCGACGGCTCCGACGTCGTCATGTCAACCACAACACTGCCATCCCGAGCGGCGGACAGGACGCCCGCTGGGCCCATGATCACCTCGCGCACATCCGCGGGGTACCCCACAATGCTGATCGTGACGTCGGACGCTTGGGCGGCCTCCGCTGGACTGGCGGCCCAGGAAGCTCCCTTCGCCAGCACGGTTTCTGCAGACGCAGGGGTGCGGGTGTATGCCGTGAGCTGATACCCGGCATCCAACAGGTTCGATGCCATCGATGCCCCCATGACACCGAGGCCGATCCAACCGATGCGGGTAGAGCCTGGGGCTATGTGGATGGTCATGATTGGAAAGCTAGCAGCGCGCTGAAAACTCAGGCAGGCGGCGGTTCTTCGCCACCCTGGCTATTGCACCCCGCTGCGATCGCCGAGGAATCGGCAACCTGAGCGTCTCACCGCAGCGTGGACCCAAGAGCTGCTTTTGCTCCGTGGTAACCGGCCATACCGTGCACGCCTCCACCAGGAGGCGTCGATGCCCCGCACAAGAACACCCGGTCGTTCGGGGTCTGATAAGGCCGAAAGAGGCGAGGGCGCACAAAGAGCTGACGGTGTCCGAGGCTGCCACCGGTGATGTCGCCGCCCACATAGGCCGGGTTGTACTCCTGGAGCGCCACGCTCGTCGTCGTGTGTCGTTCCACGATCCGATCCCGAAACCCCGGCGCATAGCGTTCGATCTGGCGCTCAATCGCGTCTGTGCAATCTCTGGTCGAGCCACTCGGGACATGGGTGTAGGACCACAGGGTGTGTTTGCCGCCAACGACCCGTGAGGGGTCCGCTACATCTTGTTGCGCGACCAGAACGAACGGCCGCTCCGGGTGACCTCCGGCCGCGACCTCGGCTTCTGCAGCGGCGGACTCGTCGAATGTGCCCCCAACGTGAACGGTGCCGCTACGCGCAGAGAACGAATCGGCCCAGGGCACAGGACCGTCGAGAACATGGTCCAGCTTGAACACCCCAGGACCGAACTTGTAGCGGTTGAGGCGGCGGCGATAGCGATGGGGGAGGGCATCACCACAGATCGCCTCGACCTGCGCCGGGTCGATATCGAACAGCACAGCACGATGGTCGGGAAGCTCGTCAAGGGACCGCACCATGTGGCCGGTGCGGATCTCCCCGCCAAGTGACCGCAGCACGGATGCCAGCGCTACGGCAAGGCCGCTCGACCCACCGACCACCACAGGCCAGCCCACAGCGTGGGCCGATGCCGCGAACATCGCAGCGACTGCAGCCGTGAGGGGAGCATCGAGTGGCAGGACGCTGTGAGCCGCACAGCCGGCGATCATCGACTTGCCCTCGTCGGTGACAAACCGGCCCGCCAGACTGTCGCTGGACCGCAGGCCAGGGATCCCATAGCGCGCCAGCAAGACGGGATGGCGTGGCAGAGTCGCCAGCGGGCCTTGTGTCGCCTTGGTGAGGTCGGCCCAGTTCTCGAGCAGGTGTTGCACCAGACGTCGATAGGTCTTGGCGTCACGACCTAACAGGTCCGCTGTCTCATCGAGGTCTCGAAGTGCCGCTCCCGCTCTGCCACCGTCGAGCGGCTGGGTGTACTGAACCTCGGGATGAGCCCACTCCAACCCATGCCCGGCCAAATCAAGCGTGGACAAGAACGGAGATCCGACTGCGAACGGCATCACCGCAGCACATCGATCACGGACGAGGCCCCCCGACAACAGGTCGGACCGCAAGCCCCCGCCAATCTCGTCGGCCGCCTCGAGAACCAGGACTGAGCGGCCTGCTTGGGCCAACGTGATCGCAGCAGCGAGGCCGTTGGGACCCGAACCAACCACCACCGCATCCCACGATTCGGTCATGCCGGAAGCGAACGCCAGACCCTCTCGGCAGTGCACGGCATATCGATGTGGCGGACTCCGAGGTGAGCGACCGCATCTACCACCGCGTTGTGCACCGCTGGTGTCGATCCAATGGTGCCGGACTCACCGATGCCCTTCGCCCCGATGGGGTTGAGCGGCGAAGGCGTGACCATCTCGACTCGCTCGAAGCTGGGCAGTTCGGCGGCGGAGATAATGCCGTAATCGGCAAAGTTTGATGTCATCGGGGTCCCGTTCTCGTCGAAACGGATCTCCTCGATCAAGGCTTGCGCCGCACCAGAAGCCAAGCCGCCGTGGACCTGGCCTTCGGCCAACAACCGATTCAGAATCGTGCCGCAGTCGTCGACTGCGATGTGACGCTGGAGGGTGACCGCCCCCGTGTCAAGATCGACCTCGACGACCGACACGTGAGCACCAAAGGGAAAGCTCGAGTTCGGCTGGATGAAGTCGGAGATACCGACCAACGGCTCGTCTGTGTGGGCCGCGATCTGGTCCCAGCCGATGCTGACAGCTGGGGTCCCAACGACGTGGAACACTCCGTTGTTCTTGTCGAGAACCACATCGGCTTCATTGGCCTCAAGCAGCGAGGCTGCAGTTTGACGGGCTGCATCAACAAGCTTGAGCGAAGCATCAAACATGGCTGACCCCGCGATTTGAGCCGATCGTGAACCACCCGTGACGCTCACACTCGGGATCTCATCACTGTCACCGAACATGACCCGGATGTTGTCGAAGGGAACACCCAACTCGTCAGCAATGATCATTGCCCAGGTTGTCTCGTGGCCCTGTCCGTGTGGTGTTGAGCCGGTTTTGGCCAACACGGTCGCGTCGTCGAGCAACTCGACGGTGCCGATCTCCGAACTCCCGTCTGGGCCACCGATCGCGGTGATCTCGACGTAGCTGGCGATACCAATGCCTAACGCCAAACGATCGCCATTCGCCCGGCGCGTGGCTTGTTGGGCCCGCAGCGCTACATATCCGGCTGCATCAAGTGCCTTGTCCAACGCCGCCGGATAGTCCCCTACGTCGTAGGTCGTCCCCATTGCATTCGCGTATGGTTCGGAGAAGGCTGGCAGGAGATTCTTGCGCCGCACGTCTGCCGGATCCATCCCGATCTCAGCGGCAAAGATGTCGACGGAGCGTTCGATGGCGGCTGCTGCCTCAGGCCTTCCAGCGCCCCGAAAGGCTCCAACAGGCGTGGTGTTCGTCACGACGGATTGCGAGCTGTATTGGACGTTTTCGATGTCGTAGGTGCCCGGGGCCATCATCATCGTGAGAGCAGGCAGGAACGCCCCGATCTCGGAATATGCGCCCGCTTCCTGGTCGACGTGGAGCGCGTAGTGCGTAATCCGGCCGTCACGAGTGCCGCCCATGCGCACGTGCTGGCGCTGCCCTCGGGCGTGGACCATGGATGTGAGATTCTCGCTGCGCGTCTCGGCCCAGCGGACTGGACGGCCCAGCGTCCGTGAAGCCGCAGCGATCGTGAGATCTTCGCCCGAGGCCGCTCCTTTCGCCCCGAACCCACCGCCGATGTCGGGTGCGATGACGTGGACGGCCTCGGCGTCAAGGTCGAAGGTTGCTCGAAAGGCCTCCTTGATTGGCCCAGCTCCCTGACAAGATGCCCAGACCCGCAACCGATCGCCGCTCCAGTCCACGAGGCCAACGCGAGCCTCCAGAGGCGCCGGGGCCATTCGCTGGTTGACGATGACCCGTTCGACCACGACCTCGCAGTCCGCGAAGTCGATCTCAGTCGGCGTGACCGGGATCGCGGCGATGACGTTGCTTCCGTGGGCCTCGAAGAGCACCGTCTCGTCAAGCAGCGCTTGCTCGAGTGTTGTCACGATGGGGAGCGGATCGATGTCGACGAAGATCTGCTCTGCCGCATCGGCGGCCTGTGCCGCTGTCTCGGCAACGACTGCGACCACGGGCTCGCCCACGAACCGGACTCGGTCCACGGCTAATAATGGCTGGCCCAAGCTGGCATCGCCACCGGTGCGGGGGGCCACTCGAGCGTTGTCGACATCGGCAGCCGTCAAGATCGCCACCACACCGGGCATCGACCTCGCATCTGTGGTGTCGATCTCGCCAATCTCGCCATGGGCAATCGTCGACCGGACAAACGCCGCATGCAGGCATCCGTCGCTCACAAGGTCTGCCACAAATTGGCTGGATCCGGTCAAAAAACGGGGATCCTCGGTACGGACAACACGGTTTCCCAGAAGACTCATGGCCGAATGGTAGCGCTGGCTGGAGTCACCGGTCGGATCCAGCCGCCGCGCACCAGGTCCTAGCAGAACGCCTCTGCGCACTCCGCTAGCAACTCGGGCAACAACACGGCGTTGGGCACAATCATGTCCACGACCCAGGCCGGGTCATTGAGTCGTGGGGCCGCCGCCACAACCGTGACGTCTTCGCCGTCGAGCATCGCAATCGGGATTTGTTCCCAAGTCAATGCAGGTCCACGCCGAATGTTTTGATGGCGAACGCCTTCGCCGCTGACTCCGAGCGGGCCGATGTTCACGACTGACCCGGCCGCAATCTCGCGGAGGAGTTCGGCACAGAGTCGGGGCTCGACCACTGAGTGAAGCGCTTCGACAACTGCGCCATAAATGCTCCGCTGATGGTCCTCGTGGCGTGGGCCAAATGGCGCAGTGGCAAGCTCGATCGCTAGCGATCGGCCGGTGCTGGTCACGTGAATCCGGCGTTCGACTCGCCGTTGAACGAGGTTGATTGTGCCACTGCGAGTGGCATAGGCAACCGTCGTCATCTCATGGAAGCCGATCTCGACCCCGTCCCAGATGATGCCTTCCCCGTCCACGGTGCAGGCGGCCGCAGCGAGCCACCGAGTAGGAACGACATCGTGCATGGGGGCGATGTCAGGGAGGTGGGGAGCGAGAGTCATCATGGGCTTACCCTTCGATCGGCCGCGACCCATCGCACCAAATGGGTCAATCAGACCGAAACGCCCCAAGGTGGGCCATCAGCACCATCAGCACCATCAGCACCATCGTCGCCATCATGACGGAAGGTCAGGCTGATGCGTGGTTGTGCCCGCCGAACCTTCGGTACGCAGTGTTCCCAGCCGTGCTGACACCCGCCGCCCATGACCAAGACGTCCCCGCTGTGCATGGGAATGGAGTTTCCGTCTCCGCCACCGCGAGGGCGCAAGCGGAACATCCGCGAGCCACCGAGTGAGAGCACCGCAATGACGGGTTCGTGAATGCGCCTCCCAACACGGCCGGAATGCCAAGCGACGGAGTCATCGCCGTCGCGGTAGAGGTTGGCACCAAGGTGGTCGAATGTCCGCCCGTACTTGCGTGCCAGCGCCATAGCCATCTCCGGAATTGGCTGGGGGAGGAGAGGGTCGTTGATAGGCACGTGGCTGCACAGCCGAGGCACCGCCACCATGCGTTCATACATCGGTCGTTCGCCGCCGTGGCACGGCAAGGCGTGATGCAACGTAGCGAAGATCTGGTCGCTGCCGTGAACCACATCTCGCCCGACGTCGACCCACGAACGATCATCCAGTTGGATCCGTTCGAACCGATCCAGGTGTTGGACCTGGGGACGCTGTGCGCCGAAGATGCTGCTCTGCCACGTGGCCGGAGGTGCAATCGCAAGGCTCGTGACCCAAGGCTACGTAATCGAACGTATGTTCGCAAGTGATCCGGCATCCACAGCCCATCATGGGAGCGGGTGACGGTCGGTGCCAGGCACCAGGTGTCACTCGGTCGCCGCGGCCGGGGCGGAATTGGCTAACGGTTGACGAACCAATACCAGGCAATGGCGGCCACAAGTCCAAAGAAGCCTACGGCCTTGAATGCGCTCTTGGCGACGCCGTAGAAAAACCCCAAGACCCCCAAGATGCCAGCGACGACCAGAACGGCGGCCAGTGTTGGGTTCCCGCCGGCAGCATCGATGAGGCCGGAGGGGATCCGACCCTGCACACCGTCGGGCAGACCATCGACAACATCCTCGGGCAACTTGTCGAGCAGCCCCTGGTCGATCTTGTCCCTCACGTCGGGCGGAAGACGGTCGAGGATCGACGGATCGAGGTCTTCGAGGTCTTCGAGGTCTTGCTGGGCCAATGTCATTGTCCCATTGTGGGCCCTCGCTGCATCAGGGTGGTGGCGGGTGGGTCAAGCGGACAGGTCAGGGCGGGCCTGGCGGAACCGCCTGAGCGCGATTGCGACATGGTCGTTGGTCACCGACCGAGCGATCTCATTGGACCGCAACGCAACCAGCGCTGCCCCGCGCGCTAGGCGAGTGAGGTCGG
>CAWKYX010000157.1:0-8222 GCA_963854265.1 Acidimicrobiia bacterium
CCCCGGACGTGGGGCCTTCGTGGCCGAGATCTCCATGCGAGACATCTTCGAGCTTTTCCAGATGCGTGAGGCCCTCGAGACCCACGCCGCCCGCCTGGCCTCCCAGGCGGCTGATCGAACCGCCCTTATCGATCTAGAGCAAGAGATGCGCAAGGCCGGAGCACTCATTGAAGCGGCCGACTACCGCGCCTACTACGACCTGACCGAACGTCTCGACGAGGCGATCGTGGACCTCGCCGGTAACTCTCGACTCAAGGGCGCCCTGAGCGAGCTGTGGGGCCAGATCAAGCGTGCACGCCACATCGCGCAGGCGAATTCCGAGCGACTGGCCGAAACGGTTGTCGAGCACGTGAGCATCCTGGAAGCGATTGCTTCGGGCGACGAAGACCGGTCAGCTGACGTTGTCAGGGATCATGTGAAGAACAGCATGCGCAGCCTGATCGAACCTTCGGCGCGCTGATCTCAGGCCAGGTGGGCGATGACCTGGTCGACACCCATGACGTCGGCGTATTTCGCGTCTAGGTCGAAGAGTCCAATCTGGTGGCTGATCTCGATGCGGTCATACACACACTCCTGAGCCACGACGGTGTGGAAGTTGAACGAGAACGCATCCACGGCTGTGGCTCGGATGCACCCGCTAGTGGTGCACCCCGCCAAGATAACCGTGTCACAGCCCAGATCGATGAGGTAGCTGGTGAGTGCGGTCCCGAAGAAGGCGCTGGCGTGGCGCTTCGGCAGGAGAATGTCGGCCTCTGTAGGGGCAACCTCGGCGACGAACTCGTAGGCGTGCTCCGGGATTGCGGTGATGGTCGGATTGATACTTCCGAACCGGCCGGCGTCGACTGCCTTCTTGGGGGCGACGTACGGGTAGATCACAGGAATCTCGGCCTGCCGGGCGGCCGCGAGGAGCCGGGCAATGTGGGGGATCGCAGCCCACGCGCGATCACCACACGACGTGGGATACATCGTCGTGATGGATTCACGGATGGGGAGCGACGAATCACCGGCGGTCCGGTACTGGACATCGATCAACAACAAGGCGGGGCGTTGCCCAAAACCTGATGGTCCGCCAAAGCCCGCGAGCTCATAGACCCCCAGGTCCTCTTCGGGTATGGCCGACAGCCAGGAGGGTTCAGTCATGTCACACCTTGTCTCAGGTCGTATTCGAGATCATCGAAGGCCTTCAGGTTCACCAGCCGCTGGCGCTCTTCCCAGGTGATCATCCGGTCCGTCAAGCCTGCCGTTTCCCGATTTTCGTGCAAGTAGGACAGTGCGCTCTGCGCCGCTCTGACCGTCACACGCAAGAGAAGGTTAGCGTGGAGAACGATGCGGTAACCTAGGGCTTCGAGTTCATCGGCCGGGAGTTGCGGGGTCTTGCCCCCCTCGACGACGTTGACAATAATCGGAACATCGGGCAGCTCAGTTGGGATACGGCAGAGCTCTTCCAAGGTTTGGGGGGCTTCGACGAAGATGGCATCGGCGCCTGCATCGACGTAGCGGCTGGCCCGGGCCAGTGCCTGATCGAGACCTTCTACCGCGCAGGCGTCGGTCCGAGCGATGATCACCAATTCCGGATCCGAGCGAGCGTGGCGCGCCGCGTGAATCTTGGCGACCATCTCCTCGACATCGACGAGCGTCTGGCCATCGAAGTGTCCGCACCGCTTGGGCGACACCTGATCTTCGATCTGAATAGCGGCCGCCCCGGAGCGTTCGAATGTATGTACTGTTCGCATGACCGACAGTGGACCGCCATACCCGGTGTCAGCGTCGACGATGACTGGCAGATCGACTGCGTCGATGATTCTTGTGGCCTCGTAGTCGACTTCGGTCATGGAGATCAGGCCGACGTCTGGGAGTCCGAACTGGGTGTTGGCCACACCGGCGCCGGTGACGAAACAGCATTCGAACCCAGCTTGTGCGGCCAGGCGAGCGGTCAGGGCATTGGCCACACCAGGCACAATCGTGGCGGTTTCCCGGACAAGTATCGCTCGAAGCGCTGACCTGGACGTGTCGAGTGACCTCGGCCCAATGCCGGGGGGCGCTTCACCTGCATTGAAATCGCGCGAAGTCATGCGTTCACTTCGGCGGCCGGCGATTCTCTCATTCCACACATCTCCTACTGGGAAGGATGCGTGTAGTATACAGCATGAGTACACTTAGTGTTCTGAGACGCGAAACCAGCTTCACGAAGCAATGGGGGGTTTAGGTGGAAACGACGTTGGGGGCAGATCTGGAAACTCTTGTGTGGCGGTTGCCGAACCGCGCCGGTACGCCTACAGCCGAGGCACCAAGGCCATGACGGGGCGCGCATGGGCGCTATTGATTATGCGGCGAGTCCTGTTCATGATCCCGATCCTGTTCGCGATCGCCACAGCGACGTTCTTTCTGACCCGGTTCGCCGGCGGTGACCCGGCGTATCAGATTGCTGGCACCTTCGCGACCGAGGAATCGATCGCGAACATTCGAGCCGATCTCGGGACTGATCGACCCTTGGGCGTGCAGTACGTCGATTTCCTCGGCGACTCCATTCGCGGGGATCTCGGTACGTCATTGTTCACCGACCGACCCGTCCGGTCTGACCTCGCAGATCGCTTGCCGGCAACCCTGGAGCTCATCACGTTGTCGTTGGTAGTCGCCGTCGTGGTGGGACTGGCATCGGGGAGTTACGCCGCGCACCGGCGCGGAACTGCGGCGGACAAGGCCGTCAGATATGGGAGCTTCACGGCATTGTCTCTGCCAGATTTCTGGCTTGGCCTCCTGTTGTTGTTCGTCTTTTTCTTCAAACTCGGCTGGGCACCACCGCCGATTGGCCAGATCGCGCCTGGGGCGGCGGCGCCGCGAGACGTAACCGGCGCGGCGGTTGTGGATGCAACCATCACGCTGAACTGGGCAGCCCTGAAGGCCTCGTTGCATCAGATATGGCTGCCGCTCACGACGATGGCCTTAATCTTCAGCGGACCTCTCACACGCCTCGCCAGATCGGCCACCATCGAGGCCCTCGGCTCCGACGCGATTCTCTTCGGTCGAGCGTGTGGCCTGCCTCGTTCCACGCTGTGGCGGTACGCGGCCCGGGCCTCGCTTCCCCCAGTCGTGACCTTCGTTGGCATCTTGTTCAGCGTGTTGTTGGGCGCCTCGGTCCTGGTGGAGACAGTGTTCTCCTGGGGAGGAGCAGCCCAGTACGTCGTGAATGCGATTCGTGTCAACGACTTCCCCGCCGTCCAAGGCTTCGTTCTGGTAGCCGGCGTCTTCTCCGTGGTCATCTTCTTGATCGTCGACCTCCTCTACGTCGCCATCGACCCCCGGGTGAGACTGTGAGCCGCACGGAGCCGGGTGGCCGGCGTCACTGGGGGCCCAACTGGTTGAACCCTCCGCTGGTCATTGGGCTCGGTCTCATCGCGCTGTTGGCCATTGGGTCCTACGTCGTCCCCGCCCTGTCGCAGTTCGATGCGGAGATCGCCAACCCGCGTGAAGCGCTTCAACCCCCCAGCAGCAGGCACCCGTTCGGGACCGACCGATCCGGCCTCGATATCTTCGTGCGGGTCTTTCAGGCCCCGAGGATCGACCTGACCATCGTGGTCATGGGCGTCGGTTTGGGCGCGGTGATCGGCGTTGTACTCGGCGTCGTGACCGGATTCTCACGAGGGATCCCTGGCGAGATCTCGATGCGGGTCGCCGATATTGTTCAGGCATTCCCGCTGTTGATACTCGCCATTGCCCTGGTCTCATTGAGCGGCAACAACCTTACGAACGTCGTCTACGTCCTCGCGTTCGTCAACGTCCCCGTCTTCTTACGGCTCACGCGCAGTCGCGTGCTGACGGTTCGAGAGCAGCGGTTCGTGCAGGCCTCGATTGCCTTGGGGAACTCCACGCCACGACTCGTGTTTCGTCACATTCTCCCGAATTCGCTCGGTCCCACGATCGTCCAGTTCGGCGTATCGATGGGGTACGGCATCCTGACGCTTGCGGGCCTCGCTTTCCTCGGTGTCGGTGTGCAGGTGCCCACACCCGAGTGGGGCTCGATGATTCTCACCGGGGCATCGAACATGACCACCGGGCAGTGGTGGATCTCGCTCTTTCCCGGTTTGGCGCTTTCGGTGGCCGTTTTTGCCTTCAACCTGCTGAGCGAAGGCATCGAAAAGGCACGCGAAGTGGGCTCGAAATGACCGACCCACAGTTGAGCGTTCGTGGCCTCGAGCTCGAGATCGCGACCCGGCGCACGTCCACGGCGATCTTGCACGGCGTCGACCTCACTCTTGCCACGGGCCACATGCACGGCCTCGTCGGCGAAACCGGCTCGGGTAAATCGATGACGGCTCGTTCCATCGTCGGGCTCCTGCCGCCAGGCGGTCGGGTGACCGCTGGTTCGGTCACCTTCGGGGACCAGGATCTCCTGGCCAAGACCGAGGCTGAAATGCGCGAGGTGCGCGGCGCAGCAATTGGCATGGTCTTCCAGAATCCTCGGACGGCCCTGTACCCAATGTTGAACATCGAGAACCAGATGGGCAACGTCATCAAGTCACACCTCGACCTGGACAAGGCAGAGCGTGTTGCGCGTATCCGCGAACACCTGAGACTCGTCGGCATCGATGACGTCGATCGGGTGGCCAAGGCGTACCCGCACGAACTGAGCGGCGGCATGGCGCAGCGTGCCGTGATCGCCATGGCGTTGGTGTGCGGCCCATCGCTGTTGGTGGCTGACGAACCAACTACGGGCCTCGATGCAACGATTCAACGCCAGATCCTGGAGTTGATCCGTTCTCTGCAGAAGCGGATCACGCTGTCGGTGCTCATCATCACCCACGACCTCGGTGTCGTGGCTCAGTACTGCGACACCCTGTCTGTCATGTCAGAAGGACGCGTGGTAGAAGATGGAGCCGTCCGCTCTGTGCTGCTCGACCCCACAGAGGAATACACCAAGAGGCTCATTACCGCGTCGGATTTGGGCTACATTCGCACAAAGCGACTGGCGGCTCAGCAATGACCAATAGCGGACACGACGCCACATCCTGTGACGCCCACCGGAGCCGCGACGAGGGCCCTGCCACCGACGATGACGCCGACACCGACCATGCGATCATTGTGGATGGCCTACACAAGACCTTCCGAGCGCGGCGGGGTCAGGCCGGCGTGGTGGCGATCGATGATGTCTCGTTCGTCGTCGAGCGTGGCCAGACCCTGGGGATTGTCGGCGAGAGCGGTTCGGGTAAGTCCACCGTCGCTCGGTGCTTACTTGGCCTGACTCCTGTCGACGCTGGCAGCGTCGAGGTGTTGGGAAGATCCATTGTCGGCGCCAACCCGAAGCAGCTGCGGTCCTGGCGCAGCGAGATGCAGATCGTGTTTCAGGAACCGCTGGAGTCGCTAGACCCTCGATACAGGGTGCGAGCCGCTGCTCTTGCACACCGACATGCGCGGGGACGTGCTCCGGAAGCGAGTCGACGAGCTGCTCGCGCAGGTCTCGCTCGCCACTGACCTCGGCGCCCGGTATCCCCACGAATTGTCCGGTGGCCAACAGCAGCGGGTGAACATTGCCCGGGCGCTCGCCACCGATCCATCGGTGATCGTTCTTGACGAGCCCACCGCGTCACTCGATGTGTCAGTACAGGCCGAAGTTCTGTCCCTGCTCGTAGACCTGCAGGCGCAGTTCGGGCTCACGTACCTGCTCATCTCGCACGACCTGACCACCATTCGGGCCGTGGCTGACCGTGTTGCGGTCATGTACTTGGGTCGGCTCATAGAGGTTGGTCCGGTCGACGAGGTCCTCACCAACCCCGAGCATCCCTACACCGAGTTCTTGATCGGCGCGGAGCTATCTGTCAACCCCCATGTGAAGCCCGCTGCTCCCGTCGTCCAAGGGGAGGTTCGCGGGGGCGAGCGACCTTCGGGCTGCGTCTTTGCGCAGCGTTGTCCGCTGCGCATGGACGCCTGCGAGGAGGCTCAACCCGAGCTTCGCATCGCAAGCGCGGGCCACGAGGCTGCGTGCCTTGTTGTTGGCAATAAGCACGATCTGGCGGGTGCGGCCGCTGAATATCGCTTGACTGATGAAGGGTCGTGAGGGTGTCCGCTGACGAACCTCGCGCCCAGTAGGGCTTAAGTATACAGAGCTTGTGCACCATGTTCGTTTGATGTATACTTACCTAATCCTCGGATCTGGGGATTCTAAAGGGGACGTGTACATGAATGCTACGAACAACACAGGACGCAGGAATCGGCCAGGACGGTGGACAACACTGGTGGCAATATTGTTGGCGTTTGCGCTAATCGCCGCCGCCTGTGGTAGCGATGACGACGCGGAACCCGCGGCTCAGCCATCGGACGACTCCTCGAGTTCGGACGACTCCTCGAGTTCGGACGACTCCTCGAGTTCGGACGACTCCTCGAGTTCGGACGACTCCTCGGGTTCCGATGACGACGCTGATCTGCCGCCGTCGGCGATACCGGCGGCGGTCACCATTGCCCACAGCGGACCGGTCCTCGCGGTGAACCCTGGTGGCCCAGGGCAGAACAACCTTCCTTCAGTGCAGATCTTCTTCGCCACCTACGACAGCCTGGTCAACTGGGGAATCCCCAGCGACCCTGACGCGCTGGCAGCAGCGGTCGGTGGGACCAACGCCGAGCAAGCCCAGCCGGAGCTCGCAGAGAGCTGGGACCTCGAGGTCCTCGACGATGGCTCTGCCGTCTACACTTTCCAACTGCGTGCTGGAGTCATGAGCGAGTTTGGTCGTGAGATGACCGCCGAGGACGTGAAGTGGTCGATCGAGAAGGGGTTGACCGATGCCACCGGCGGCTTCTGGATGTTCGTCGGCGGCATGTGCGTGGGAGCCTTCGGTTGTCTCGATGGGTCTGGGATAGAGGTCATCGATGACCTGACTCTGGAGATCACCTTGGCAACCAACGAAGACAAGTTCCTTCCCACCCTCGGTACAGGTTGGTTGGTCATCTATGACTCGGTCGAAGTGCTGAGCCACGCTACGGACGAAGATCCTTTCGCCAACGAGTGGCTGAACCAGAACACTGCGGGCTTCGGGCCCTACCGCATCACGGACTTCGGGCCTGGCGGCGAGTCCGTCACCCTCGAAGCTCGAGAGGACTACTGGGGTGAGCAGCCGGCACTTCAAACCGTCACCCAGCGCAGCGTTCCCGATGCCAACACTCGTCTCCAGTTGCTCCTCAGTGGCGATGCCGCCTATGCAGCCGAACTCGGCATCTTGGCTCTCGACGAGGTCAGGGAATCTGACGGTGCCACAGTGACCGCGATTCCAACCACCACAGGTGCGTTCTTGGCGCTGACGTACGAACCGCCGTTCGACGATCTCGCGGTGCGGGCCGCCATTGCCCAAGCCATTCCGTACGACGACATTATCGACGTCGTGTTCCGCGGCAGCGCAACGGCGTGGGATTCTCTGCTGATCCCGCCCGTACCGGGTTATGACAACAGTGGATTCCTCGGGACCGATCTCGACGCCGCACGGGCGGTCTTGTCGGAGCTCGATGCTCCGCTGACGCTCGCCTACGCCGAAGGCCTGCCCGTCGACGAAGAGATCGCGATTCTGGTCCAGAGTTCGTTCCGCGAAGCCGGCTTTGACCTTCAGCTTGACAAGCAGCCTCGGGCCGATTTCGACGGTCGGAAGTATGGCCGTACCGGTGAGCTACAGTTCTTCGTCGATGCCATCGACGTGCCCGCATTCTTCGACGCCCAGTACTACACCAACCTCTACGGAGGAGCGGCCGGGTTCTCGAACTTCATGAACTACGGAAGCGATGAGCTCAACGCAACGTTGGCCGGCATGTTGGATCCGGCCACGAAGGATCAGGCCGTCGCGGATGCCCAGGCAATCTTCGCCCGCGACTTCCCGATCTACCCGATTGCCTGGACCGGTCTCGACTATGCCCATGCCGACTACGTCGAGCTCAACAAGGTGGTGACCGGCAACGGTCTCCTCCGGATCCAGGACTTCGTCGCCGCCGAATAAGGAGGCCCCAGATGCCTTTGCTACCGCCGGCCACTCAGGAACAAGCGGCTCGCTTCGACTATCTCGAAGGGCTGCGGCTCTACAACTACACGCGCCACATCCCGAAGGTCCTCGAGCAGTACGAGTCCACGGTTGGGTCTAGAAGGCCGCGCACCATGGCTACTGCCGGCAAGCGAATACAGTCTCAGCCCCTGTATAGGTTTGCAGCGTCGATTCAGCACCAGGCCCAAGTTATGGGGTGGGCGTCAGCGG
>CAWKYX010000158.1:0-8193 GCA_963854265.1 Acidimicrobiia bacterium
GGGCCCACCCACCCACCCACCCACCCACCCACCCACCCACCCACCCACCCACATGCAGCGGCGACGAGCCCAAGACACAGCGCTGCGGCCGCCATTCGAAAGGTCATGGATGATCAACCCTCGGCAGTCGCCCGGGCTTCCAAAGCTGCAATCGGCCCCGCCCGTCTCCACGAAGGGAAGCGGAAGCCGATCTGCGTCGGCTGTTCGTGCATCGCCGCGGAATCTGGGCAATAATGCTGCAGACACCGGAATCACAAGGGAATGATTACCCCTGCTCAAGTCACTGGTTTGGCTTGCCATCGCGGCTGCATTGCTCTTCACGTTCGATGCAGCTTCAGCCCAGGGCGGTGTCGACGATCCGGCCCAGGTTGAGGCAGGTATGGCGGTCTTCGAGTCCAACTGTGTGTCATGTCACGTGTCCGAGGGGACAGGCTCTTCGAGCGGACGTCCGCTCACCGATATCGCCATGCAGCAACCCGATCGTGCCGTCCACGTGACGTCGGTCACCGAAGGCAAGGGCAACATGCCCGCCTGGGATGCGACGTTGAGCGCCGAAGAGATCGACGCCGTTGTTTCCTACGTACGGCTTGGGTTCGTCAGTGAGGCCGCCGAAGAAGACCCCCCAGCTGAAGAAGAGCCTGCCGAAGAACCGCCAGCCACAGGCTCCGAGGTCGAGCTCTTCCTCATCGCCGCAGGCGTGTTGCTCGGTGCTGGCCTGCTCTTTATCCGGTCCTCGCGTCCCCGGACACTCCGCAGCTGACCTCCCCGTAGCCGCTGCCACGATGGTGGGCAGCGGATCTCAATCTTCAGCGGATCTCCAAGTCATCTTGAAGCCTTCGCGGCGTATTTGATTGATGGTGTGACTCACCCAGTTCGACGCCCGACCAGGCGGCGTCGACAACAGGTAGGAGAGTCACACCATGAGCACCGTCAACGCCTAATCCGAATGCAACGGCGTCCCCGTCGACAAGTTATGCGGGACAACCGCGAAGATGGAAGCCGATCCCGGCCTTGCCGCGTTCCAGTTCACGGCACGCAGTACGTGGGTTGAAGGCACTGCCGCCTCGGCAAAATGCAGCGCAGTCTTCGACATCATCACAAATCCCACGGCCGTCAACGTGCGCCCTGTCGCGTGAAGCGGACGTCAAAAGCAATCACTGCTCACTGGGAGCTGGCCGGTCCAGGCCGGCTCCCCTCTTTGAGGGTCTCGTAGGACGGCGCCCGCCCTTGAGCGGTCAGTGCGCGCCGCGGACGTACGCGACGCCGAGCGCCGCGGGGGTTCTGCTGGCGCGTGCTCGAAGGACGAGTGCGACCAGCGTGACCACATAGGGAAGCGCGAGGAACACTTCATACGGGATGTCGGTGGTGGTTCCCTGCAATCGCAGCTGCGCAGCATCGCACAGGCCAAACAACAGTGCCCCGGCGACCGTGGCTCCGGGTCGCCATCCGGCAAAGACCACCAATGCCAACGCTACCCAACCGCGGCCGGCGGTCACGTTCCCGATGAAGAGACCGAGCGGCCCGTTGACCAGCGCTGCCCCTCCGAGCCCCGCTAAGCCGCCGCCGATTATGGTGGCCACCCAACGAAGGTGATTGACTCGGTAGCCCAGGGCATCGGCGGCCTCCGGTGCTTCACCGACCGCCCCCATGGCCATGCCAAGCGTCGTGCGGTTGAACAAAAACCAGAGCGCAACGACGCAGGCCAGCGTCATGAGTACCAGCGGGGTCATGCCGAGACGGTTGACGCGCGGCGGAATACCGCCGATTGCGTACTGCAGCTGGAAAAGGTACGTCGTGGCCGAGATGGCCAGCAACGTCAGGGCGATACCCGTGACGACCTGGTTGGCCCGGGCGGTGACGACCAGCAGGGCAAGCACGCCCCCCGAGCATGCGCCGACGGCAACACCGGCGAGCAGGCCCACCCAGGGGGACCCCGTCGCTTCGTTCGCCGCGTAGCCGGCTAGTGCACCAGAGAGCATCATCCCCTCGAGCCCGAGGTTGAGGACCCCAGTGCGCTCTGACACGAGCGCGCCGAGAGCGACCAGCGCTACGGGAATGCCCAAGCGGATTGCAGCCTCGAGTGTCTCGATCTTGAAGAGGATGTCCATCAGGCGGCTTCCTTTCCTCGGCTGGCAAGTGCATCGCCTACGACGACGAACACCACAATCAGCGCGGTGATCACCCCGACTAGCGACGATGGCAGATCGAACTCACGTTGCGCGGACTCGAACCCGATGGTGAGGCCCGCCAGACTGAGCCCTGCGAACAGAACCCCAACCGGGTTGAGACGGCCGAGCAATGCAACGATGATGGCCTCGAACCCCAAGTTGACCGAGGCCTGAGCTCCCAACCGTCCGCTGACGCCGGCCGTTTCGACCATGCCAGCGAGCCCGGCCAGCGCTCCAGCAATGACCATCACCAACAACACGACGGTCTTGCTCCGCACTTCGTTGGCGTCGAGCGCGCTCGGGTTGTGTCCATAGGCAGTCACGCGGAAACCGCCGCGGTGGCGGGCCATCAATACCGCGGCGACGGGAACCAACAAGACTGCGAGGGCGAAGCCGATGTGTGTTGATGTCCCAGGCAGATCTGGCAGTGTGGCAGGACCGATCTGGCGACTCTGGTTGACGAAGGAGTCCGGGTCCTTGATGCCGTCGCGCACTGCCCACGCCAGGACGGCCTCTGCGACATACACGAGCATAAGGCTGGAGATCACGATGTTGGCACCGAAACGCACCCCGAGCCAGCCGGCCAACATGCTCCACAACGCACCGCCGAGAGCGGCCAGCAACAGGCCGGACATGATGAGCGGGAACCGGGGCATGTCGCTAATCCCGCCGGCGGTGACCCAAGCCGTCCCAACAACGGCACCCACCAGGTATTGGCCCTCGGCGCCGATCGTGAAGACGCGGGCACGATAGGCAATGGCGTATCCGAGCCCGATGAGGATCAGCGGGGTGGCCGCTGTGGCGGTATCGGAAAAGCCGCGCCGCCCCGTGAAGACTGCGCTGACGATCTCGCGGTAGACCAACAAAGGGTTGGAGCCATCGAAGGTGATGAAAACGGCGCCGACGACGAGCGCGGCAACAACGGCGGCCAACGGTACGAGGACCTGGTTGATCGGCCCTCCAGCCGTAGCTCGGTGCGCGATACGAGCGAGCAAGCCGGGAGTCTCTTCGGCGGGTTCGGTAGGCGTCACGGTTGCGGTCATGGCTGATCGTCCGACGCTTCGCCTGCCATAGCTAGCCCGAGCGCAGCGCGGTCATAGGGTGGGAAGAACGGTCCGACGACGCTGCCACCGGCGAGCACGACGATGCGGTCAGAGACGGCCAGCAATTCGTCCAGCTCGGCGCCGATCCAGAGCACGGCCGCTCCATCGTCGGCGCACGACACCAGTCGAGCGGCGACTGTGTCCGCAGCGTTGGGGTCGAGACCTCGAGTCGGGTAGCACGCCAGCACCGCCCGTGGTTCGCCATTGAGCTCGCGGGCCAAGACCAGCTTCTGGGCATTCCCGCCGGACAAGGTTGACGCTTGCGCTGCGGGCCCCGCCGATTGCACGTTCCAGTGGTCAAGGGCAGCGACACTGCCTTCGCGTCGGGCGGCCCGGCGCTCTCGCCAGCGTGGGACTCGGCCGAGTTCGAGGTTGTCAGCCAGCTCCATAGCCCGGATGAGGCCGAACTGGTACCGATCCGACGGGATGTATGCGAGGCCCTGTGCGCGGCGATGACGCGGATTGCCCGCCTCCAGCACCATGCCATCCACGGCAACGCTGCCGGCATCTGGGATTGATCGCGCCGACATCGCGGCCTCGAGGTCGAATTGACCGTTGCCATCGACACCGGCGACACCGAGGATCTCGCCGCCTGCAACTTCGAGGTCGATTGCTTCGAGACGGCCGAGACTGAGGCCGGACACCACCAGGCGTCGAGCGACGTGATTCTCGCTGCTGCGTCCGCTCCGGTCGGTGAAGGTGCCCGAGGCTTCTTGTCCAATCATCGCGCTGGCCAACCCGGCCCGGGTGTGGTCGGCAACCAACTCGTCGCTGATGACCTCTTGGCCCTCGGCCAACACCGTGACGCGATCAGCGCCGTCGAAGACCTCGGCGAGGCGGTGGGTGATGAATGCCAGCGCGCGACCCTCAGCCGCGAGGGTGCGACAGACGTTGAGGAGCGTTTCGGCCTCCTGGTCGGTGAGCACCGCTGTGGGTTCGTCGAGCAACAGGACCCGCGCATCAGCGTCAAGAGCGCGCAGCAGTTCGAGCCGCTGTTGTTCTCCCACCGACAACCGCCCCGCTGGTACGTCATCGCGGACAGACAGCCCGGTGTACTCGATCAACGTGTTGAGCCGGTCTCTAGCCGCTCGTGCTCCCGGAATGAGGATCCCTTCGGGGCGAGCCAATACCAGGTTCTGCGATGCCGACAGCGTCGGCACCAGCGTGAAGTGCTGCTGGACGAGCGCGACCCCCTGGGAACGGAGCGCTTTGGGGTCGAAACGAGCAACAGGCCGGCCAAGGAGATCGACGGTGCCCGCGTCGGGTCGATCGAGCCCCGCGAGAATCCGCACTAGCGTCGTTTTCCCGGCGCCGTTCGAACCCAGCAGCGCGTGGATCTCGCCCCCGCGCAACGTCAGATCGACCCCTCGCAACGCGTGGGTGTCGCCAAAGTTGCGGGTGATGCCGCGCATCTCCACCAGCGCGCCACTGCTCGTCGCTCCCCGGCTGCCAGGACCATCGCGGTCAAGGGCTGACTGGGGGCGTGCCGTCACCGGGGGAACCTTTGGTCCCCTCGGTGACGACCCGCATCCAACATGATCCGCGCCCAAAAGAGGGGTTTGGTCACCCGGCCTCGGGGATGAACGGCACCGTGAACGACCCGTCCTTGATCTCGGCCAGGCGCTGGTTGTAGAGGTCGAGAGCCTCGGGGCTCACCTGGTCTTCACGACCGGCAGAGATCACCACGTCCATGCCGCCTTCGCTGAGCGGGACCGAATAGAACTGCGCTTCGTTGCTACCGGCGGCAACGTCGGCGATCATCAGCTCGAATACCTTGTCGAGCCGCCAGACGAACGACGACAGCACGGAGTCTCCGACCTCGGCCATGTCGCCGACATACCCGGTCGACACACCTTGGGTGTCATTTGCTGCTTCGATTTGGCCAAATGTTGGGCCTTGGCCGCAGCCGATGTACATGGTGGCTCCGGCTGACTCTTGTCCGAGCGCTGCCTCTTTGGCGAGTTGCACGTCGTACCAGTCGCCCACGGCCACGAAGCTACCCTCGGTGCTGGGGAGCACTTCTTGTGCACCGGCGAGGAATGCTTGGTACATCGAGTAGCAAGCGGGGATCTCGTACCCTCCGGCTCCGGCGACGTTGCCGCCACCTTGTACGCCTGCGGCCAGGATGCCTGAGAGGTACGAGGCCTGGTAGAAGGGCTGGTCGTAGTCGCCGACATTCGCAGCGACATCGCCGAAACCACCGGCGTACACGAAGATGGTGTCGGGGAAGTCTGCGGCGACCTTCTTGACGTCGTCGCCGTAGTCGAATGAGTGAGCGATGATCGGGTTGAACCCGTCCTCCGCTGCTGCGCGAAGTGCGCGCTCTGCTTCGGCGCCTGGCGGCACGTTCTCTTGCAACAAGATGTCAGACAGCGTCCCGGCCTCGAGCAGGGAGTTAGCACCGTCATAGGCGGCCTGTCCCCACGACCCATCGAACCAGTCGGCCGAGTACACGATGGCGAGCTTTGGGGCATCGCCGCCGCCACCTCCCGACGAGCTGTCGTCGTCATCACCTCCGCAGGCTGCGGCCACCATCGAAAACGTGAATAAAATCGCGAGGATGGTGAATATTGGACGGGGAATCGATGATCTGGAGCGCGTCATAAAGCGAAACTTAGGTGCTCGCGTCCCACGAGTCCAAAGTTTTGAATAAAATGTTTGTGTTTTAAGTGCTGGGCCGAAGATCGGCCCGACGTTTGCGGGCGCAACGGCCGCCGGAGCAGGTCAGGCCGGTGACTGGGCAGGTGAAGCGGGGTAGATCCCGGCCATGACGACGAAGCCCGGGACTCGTTTGAAATGGTCGGTCCAGCGGCGCAGTGCTGGGTAGTCGAGCAGGCTGATGCCGCCCTGTTCGGCCAACATCACGTCCGGGAAAAGCGCGAGGTCGGCGATGGTTGGGTGGTCGGCGCCGGCAACCCAACCCCGTCCGGTCTGCTCGCGAAACCACAAGTGCTCGTCCAGGACACGAAACAGCTTGTGCGCGCCGGCCCGGACTACGTCGATGTCGAAGTCGTAACCCAACGTGTCGTGGAGCCTGGCTGCCGAGGCAGTGTTTGTGGTGCCCTCGGCAAACTGAAGCCAGGATGCGACCTCGCCCAGCAGCTGTGGGTTCGAGGTGGGATACCACTGGCCGCTTGGATCATAGCGCACGCAGAGATAGGTCAGGATCGCATGGGCATCCCACAACACATAACCGTCGTCCTCGATCACGGGGATGTGGCCGAGGGGATTGATCTCGGCGAAGGCCTCGCCCTTGTGCTCATAACCAGGAAAGAAATCGACCGGTACGGCCTCGTAGACAATGTCCAGGATGCTCATCAGCATCCGCTGCTTGTAGCAGTTCACCGAGAGCTCGTAGTCGTATAGCGTGATCATCGTCGAAAGCCTCCAGTCCCTATAGGTCGAGCACGAGGCGGTCCGAGGCCGCCCGTGAGACGCAGATCGCTATGCCGCTATCGCGCTCGGCCTGAGTCAAGTAGACGTCTTGGTGATCGGCGACGCCGGCGAGAAGGGGAGTGACACACGTTCCGCACGCACCTTGCTCGCACGAGGTCGGCACCGACACGCGGTTGGCTCGCAGGACCTCGATGATCGACCGCCCGGCCGGGACCTCCAGGGTGAGAGCAGAGCGCGCCAGTTCGACTTCGAACGTCGACGTTTGGTCCAGCTCGTTCGCATTCTTGAAGTACTCGAAGTGCACGGCACGGTCCGGCCAGCCCGCGGCTTCGGCGATGGCCCTGGCGGCGTTGAGCATGGGGCCTGGCCCACAGACGTATACGTCGTGCCCGTCCGCCGGTGCAGCCAGGATGCGTTTGAGTTCCACTCCTGTCTCGTCGGGACCGAAGCCGACATGTTGGGTGACGCCATCGCCGAGAGAGTCGAGTATCTCCCGGAATGCCTGGTGCTGGTCACCTTGCATGAAGTAGTGCAGTCGATAAACCAGTCCGTTGTGATGCAGAGCCTGTGCCATGGCCAGCAGGGGTGTGATGCCGATTCCACCGGCAATGAGGATGGTCTCGAACGAGTCTCGGCGCAGGCTGAAGTTGTTGTGGGGCTCGGAGATGGCGAGCACATCGCCTTTCCTGATGTCGTTGTGAAGACTCGAGGACCCACCGCGAGAGTTGGGTTCGAGTTTGACGCCGATGACATATCGATCCGTCTCGCCGGGTCCGTTGACAAGGGAGTACTGCCGGATCAGCGCATTTGGAAGATGGACATCGATGTGGGCGCCCGGCTGGGAGGTTGGTAGTTGCCCATCGATTGAGCGCAACTCGAATGCGGCGATGTTCTCGGCCGTCTCCCAACGACGCGCGACGGTGACCCGGAGGGGAGCAGCACGACCGTCGAGGGGTGCCTCCGCCAAGACAGAGAGCTTGAGCGGCACTTGTTGGAGCCGCGGGGTCATGGGTTCGGGCAGCACCCGCTCGGAAGCCTCACCCTCGAGCCGGTCGCGGAGGCGGCTCAAGGCTCGGCTGTGATGGCGAACAATGGTCTCGGAGTCTGCCTCTGCGTCGTGGTCGGCCAGCACACCTCGGATCACGCAGCGGGCGGAGTCGACTGGCTGCACAAAGAAGACGGCGGTGGTCTCGTGCGGCATCGAACGAGAGGTGAGCTGGACCCACGAAGGACCCTGGTCTGTCACCTCGACGGCAACAGCATCTGCGCCCTGGCTCCCGACAAGGGCGCTTGGGCTGAACGCGTATGACGCCAATTCCCGAAGCGCTGCGTCGGGCTCGACGTTCAGCGGCAGGTTGCGCAGGCCCAGTGTGTTCGCTCCTTCGAGTACCGCGATCTCAGGGGGCTCGCCGGTTGGGTCGTCACCTGACCACACCAGTCCATAACGTTCGACGCCTGGGAAGGTGGCGTTGCAGACCGTCTGGGCGGGAGCATCGGCTGGGTGGGCAGGGATATAGGTGCACCCG